>NZ_BDQK01000005.1 GCF_003864295.1 Aphanothece sacrum FPU1 | reverse complement strand
CAGCTTCCATTTCCATTCATCATCTTCTAAGGTAAATCGTTTTCCACTCAAGTGAAATATATGACGTTTAGGACTTTCATCAAACCATAAAATTCCTTTAGCACGAAATACATTTGCTGGCAATTGATTGTCTAGAAAATACTGAAACTTACGAATAGAAAAAGGTTTATCACTCTCAAAAGAAAGAGAAGTAAAACCATCATTTTCTAAGTGATTAGAATGGTCATGATGTTCATGTTCATGTTCGTGGTGATGATGTTCATGATCGTGATGATGATGTTCATGTTCATGATGATCGTGTTTTGTTTCTTCTTCAACTTTAAAATATTGATCTGACTCAAATAAACCAACACTAAGAATTAAAGGTAAAGGAACTTGAGATTTTTGAGTGCGGATAATTCTCGATCCTTCCTTAATATCTCGAATGCGAATTTCTAAAGCATCAACATCTGCTTCATCCACCAAATCAGTCTTATTAAGAATGATAATATCACCATAAGCAATTTGACTATGAGCAGCTTGAGAATTGAATAAATCAAGACTAAAATTAGCACAGTCTACCATCGTAATAATGGAATCTAACCGTGTCATATCTCTTAATTCAGTTCCCAAGAAAGTAAGCGCAACTGGCAAAGGATCAGCTAATCCTGTGGTTTCAACTACTAAATAATCTATCTTATCACCACGTTCGAGAACCTTGTAAACAGCTTGCACTAAATCTTCATTAATGGTACAACAAATGCAACCATTATTTAACTCCACCATGTTATCATCAGTGGTGACAATCAGTTCATTATCAATGCCAATTTCTCCAAATTCATTGACGAGAACCGCCGTTTTTATTCCTTGTTGGTTGGTTAGGATATGATTCAGTAGGGTTGTCTTGCCACTACCGAGAAACCCTGTAATAATGGTTACGGGTAAACCGTGTTTCTGTAAGTCCATCGCTTCAGGTGTTCCAGGCTGTTGATCCAGTGTTTGCATAATCTTTCGGTTTACAATACTTAAAGAATAGACTGAGGGAAAATTCCCCCCTTATCTTCTATTATGACTAAAAAAATACACAAACGTCTATTGAGACATCAAGAAATGTGGAGAAATAATGACTAAATTGTTAACTCGCGCTCAACCTCCCTTAGAATTTATTGTCCCTTCCTTAAATCCTTGGGTATTAAAAGGGTGTCAAACGCTGTTACCTTTTTGGTTAAATTGGCAAACAAATATTACCCAAATTCAAGCTGATAATCTAGAAATCTTAGCTAATCTTTATCAATATTTTCAGCAAGAAAAAATTCGCTTTTTAATGGCTTTTCGTCATCCTAATGTCAATGATCCTTATTGTATGGGATATCTTTTATGGAAGCTTCTTCCTAACTTTACACAAACAAAAAATATCCCTCTAAAGTATCCAATTCATGCTCATTTTATGTATGATCGAGGTATTCCTTTGTGGGCGGGTTCTACGATAGGATGGCTCTATTCTCGCCTGGGAGGAACTTCCATTCAACGAGGTAAACTTGATCTTGTAGGATTACGTTCAGCAAGAGATATTTTTCTTAATAGTAAATTTCCTCTGGCCGCTGCACCAGAAGGGGCAACTAATGGACATAATGAAATTGTTAGTCCCCTGGAACCTGGACTAGCTCAATTAGGCTTTTGGTGTGTCGAAGATTTACGAAAAGCTAATCGTAATGAAACCGTTTTTATTGTCCCTATTGGCATTCAATATCATTATGTTACTCCCCCTTGGAACGAAATTCAACAACTTCTGACAGAATTAGAAATTGATAGTGGAATTTCAACAATTAAAACTCAGGAAATAGAACAAAAAAATATCTATGATCGACTTTATCATTTAGGAGAACATTTATTGACAATAATGGAAAATTTTTATCGTCAATTCTATCATCAAACTATCCCAGATACAAGTAAACAAGAGTTATCAGAAAGATTGCCAAATTTATTAAATATTGCCTTACAAGTAGCAGAAAACTATTTTAATCTTCAACCTAAAGGCACGGTTATTGATCGTTGTCGTCGTTTAGAACAAGCGGGATGGGACTATATTTATCGGGAAGATTTTAAACAAATAGATCAATTATCAGCCGTTGAAAAAGGATTAGGCGATCGCTTAGCAGAAGAAGCAAGTTTACGAATGTGGCATATGCGAATTGTGGAATCTTTTGTCTCAGTAACCGGATATTATGTTAAAGATAAACCTACGGTAGAAAGGTTCGCTGAAACTACCTTGCTTTTGTGGGATTTAGTGACTAGAATTGAAGGAGGAAATGCTTTCTTTCGTCCCCAATTTGGTCAACAAACAGTGCAAATAACAATAGGAAATCCCCTTTCTATTTCTGAACGATTTGATGATTATAAAACAAGTCGTCGCCAAGCTGTTGCTAATTTAACTCAGGATTTACAAATATCTTTAGAAAGTCTGATTATTCGAGATAGTTAATAGTTAGGATTCTACCGAACAAGTTATGTTAAATTAACGTTTATAGACAGACCTTATGTCTGATACTATAGGAACGAAGCCTCCTCAAGGCAGGCTAAATTAAACCCGCGTAGGCGGGTTTTGTTTTTATAGCTTAACCCTTTAGGGTTTAAGCTCATAATTTTTAATATCGCCCTACGCATTAATATGAGGACATTTTTCTGTTCCGGCGTTCCCTTTCACCCAAGTCTATGTGTCCTAACCTTATTTTGTATGGCTATAGTTTTACATACTAGGTTCTGTAGAACCATAGTTAGTGGAACTTTTCTTGATAGATGAGAGTCTAGATGTCTGTTATTGCCTTTAAGTTGTACATTTTAGCCTAAATATTAAAGGTGATCACACTTAATAGTATCCTATGGATAAATTTAAAAGTTCAAAACCTAGCAAACTTCAGTACCTAGTTCCCATTTTCGATCCTGATGTTCAACATTGGTCAGCAGAAGCGCGCTTTTTACGTTGGCTTACTTTGCTATGGCTATCTATCGGTTTCATTGCCTTATTTTCGGCTTCTTATGCAGTCGCTCAAGCTGAAACAGGAAATGGATGGTATTATGTTATTCGACAAGGAATTTGGACTTGGGTCGGTTTAATTGGCTTTAATTTTATCGTACGATTACCTTTACAATATTTGGTTAATCTCGCTCCTTGGTGTATTTTTTTAATATTAGGATTAATTCTCTCCACTTTAGTCCCAGGTTTAGGCCATGAAGTTTACGGTGCAACTCGTTGGATTAAATTAGGGCCTATTTTGATTCAACCATCAGAATTAATGAAACCTTTTCTGGTACTCCAAGGTGCGCGAATTTTTGGACAATGGGATCGAATTTCTTGGGCCACGCGATTACAATGGATAGGCATTTTTGGTCTAATCTTAGCCGGAATTTTATTACAACCTAATTTAAGTACCACTGCTTTATGTGGTATCACTCTTTGGCTTATTGCTTTAGCATCAGGACTCCCTGGAATGTATTTAACTTCAACCGCTTTAGGAGGAACTTTAATCGCCGTTCTTAGTATTAGTTTACGAGAATATCAACGCAAAAGGATCACGGCTTTTCTTGACCCTTGGGCCGATCCTTTAGGGAATGGTTATCAATTAGTACAAAGTTTGATGGCCGTAGGTTCAGGGCAAACTTTTGGAGTAGGATATGGGATGTCTCAACAAAAACTCTTTTATTTACCTATTCAATATACTGATTTTATTTTCTCAGTTTTCGCTGAAGAATTTGGCTTTGTTGGTAGTCTAGCTTTGTTGTTATTATTACTCACTTATGCAACTTTTGCCCTGCGAGTTGCTATGAATTGTACTCATAGAATTAAACGATTAATAGCTGTTGGTGTTATGGTGGTTATGGTAGGACAATCTTTATTAAATATTGGGGTAGCTACAGGGGCTTTACCGACAACAGGTTTACCTTTTCCTTTATTTAGTTATGGGGGCAGTTCTACCCTAGCTAGTTTAATATTAGCTGCCTTATTAATTCGAGTCGCTAGAGAAAGTAATGAAGCTAATGTAGTGCCATTAAAAAAACCAGCAATCAATGGATAATTGACAATGGATAATTGATAATTAATTGGGTTTAAAACCTCTCCTTCTTAGTGGCTAAAGCCATCACTACGAACTTTTCTGGGCTTTCCCGACATCTTGGTATAAAATGTATAATCAGCTACAACACTTAAGATGGTGGGTTACGACGCGCCTTAAAAGTTATGGGTTTTTCATCAAAATCATAGCCGCGTCTAACCCACCCTACAAATTATAAGCTTTTACTTATCACCACAGGTACGGGAGAACCCTTTTCTATTGTGACTTTAATTATGACCACCTACTTACACATCTTTATCGGGGTCAACGGCCGTTGACCCCTACACCATAAGCATCTGTAGTCGGATTTTCCAGAATTGGTATTACTTTTCCGAGTCTGCCAAAGCAAAGAACCCTGGAACTCTTCCTGCGGCTGTCGACCCATCTTTCTGAGACAAAATCACCGCACTAATTTGATCACTCATCACAGCCACTTTTTTCTCAAGTTGCTTCTCACAAGTCAATTCTACCAGTTGGGGTGTGGGAGAACCCATGACCCCTATAATGCGTTGATACAAGGCTTCTGCATCCTCAGTTTCTTTACGTTGGACGGAAATAGGAATAGGGGTATACTTCAACGTTAAATCAATGCTAATCATGAATCCTACAAGTAAATGGCTCTATTTTGATTATCGGTCAGAATTCCCCAAATCCCCTACAGTTAACCGCTTTCAGTCAATCTTTAGAATTTATTAAGAATTGGGGTGGAAAACTCTGACAGTTTACATTAAGATAGTATAAGTTAAGAAACGTAAAGAATTCTCACATTTGGTCTAATGTTCTACTTCATAATCTGAAGTTGGAATATTTTAGCTCAAGTTAGAGAACTCTTAAACCCTGTCCTTATAATTATTCGGAGATTTGCGCGATGACCATTGCAGTCGGACGCGCCCCAGAAAGAGGATGGTTTGATATCCTCGATGACTGGCTTAAGCGCGATCGTTTTGTATTCGTTGGTTGGTCTGGTTTACTGCTATTCCCCTGTGCCTATTTGGCTTTAGGTGGCTGGTTAACCGGAACTACCTTTGTTAGCTCTTGGTACACTCACGGATTGGCTAGTTCTTACCTCGAAGGTTGTAACTTCCTGACCGTTGCGGTATCTTCCCCAGCCAACGCCTTCGGACACTCCATCTTATTCCTTTGGGGCCCTGAAGCTCAAGGTGTATTTACCCGTTGGTGTCAAATCGGTGGTTTATGGACATTTACCGCCCTTCACGGTGCTTTCGCTCTGATTGGCTTTATGCTACGTCAGTTTGAAATTTCCCGTCTAGTGGGTATTCGTCCTTACAACGCCATCGCTTTTTCTGCTCCTATTGCGGTTTTTGTCAGTGTATTTCTGATGTACCCCTTGGGACAATCTAGCTGGTTCTTTGCTCCTAGTTTCGGAGTAGCAGGAATTTTCCGTTTCATCCTCTTTTTACAAGGTTTCCACAACTGGACACTCAACCCCTTCCACATGATGGGAGTAGCGGGTGTTCTCGGTGGTGCGCTACTATGTGCTATTCATGGTGCTACAGTAGAAAATACCCTGTTTGAAGACAGTGATCAAGCGAACACTTTCCGCGCGTTTGAACCCACCCAAGCAGAAGAAACCTACTCAATGGTGACAGCTAACCGTTTCTGGTCACAGATTTTCGGTATTGCTTTCTCCAACAAACGTTGGTTACACTTCTTCATGTTATTTGTCCCTGTAACGGGTCTGTGGATGAGTTCCATTGGTATTGTAGGCTTAGCTTTAAACCTACGGGCTTATGACTTTGTTTCTCAAGAATTACGGGCTGCTGAAGACCCTGAATTTGAGACATTCTACACCAAAAATATTCTGTTGAACGAAGGTCTACGAGCTTGGATGGCTCCTCAAGACCAACCCCATCAAAACTTTATCTTCCCTGAAGAAGTTCTACCTCGCGGTAACGCTCTCTAATTATTGCCTAAGAAGGGTTCATAATTCACTCTTTTTAGTTGATTTTTCCAAGCTTTTGACTTAGCCCCATGTATTAATGGGGCTTTTTTATTAATAATTTTGGGCAGACTTCAATGATTTTTTGGAAACAAAAAGAGTTTTTAATCTCTGTGTCAATCTTAATTGTCATTCCCTTGGGCTTATTTTCTAAATTTTATCAAGGATTAGCACAGGAATGGGTTAATAATTATTCTGCTGGAATTTGGTATGAGATTTTTTGGTGTTTATTTGCTTTTTATTTTTTTAAAAACCAAAAATATCTCAAATTAATTCCTATTTATGTATTCATCATTACCTGCATTTTGGAAATATTACAACTTTGGCATCCTCCCATCTTAGAATTAGTTCGTTCTTATTTAATCGGTAAATTACTCTTAGGAACAACCTTCTCCTGGTGGGATTTTCCCCATTATTTGATAGGTTGTTCTTTGGGTTGGTTATGGTTACGAAAGATTGCCAATTTAAACAGAGGAACTCTTTTTAATTAGCCCTCCTAGTCCGAGAAAACTCATCAGTAACAAAGGGTTAACCGTTTTTTCAGGAACAGTAACAACTTTCGGACTAGAATAAACAACAGTTCCCGTATCATTAGTTACTAAGTCGTTAAAAGTATCTGTATCAATTAGAAAAACTCCATCTACAAGAAATTCAAATGCTGTAAAATCTCCATTGACAAAAGTAGCAGTTGGCCCATTTGAGAAATTACTATCATTAACTTCTGTATAATTTGTACCAATATAGGAGAAATTCGCACTTAAAAGACCATTATTTGGAAATAATGTAGAAAGTCCAGAGGAATTAACTTGAGTTTCATCATAAGTGAAAGAACCGTTAAACTTTTGGCCAGTATTTACGCCAGTATTTAAAGTAGCATCAAAATTAATGAGGCTTATTGCTTGCACTGGAGACGGGATAAAGCCATTAATAACCGTTAAACTTAAGGTAGTTGTAATAGTTGTTATTCCTAATTTGTGCAAAAATTCCATGACGTTTCACCTTAACAAATTACGTTTGGCACTCCCTAAAACTAGCATAGAAATTTGTTAAGAGATTTCAAGAGTTAATGCAATCAAGAATAATTAGTAACAATTAGTAATTTTCAAAGCTTATCAAAACTTTATATTACTTAATATGCAAAATATGTTCATTAATTCCTAACGCAGATATGTTAGTTTCTCCTGTTACCCAACTTACAAAATGTCTAGCTAATGGGGGAGCAATTACAAAGGTATGGGTGAAACCTGAAAAGACATAAAGTCCCATTAATTCGTTAATTTGTCCCACTAAAAAATCAGCATTTGGGGTAAAAGCGACTAAACAATTATGCCAAGTTCCAGATATATTTTCTAACGCTGGTATGATTTTACAGACTTCTTGTCTAATTCTATTTTCACTTTCTATTGAATTACTTTTAGTGTGAGGATTGGTAATAATTTGACTAATTTGTCCTAAACATAAACTCCCATTAAGAAATTGAATTATACCTGGGTCTATTACATCAGCAATTAATTCAGAACTCTGGTTATTCCAGGATGTAATCATATCAGTATTAGTAGCTTTTTCTTCTAAATTTAACCGTTGTAAATCACCTGGCATTACCATTGTACTTAATTTAAAATCAACAGGTGGTGTCATAATTAATTGAGCATGAGTAAAGTAAAGATTAAGATTAATTCCCAGTTCTTTTAATAACAAACAACTCAATCCACCTGCACAAATCACTGTATTTTTAGCATAATATTGATTTTGAGAAGTAACAACTCCTTGAATTTCATTTTCTTGTTGAATAAATGTATTCACACATTCAAATTTTATGTCCCCTCCTAATCTGAGAAATGCTTGCTGATAGGCCTGATTTGTTTTTGATGGGTTAATATGACCATTAGGTAATTTTAGGACACCAGAAATCGCATCAGGATTTAATAGAGGTTCTAATTCACAAGCTTCCTTAACCGTTAAAATTTCAGGTTTGATAACAAATTTATCATAATTTTTAGCAATAGTTTTGGGGTCATTTTTTGAGGCAATAGTTAAACATAAATCTACCTCACGAAATTCTGTGTCTGCTTCTAATTCTTGGGATAGATGACGATGAAGTTCTATACCTTCTTGACACAGTTGACGGGATAATTTATCCGTTCCTGACGCATAAGCTAAACCACCATAACTATAAGAGGTTGCATTGTCGGGTTTAGGGTCTTTTTCTAATAATAATACACTTAATCCTTTTTTGATTAATTCATAGCTTAAAGCTGAACCTGTAATTCCACTCCCAATAACAATCCAATCATAATTTGTCATTTTTTTTGCTCCTATTGTGCTTTATTAATAATAGCACTATGGGACAGCAGTAGGGTGGGCATTGCCCACCCTACATTAATTTTACCTATGATTTTCTTGAATATTGAGGAGAAAAACTTGCTATTATTAAGAATAAAATACCAATATTGATACAAAGATCAGCCAAATTAAAAACAGGAAAATGAATCAAACGAAAATCTAGAAAATCTACAACATAACCAAATAAAAACCGATCAATTCCATTGCCCGAAGCACCTGCTAAAATAAATCCATAGCCTAATTGTTCAAGTAAATTCATTTTACCCCCCCACCAAGCTAAACCCATTAATCCTAAACTTACCCCTAAAGAAAGCCAACGTAACCAACCGGCCCCCCCGCTAAAAAAACTAAAGGCAGCCCCAGTATTGATAACATAAGTAAAGTGAAAAACCTCTGGCCACAAAGGAAAAGTATCTCCCAGGTTAGCAAAAGATTTTACTACCCAATATTTAGTAATTTGATCGAGAACCAGTCCCGTGATACCAACTAGCCAAAAAAAAGGATTTCTTTTCATAAGTCTTCCCCAATATCGGAATAGTTATTTAGGGCTGATTTTTTCATCTTAAACGGATTACTTAATAAAATAACACTTGACGGAGAATAAAAGCCATGAAAGCTACCATACAAACAATAACAAACTGTCCCGGTAAAGGATTAACAGAATAATTTTTTATCATCTCTAAAAGACTATTGTGAGAGAGAATATTAGGATTCAGATAAGACATACCCACTAAATAAATTAAGCCACAGATATGAATTACTAGCAATCCCGCGATCGCACTCACCCCTAAAGATTCTATTTTTGTCCTTGTACGAAAAGCCATCCAACCACACAAACCAGCCCCTGGAATAAAGCCTAAAACATAGCCAAAACTCGGTTCTTGCCAATAATTGAATCCCCCACCATGAGCAAAAACAGGTAACCAAAATAACCCTAAGAAAACATAGGCAAATTGGGAAAGTAACCCGGCATTTTTTCCCCCCATACAACCTGTTAATAACACTGCGCCCACTTGGAAAGTTACCCCAAGGGAGTGATAATTAATCCCTTGTTCTGACCAAAACCAAGGTAAATTAGTGATAAAGGCTTCAACAAATGTGCTGAAAACAGTCAACAATAAGCCTATTATCGCCCAGAGAAATTCATTGGCAAAAGACACCGTTGATGCTGATTTTTTAGGGTTAATAAGAGATTTTTGGTTTTTACGATTACGTTTTGTATTCACCTGGAATTGGAGCTTCACCCCCTTGCAGTCCTAAAGATTCAAGCATAGCGTGATCTTGTTCTGGCGGTTGTCCGAGAGTGGTGAGGTAATGTCCAATCAGCATAGCATTAATTCCCGCTTTTAAGCCAAGGCTTTGTAATTCTCCCATAACTGCCTCTCTACCCCCCGCATACCGTAAAATTTGCTCAGGCAAGATAAAACGGAAAATGGCGATCGCCTTTAATGCGTCAAATACATCTAATTTAGGAAGATGCCCTAAAGGAGTGCCTTGTCTGGGGTTCAATAGGTTAATAGGAACTGATTCTACGCCTAATTCCCGTAAGGATAAAGCCAGATCCACCCTATCTTCCCATGTTTCTCCCATGCCCATAATTCCGCCCGTACAGGCTTGAATTCCAGCAGATTTGAGGTTTTTGATGGTTTCAACGCGATCGCGCCAACTGTGAGTGGTAACAATGTCTGAGTAGAAGTTCTCGGAGGCTTCTAAATTATGATTATAACGGGTAACACCTGCATCTTTTAAAGCTTTGGCCTGTTCGGGAGTCACTTCTCCGAGGGCGCAACAGGGTTTAATATTGGTTTGGGTCGTAATTTGCCGCACTGTTTCTAATATTTGCTCAAATTCCCCTGATTTTGGGCTACTATATTTTGGTCCTCGTCCTTGACTGACTAAACAGAAGCGTTTGGCCCCGGCTGCTTCTGCTGCGATCGCTTGAGCAAGAATTTCTTCTGAAGATTTTAGGCCATAGATAGGAGAATCTTCACCTTGATGATGAACGGATTGGGAACAAAAACGGCAATTTTCGGAGCAATTACCCGATTTAACGTTGATAATGCTACATAAATCGACAACGTTACCGCAACAGGCTTGACGAATTTGATCGGCGGCTTCACATAATAATAAAATGTTGTCCTTGCCTTCTATTTGGGTCAGGTTTAAGGCTTCGGTTTTGTTGAGGCGATCGCCATTTATAATTCTTTGTACGATTGATTGTAACCAGTCCTTTAATGGGGCGGTTTCTTGAGTTTGGGGGGGTGAGACGGACAGTTGAACCACGATAGTCTTACCTGATACTGTTTAGAATCATGTGCATTGTATCATCTTAGGGATTTTAAGTAGAGTTGACAGTAAGAAATCTTTAAGAATCAAGATACAATGACTATAGAAGGTTATCGAAATTCAACCTATATAAATAATGTCTAATACACCGATACAAGTAACAACTGATCTTAGTCAAGTTTTAGGACAAATCAATAATAAGCTTGACAAGATAGATGCGCGTCTTAATAATTTGGAAGTTGGGCAAGCTCGTTTAGAAGAAAAAGTAGAAAGTCTTGATAAACAATTAACAATTATTAATAAAAATGTTGACAAGATTGAGTTAGAACAAAAGAGTTTAACAACAGATATTGCTGATTTAAAAGGTGCTAAATCTTTAATTATTCCGATTGTTGTTGCTGTATTAACCAGTTTAATGACACTTTTAATTAGGGCGATTCCAAGTCCATAAAAATCATCTATTGCAGGACTTTAAAAATAAGTTAATGAAATTACAAGGATTATTAACTTCAGTTAAAACATATTCACGAAATTCCTCAATCACTTTTCTACTTAACTTACTCTTACGATAAATCATGCGAATATGAGAAAAAAGTTCTTTAAAAGCATCTCTTCCGAGGTCTTCTTCTAAATCTTCCCATTTTTGGGTATATTTATTTTCAGTTTTTTGAGATTCTTCAGGACTAGAAAATTTTTGCTTTGAAATTTTTCCAATGATATCGGCTTTTAAAATATCAGTAATCGATAAATCTAAACCGCGATCATTAAGAACTGAAAAAATACGATAAGCAGAGTCAAAATCAGGGGTAGAAACAGCGACTAAATAACATCGCTGTAACAAAAATTGTGTAAGACGTATTTTTTGAGATTCTTCGGGTAATTCTTGAGCAATTCGTTGTAATAAAATTCGGGTATTGTCGATAATATTTTTTTCAGGATCAGAAAGATTCTTTACTGTCATAGTATCTACATTTTCGAGTTCCTCTGATGTTTGTATCTGTTTTTCAAAAAATTGGCAATCACGTTTTCTTAAGTATAACCGAGGACGTGCAGAATTACCCGTTAATAAATTTTCTGGTTGACAAATGAACTCATTGAGAGAATGCTGATATGTCGGAAGAAATTTTCTTAAAACAGCAAAAAGAATAGTAAGAGTTGTTAATCTTTGCTGTCCATCAACTACTTCTGATTCTGGTTTATCAATTGGTTTGATTAAAACAATATTACCCAAAAAATAAGGAGAAACTTCACTAATATCAATTTTATCATCTTCCATTGCATCAAGAAGATCATCTAACAATCTTTCTGTTTCTTCTGTTGTCCAAGCATAGGGACGTTGATAATTAGGAATATTAAAAGAAAACTGATCGCTAAAAATGTCTTTAATGGGATATCCTGCACCATCAATTTTGATTGCTGTCATATTATTTCCTTGTGAGATGTTTCTTTGATAATCAGGTTTGATGTCCTTACTGATAGTATTCCCAATTTGGTTGAGATTATTACTATGTCTATTTTATTTTTTTGATTTTAATTTATCTCTTAAATCTTAGCATTTTTTCTGATAATTGAGAGACTTTTAATGATATCTTTTTTTGAGATAAAAATTGATAATTTTTTCTTATCATTTATTCTTTGATTGGTTTATGTGTATTGAGTGATCTTCGATTTTTTGACCTTTTGTCATTTAGCGATCGCTATTAAATCCAAACTTTTCCATCTACTGACACTTCCTGCACCTGTACTCGCCAGAAAACCAAACACAGATAAAGGGGGGTATCTTAGTAAGAGTACCTATCGCAAATAGTAAACATCCGCTTCCAAGTCCAGCTAACATCAGCTTATCAACTAGGGGTTTAACTTCTGTGTGTTGAGTCATGGTGAAATCTCCTTGATTTATTCTACATTGTCTGATATAGTCATCAACCTTGATGACATTCTCAAACTTAGGATACCCACTTATTTGTACTTAATTAACAAGTCAAGAAATTTTTATAAAAAACATGACTAAGTTTTCATCAACTTGGCGTTTTATCCCACCAATAGAAGCATCAGGTATCATACAAATGTCTATAGATAACTGGCTATTTCAACAACAAGAAAAAGAAAATCATACTCCTATTTTACGCTTTTATACTTGGTCAAAACCAACTCTATCTTTAGGTCATCTACAAAAAAAATATCCTGATTTTTGGCATCATTTAATTTGGCAAGAACAACCTTTAGATTTAGTGCGTCGTCCCACAGGAGGAAGAGCAGTTTTACATCAAGATGATTTAACTTATAGTGTTATTATACCTCTTAATTATCGTAAAACTTTGGATGTTTATCAAGATATTTGTACCTTTTTAATACAGGGTTGGAACTCTCTAGGTATTCCCTTAGAATATGGATTAACAAAAAGGGGATATATTCATAATTCTAGTTGTTTTAATACGGCAACAGTCGCAGATTTAGTAACAAGTGATGGCAGTAAATTAATAGGTAGCGCACAAAGACGGGGAAAATGTTCAATTCTTCAACATGGTTCGATGATTTTGTCAACTAATAAATTATTGTTTGAAATGATATTTAATCAACCTGCTCCTTGGAATTTAACATTGATGGAGCAATTATCTGATAATTATTCAATTGAACAAATTATTGATGTTCTAACTGAAGCAGCAAAGCAACATTTTGAGATAGAATTGATAACACAACCTTTATCTGATGAAGAATGGAAAGAAATTCTTAAATATCAATCTTTCTTTTGACTGATAAATTATAAGGCTGTTAAAATTCGGTTTTGTTGGGTTTCGTTCCTCAACCCAACCTACAATCTAATAGCTAATAAATAAAATGTCTAATAACTCTAAATCTAAATTATCTCATATTAATGCTCAAGGAGAGGCACAAATGGTTGATGTCTCTTCAAAAATAGCAACCCATCGTCAAGCAATTGCCGCCGGACAAGTTAGAATGTTACCAGCAACTTTTAAAGCGATAGAAGCAGGAAATAACCCCAAAGGTGATGTATTAGGAACAGCGAAATTAGCGGGAATAATGGCAGCAAAACAGACAGCTAATTTGATTCCTTTGTGTCATCCTTTACCTCTTCATAAAATCGAAGTAACATTAACCCCTGATGAAAATTTACCAGGGTATCAAATTCAAGCAACCGTTATTACTAAAGCAGAAACAGGAGTAGAAATGGAAGCTTTAACTGCGGTTTCTGTGGCAGCTTTAACCCTTTATGATATGGCTAAAGCTTTAGAAAAATCTCTACAGATTGAAAACATTCGTTTAATCAGTAAAACGGGAGGAAAATCAGGAGATTATCAGATAATATAACCTTCATTAACCGTCTACTAAATGGGTTAGAATACCCCCATAAGCAATATGGAGTTTTTCCAAAAAAGAACTAGCAGTAATAAAGGTTACAGCACTAATGGAACCATAAGCGGCTGCCATTGCAGCCGCATTGTAATTATCTAACTTTATTTTCAGAATAAAAAAGGTATAAACAGAGACGATAAGTAGTCGGACATAAATAAACAATACTATGTTAAGAAATGTAACTAGGTTGTAACCCCTCTCCGGCGCTCCGGCGCTCCGGCGCTCCCCTGCTCACTTCACCGTAACGTTTATTTTTGTCCAGTTACTTAGATGCCATAACAATGGCGGCTAATAAAGTTAAAGCAATTTGAGTGTTAATACCACTTTTTGAGAGTTCATAGCCACCTTTAAAGAGAATTGAATAATCTTCGATTTTTTGACCTTTTGTCATTTAGCGATCGCTATTAAATCCAAACTTTTCCATCTACTGATATTTCTGCCCACAGAAGTATAGTACTAACGATGACTGTAGTGGATAGAAGTCTAAGTTTATTTGTATTAATAGTAGGGGAGAAAATCTTCTGAGGATCTAACCCTGACTTTAACTTGATCGTTCATAATAGAAAAAGAGTGACATTATTTTTCTCGCCATGTAGTGATGAGAAACTGATCTAGGCTGATATTAGGGCCAAATCAATTGACAAAAATGAAACCAAGCATGAACATCAACCAATCTACTATTCAACCCCGTTACCCCAAAAAAACACGACAAAAATGGGGTCAGTTAGTCACCAGTTGGATGCTGCTTCAATCCTTACTCATAATTACCCCTGCTTGGGGACAAACCCAAAAAGAAACCCTAGACTACAGTCAGCTATTACAAAAAATTCAAGCAGGGAAAGTCTCTCAAGTTGAAATTGACCCCAGACAAAAAATTGCTAAAGTCACTTTCAAAAATCAAGGCCAGAAGGACTCCCCCCAAATCGTTCCTATCTTCAAAAATAACCCGGAACTGATTGCTAAATTAAGAAATAACAACGTTCAATTTGATTTTCGCCCTTCTGCCGATCATTCTGCCGCCATTGGGCTAATTATCAATGTTTTTATCTTATTGATGTTACTATCCTTTGTCATAGCCATTATCCGACGTTCCGCCAACGCTTCAGGCCAAGCCATGAACTTTGGTAAATCTCGGGCCCGTTTCCAAATGGAAGCCAAAACAGGTATTACCTTTGGAGAAGTGGCAGGTATTGACGAAGCTAAAGAAGAATTACAAGAAGTCGTTACATTTCTTAAACAACCAGAAAAATTTACCGCCATCGGGGCTAAAATTCCCAAAGGAGTCCTATTAGTGGGGCCCCCCGGAACCGGAAAAACTCTCTTAGCTAAAGCGATCGCCGGAGAAGCAGGAGTTCCCTTTTTTAGCATTTCTGGTTCAGAATTTGTGGAAATGTTCGTCGGGGTTGGGGCATCTCGTGTCAGAGATTTATTCAAAAAAGCCAAAGAAAACGCCCCTTGTCTGATTTTTATCGATGAAATTGACGCAGTTGGGCGACAACGAGGAGTCGGTTATGGGGGAGGAAACGACGAACGAGAACAAACCCTCAACCAATTATTAACAGAAATGGACGGATTTGAGGGAAATACGGGCATTATTGTCATTGCGGCTACCAACCGCCCCGATGTCCTCGATATGGCTTTATTACGACCCGGACGATTTGACCGACAAGTAATAGTAGACTATCCTGATCTCAAAGGCAGACACGGAATATTGGAAGTCCACTCCCGCAATAAAAAAGTGGCCGAGGATGTCTCCTTAGAAGCGATAGCCCGTCGGACTCCTGGGTTTACGGGGGCAGATTTAGCCAACCTTCTCAACGAAGCAGCGATTTTTACGGCCCGAAGACGCAAAGAAGCCATTACCACCCTGGAAATTAACGATGCTATTGATCGGGTGGTGGCCGGAATGGAAGGAACTCCTCTAGTGGATAGTAAAAGTAAGCGACTGATTGCTTATCATGAGATTGGTCATGCTTTAGTAGGAACCCTATGTGCGGGTCATTATCCGGTGGATAAAGTTACCTTAATTCCCAGAGGAAAGGCCATGGGGTTAACTTGGTTTGTCCCAGATGAGGAATATGGGTTAGATAGTCGTAACCAATTATTAGCCAGAATTGCCGGATTATTGGGAGGAAGGGCCGCCGAAGAATTGATTTTTGGTCAAGATGAAGTGACAACCGGGGCCGGTAATGATATTGAAAAAGTCACAAGTTTAGCCCGACAAATGGTAACTCGTTTTGGTATGTCAGAACTAGGATTATTGGCCCTAGAGAACGACAATAGTAACGGATATTCGGGATATGACGGCAGTCAAAAACCAGAGTGTTCTCAAGAACTTGCCGCAGCAATCGATCATCAGGTACGATCTATCGTTGAGTATTGTCATGATAAAGCCCAAACAATTATTCAGGAAAACCGTGCAGCTATTGATCGTCTAGTGGATATTTTAATTGATCAAGAAACCATTGAAGGAGAGGAGTTCCGTCAACTGGTAGAAAAATTCAGTGAATCTTGTGATCCCGTTTTACCTGTTTCTCTTAACCTAATTAAAAGTTAAGCTAAATTTCCCCTAAAATTAACCTAATTGTGTCGTTTATGAAATCAAACCTAAAAGTTGTTCAACCTTCGGGAATTTTTGATGGGACAAAAGCCATTCAATTCCGCCAAGAAATTACACGAGTTGTGGAAAATGCGGAAATCGTTGTCATTGATTTTAAGAATGTCACCTTTATGGATAGTTCTGGATTAGGGACATTAGTGTTATGCTTAAAGACCGTTAAAGCGGCAGGTTCTAAACTATTCCTTTGTTCCATTAATGAACAAATTCGGATGTTATTTGATTTAACTAGTATGGATAAAATCTTTGAAATCTTTCCCAATCGAGAAGAATTAGAACAGAAAATTATTAATAGTTAAGAAGCAGAAAAATCAATTTGAATAATCGATAAATCATCATCAAATTGAGCTTTTTGATGGTGGGAACTTAGGGAAAGTAAAAGTTTTTCTAAATTTCCTTGATTTTCTTGTTGATAATCTTTAAGAATTCCAATGAAGTCAGGGAGTCCTAAGACAGTTCCATCGGCTTTTTCAATCTCATAAATGCCATCACTAAAGATATAAAGTCTCGACAAACAATTAAGAGATAACTCAGCATTAATATAAGTAGTATCAGGAAACATCCCGATAGGAAATCCAGGGGTTTTAAGATAATTGACAGTCAAAATATTGTCTACATTTTTTGTTAATAAAATAGCCGGAGGATGACCAGCACTAGAATAAAGAAGAACCTGAGTTTGACGATTATAAACACCGTACCAAATAGTAAAATATTTGTCATTGCGATCGCTCATTTGAAAAGCTTCATTAAGACCTCTTAAAACTTCACTAGGACGATAATAATCAACTCTATTTAAACCCCTAGAACGAAGTAAATTAATTACAGAAATAGAAGGTAAAGCTGCTCTAAGTCCATGTCCTGATACATCCAATAAATAAACCACTAAGTGATATTCATCTAACCAAAAATAATCAAATCCATCGCCACCCAGTTGACTTGATGGGATAAAACGGGACTCAATTTTAACAAATTCATCCGTTACAGGTTCCGGTAAAATAGAGCTAACATAATCAGCCGCTTCAGCTAATTCAGTTTCTAAAAGTTGCTTTTGTTCTTTTAAATCTTGACTTAATTGATGAAGTCGTAACCCCGCTCTGACTCTAGCAATTAACTCATTCATTTCAATGGGTTTACATAAAAAATCATCGGCCCCCGCATCTAAACCATTAACCCGATCTTCCACTGATCCTAAAGAGGTTAATAAAACAAAAAAAGTAGTAGCTAATTCTGGGATACTTTTAACTTGACGACAAACTTCTAAGCCACTGATTCCAGGCATGACCCAATCGCAGATAATTAAAGCAGGTTGTAATTCCCTCGCTTTATTTAAGCCCTCCTCCCCCTTACTAGCACAGATGACATCATAGCCACTGCGCTTTAAGGTACGCTCTAATAACATCCGAATGGTACGATCATCATCAATCAGCAGAATTTGAACCATAATCTGTGGTTAGTATGTCAAGAAACGTCCGAATAACAAGTCTGAGTAAATCTTAACCTTATAGTGCTTCGAGAGAAGTTGTAGAAAATAGGTTAAAATAGTAGAAACCTAGAGTCTAAGACCCCGATTGAAGAGGCGTTGAATCATTGAGTGTCCTCAAACAGATATCGTTCAAAGTAGAAAGTGACCTAAAAGCATTAGACCAAGTTTTGTGTTACTTTGACGGGATCAATCAACCCTGGATTCCTAAAAAGGATTGGTTACAGTGTCAGTTAGCTTTAGCTGAAGGCTTTACCAATGCTGTTCGTCACGCTCACAAAAATCTTTCTCAGGAAATTTCCATTGAAATAGAGATTTGCTTGAAGTCAGACAGTTTAGAAATCCGAATCTGGGATTTTGGGTCTCCCTTCGATCTCGAAGGCTTTCTTGAAGCCAATGGAAGCCAAGATAATCGCTTTGCCGGTCATGGTCAAGGCCTTCTTATCTTACAAAAAATAGCAGCCTACTTAAGTTATTGTCGCACTGATGATAATCGTAATTGTTTGCTGATTATTAAAGATCTATCGGCCAACAATACATAATGAACAATAAATAATTATCAATTGCTCGGTAAGTTAATAATGGGTAATATTTAAAATGTCTCAAATCCCTGATATTGTCTCTTGTGAGTGGCTTGCTGGCCAACTTACTAATACTCAACTCGTTATTGTAGATTGTCGTTTTCGCTTAGGGGAACCTAACTGGGGAGAACATAGTTATCTAAAAAGTCATATTGAGGGATCTTATTATTTGCATTTAGATCGGGATTTATCCTCCAGTGTCTCCCAACATGGGGGAAGACATCCTTTACCTGATATCTCCTCTTTAGCTGATAAATTAGCCTCTATGGGGATTATCGCCGGAGAAACCTTAGTAGTAGTTTACGATGATATGCGCTTTGCTTTTGCCGCCCGTCTGTGGTGGTTATTACGTTATTTGGGACACGATCACGTAGCTTTACTTGATGGGGGTTGGCCTGCTTGGGATAGCCTTGGTTATCCCCTCAGTGACCAAATACCGCAGGCTAAGTTAGGAAAATTTGTGCCTCAACCTCGTCAAGATTGGATTATGGATATTGAAGAGGTAAAGGCCTGTCAAAACTCCCCCTCAACCGTTTTAATTGATGCTCGTGACGGCGATCGCTATCGGGGTGAACAAGAACCCATTGATCCGATTGCTGGCCATATTGACGGGGCGATTAACGCCCCTTGGAAACAAGTTACTAACGAACAAGGTTATCTCTTACCCCTAGACTTACAACAAGCCCTCTGGGAAGATTATAGTCAAGCTTCAGAAATAATTGTTTATTGTGGGTCTGGAGTGACAGCTTGCGTAAATCTGTTCTCCTTAGCCTTAGTGGGGATTGAAGGGGCTAAACTATATGCAGGGGGTTGGAGTGATTGGTGTTCCTATCTAACTTAAATTGTTATGCTTGACTAAAGAAGAAAACTTTTAAGGTAAAATTTTGATTAAGTAAAATTGCTAAACTAGACTATTAATCTAATAATCTACTTCTTATTTCTATTTATACTTAGGTATTAATTTCATGGATGCTGCCCATAATTGTGTGTGTCAGAAAGATCGTCTTTCTATATTTGTTGATGGAAATAATATGTTTTATGCTCAACAAAAAAATGGTTGGTTTTTTGATCCCAGGAGAGTTTTAGAATATTTTACTAATGATCCTTATGTCAATTTAATTAATGCTTTTTGGTATACGGGATTAAAAGATTCTCAAGATCAACGAGGTTTTCGGGATGCTCTAATTAGCTTAGGTTATACCGTAAGAACCAAAATTCTTAAAGAATATTATGATGATACATCAGGTCGCTATTCTCAAAAAGCTAATTTAGATATTGAAATTGTAGTTGATATGTTTAATACAGTGGATCAATATGATCGGGTAATTCTTTTTAGTGGTGATGGGGACTTTGAACGAGCGATCGAGTTATTACGTTCAAAAAATACTCATATTACGGTGGTTTCCACAGAAGGAATGATCGCCAGAGAATTGAGAAATGCAACTGATCGTTATATTGATCTTAATGATATTCGTAATAGTATTGAGAAAAATGATGCCTGACTGACTAATTGGGGTTGAATAAGCAGAAATTCCAATTATGCCCTAGACCAAGGGTTTAACAGTGTTAAACCCTTGGTCTAGGGCATAATAGAATGAAGCGTAATAGTATAATGTTATTATGCCCAATAGAGTGAAAAATGTATCACTTACTAATAATTATTTATGAACCTAAAATTTTGTAGGGTCGGGTTGATCTAGCCTACTTGTGAGAATCGAGAAATTGTCTTAAAAACCCGCCCCTACGCCCCCTGTTATTTAGGTGGTGCTATAAATCAGGAAATACCTCTTGAACTGCTCGATAAACCAAACGACCTTGAGCGATATTTAAACCTTTACCTAAAGCGGGATCTTTTTCTAACGCATCAAGTCCGTAATTAGCCAATTTAATAATATAGGGTAAGGTACTATGATTTAAAGCTTGTGTAGCTGTCCAAGGGACGGCCCCTGGCATATTAGGAACCCCAAAATGAACGACACCTTCTTCGATGTAAGTAGGATTAGTATGAGAAGTCGTGCGTAATGTCTCAATACAGCCGCCCTGATCTACCGCTACATCCACAATAACCGAACCAGGAGCCATTTGAGCCACTAATTGCCGTGATACCAAGGTAGGGGCCCGTTTTCCCGTTACTAACACCGCCCCAATTAATAAATCGGCTGCCGGGACGACTTTCTCAATATGGGCCGAGTCACTATAAAGTAGTTCAACTCTAGAGCCAAACAGGGTTTCTAAATAGGCTAAGCGATCTACATTAATATCTAGAATTTGCACCTGCGCTCCCATACCGATGGCCATGCGTGCTGCTTCGGTTCCCACAACACCCCCGCCTAAAATGGCCACACGACCCGATAAAACCCCTGGAATGCCCCCCAATAAGACACCCCGTCCTCCTTGTTGTTTTTCTAAATATCTCGCCCCAAATTGGACAGATAAGCGTCCAGCAATAATACTCATGGGGGTGAGTAAGGGAAGTTTACCGTCAGGGAGTTCTACCGTTTCGTAAGCGATCGCAGTTATTCGAGATGCTAAAAGAGCTTCAGTAAGAGAGCGTTCGGCAGCTAGATGAAGATAAGTAAAGAGAATTTTAGTTGTGCAGATGAGGGGATATTCTTGGGGTAGAGGTTCTTTAACTTTGACAACTAAATCTTGGTTCCAAGCTTGAGCAGCAGTTGAGACTATTTTGGCTCCTGCTTGTTCATAGTCAGTATCAGGAAAACCCGCACCCACTCCCGCGTTCATTTCAACCCATACTTGATGACCTTGAGCGGTGAGTACCCGAACACTACTAGGAGTCAAACCAACCCGAAATTCTTGATCTTTAATTTCTTTAGGAAGACCAATATTCATGTAATTCCTTTAATATCCTGATTTAACAACGATTAATATAAGGAGATCGCCTGGCGTGGGCAACCTGCTAGAATCAGGGTAACTTAAATACCTCGCTTAAACAAGCTATGGTTAATCTCGCTTATAACAAAAATCGTCTTCTTCCCACCGCCGAAGAATTGCCATCTTCTGACGAAACTCCAGTGGATAATCAGTTACAAAACGACATTCCTAATCTATTACTGAGCTTATTAGCTTCAATTTGGGCAAATCGTGATGATTGGTATTTCGGTGTAGATATGGGAGTTTATTACAATCCTGACGAACCTGCGATAGTTCCTGATGGCTTTTTAGCAGTCGGGGTAAAACATGATACAGGGGAAAGAGGTAGATTGAGCTATGTATTGTGGGAAGAACAGAATATTATGCCTATTTTGTCCCTAGAAGTAATTTCCGAGAAATATAATAACGAATATGAGAACAAATTAGCAGATTATCAGGCTTTAGGGATTCTTTATTACGCAATTTACAATCCCTTTAGTGGCAGAAGAGGAAGATTTAAAAATAGACAAAGATTGGAAGTTTATAAATTAATATCAGGGAAATATGAACTTGTACAGGCTGAAAATAATCGAGTTTGGTTGCCAGAAATTGGATTAGCGATCGGTTATGAACCCGGAGAACATATTGCTTGGGTTCGGGAATGGCTTTATTGGTATGATATATTGGGAAATCGTTATCTGACGGCTAATGAAAGAGCGATGAATGCAGAGGCGATCGCTCATCAACAACGTCTGATCGCTGATCAACAACGTCTGATCGCTCAACAAGAACGTCAGGCTAAAGAAGAAGCCGAACAAAAAGCACAACGACTGGCTCAAAGACTTAGAAGGCTTGGCGTTAACCCCGATGAATTTTCTTAATGTTTCTTTTGTCTTTGCCCTCTTGGTCTAATCTTTGATTCCATCAATATCCCTAACTCCTAACCTGATAGACTGAGGCTATATTCTTCTGTTGTGCCACAGAATTAGGTACTGTTCCATGACTATCTGTACTATAAAAACAACTCCTTTTAGTGATCAAAAACCAGGAACCTCTGGACTCCGAAAATCTGTACCAGCGTTTCAACAACCCCATTATTTAGAAAATTTTGTTCAGTCTATCTTCGACAGTCTCGACGGATGCGAAGGTGCAACTCTAGTCCTGGGGGGTGATGGTCGTTATTATAACCGCGAAGCGATTCAAATTATCCTGAAAATGGCGGCAGCTAATGGTATTGGATGCATTTTAGTCGGTTGTGGCGGTATTTTTTCCACTCCTGCGGCTTCTTGTGTTATTCGTCAATATAATGCCTTGGGTGGTATTATTTTATCTGCCAGTCATAACCCTGGTGGGCCAAACGGAGACTTTGGGGTTAAATACAATGTTAGTAATGGTGGCCCTGCTCCAGAAAAGGTGACAGATGCTATTTATAACCGTACTAAAGCTATTACAGAGTATAAAATTCTCGAAGCTGCTGATATTAATTTAGATCGTCCTGGTTCTTTTAAAATGGGAACTATGGAAGTGGAAGTTATGGACTCTGTGGTTCCTTATGTGGAATTAATGCAGACTTTATTCGATTTTGACAAAATTAAGGATCTTTTGTCTTCTGGTAAGTTTAGAATGTGTATGGACTCTCTCCATGCGGTAACGGGCCCTTATGCTCATGCTTTGTTTGAGAAATATTTAGGGGCCCCTGTGGGAACGGTACAAAATGGCACACCTTTAGAGGATTTTGGCGGTGGCCATCCTGATCCCAATTTGGTCTATGCTCATGATTTAGTGGAAGTCATGTTTGGAGACAATGCACCAGACTTTGGGGCGGCTTCTGATGGAGACGGCGATCGCAATATGATTTTGGGACGTAATTTCTTTGTGACTCCTAGTGATAGTTTAGCTGTTTTGACAGCGAATGCCACTTTAGTTCCTGGTTATAAAGATGGTTTAGCAGGTGTGGCCCGTTCTATGCCTACCAGTGAAGCACCGGATCGAGTAGCGGCTAAACTAGGTATAGATTGTTATGAAACTCCTACAGGTTGGAAGTTTTTTGGCAATTTATTAGATGCAGGGAAAGCCACTCTTTGTGGTGAGGAAAGTTTCGGTACTGGTTCAAATCATATACGAGAAAAAGATGGTCTATGGGCTGTGGTTTTTTGGCTCAATATTTTAGCTGTTAAAGGTACATCTGTTGAAGAAATTGTACGGGATCATTGGCAAGAATATGGACGTAATTTTTATTCTCGTCATGATTATGAAGAAGTGCCATCTGACCCCGCTAATGAATTAATGGAACTCTTGCGATCGCAGCTTCAAAATATGCCAGGAAAGTCCTACGGTAATTATGAAGTGGCTTATAGTGATGACTTTTCTTATACTGATCCCATAGATGGCAGTGTCAGTCAAAAACAAGGTATTCGTATCGGGTTTACTGATGGTTCTCGGATTATTTTCCGGTTATCGGGAACGGGAACAAAAGGGGCAACTTTACGGCTTTATGTGGAAAGTTATGAACCGGATGCTAGTAAACATCATGTAGAGACTCAAGAAGCTTTATCTCCCTTAATTCAATTAGCAGAAGAAATTGCTCATATTAAGAAGTTTACGGGACGGGATAAACCAACTGTGATTACATAAAATCAGTAATTAGGGTGGGTAATGCCCACCCTACACTTAATAAATTTCACTGCGATGACCTACTCTAATAATAATGACTATCTGAAGATCTAGATCAAACTCATAAATCACTCGATAATTCCCTACTCTTAGTTTATAAAAACCCGACCAGTTGGCTGTTAGAGGAAGATGAGAAATCTGTGCAGAATTGCTCCTTAACCACTCAATTTTGTTGAGAATCCGTACTCGCACTGACTGAGTTAGATTATCTAAATCAGTTATTGACTCTGGTTCAAAACTAAGAGAATAACTCATTTTTCGTTATTCCGTATTTTTTATAGACTTCCTCTGCAGGAATTGTCGCCCTTCCTGCGGTGCGTTTTCCCTGTATTTCTAGTAGATTTTTCATGATCGCTTCTTGGACCTCTTTTCCCTCATCTTGGTCGCCAAAATACTGATCTAGGGTTTCATCTACGGTGTTGCGAATTAAGTTTTTTAGCTGTTGTTCTGTCAGATCTTTGATTTGCATTATTATGTCTTAACCCATGATAAATCTCCATACTATCCTATCAATTAGACAATAACAGCGCAATGGTCTCTTTCTAATCTTTAATATAACAATCTCACGAATAAGCCTATAAGTAGATGATCATAAATAAACGAATGTTTGTAGTAAGTTCCCTTTAGGGCTTAAAAGCTTTATATAATAATGGCTAAAGCCATCACTACTAACTTTTCTATTGTGATTTTGGCATTGCTGATTGATGGTATGATTTTTATTTCGCGCAAAGACAAGGCAGCGCGGTCTTGGGGTCTCCCCAAGTAGAGCGACTGCCGTGCAAAGACGCAAAGAATGGTTGTTTCATACCCTGATTCAGCAACGCCGTGATTTCAATTATGACCACCTACTTAGCGCAGTCGTGGGAAATCCATTAACGTCGGGCTAATTCTCCCGCTTTTTTAGCTAACTCTACATCTTTATTTGTAATCCCACCTGCATCATGAGTTGTTAAATCAATGATGACACGATTATAGACATTAAACCATTCAGGATGATGGCCCATAGATTCAGCTACTAAAGCGACACTAGACATAAATCCAAAAGCTTCAACAAATGACTTAAACTCAAATTGACGGTGCAATTTTCCGTCTTTTTGTGTCCATCCGTCTAATTGTCTTAAAACAGTCTGTAATTCTTGGGAAGATAGGGGCTTAAGATCACTCATAATTACCTCTTGATTGATGTTTGATAGTATGTTTGGATAAGTCGGTGAAGCAAGAATTCGCCCTGTACTTAGAAGCAATAAAATTAAACAAAGTATCAGAATTGTCCCTTTGATGTTCATGTTTAACCTACTACAGATAAGCCGTCTACAATTAACGAAGGTGTGTAACAAGAACCCGTCCATTGACAATCATTCCCTAAAGCAATCACTTGTTTAAGGGCTGTATAAACATTTCCTGCTATCATCGTATCTTTAACTCGACCTGTAATTTGACCTTTTTCAATCCGATATCCAAGATCCACATTAATCGAAAAGTCTCCCGAAATATCACTACCGTCTCCTAACATTTGATCGACGATAATTCCTTCATCTAATCGGCTGATCAAGTTGTCTAAAGATGTTGTTCCCGACTCTAGGATCACATTAATCAAACTAGGAGTAGGATAACGTCCTAACCCTGGTCTAAACCCATTTCCTGTACTCTGAGTACCTAAAGTGCGGGCAGTCGTGCGATCGCTGTAAAATTGTTCAAGTCGGCCTTGAGTAATTAAAGATAGGGTTTGAGTGGGGGTTCCTTCATCATCAAAGGGACAGCGATAAGGTTTATAATCGGGTTGTTGTGACAGGGTTAATATCTGGGAAACCACCATTTGTCCTAACTTGTCACTCCAAGGAGATGATTGTTCTAAGACTCGTTTAGCGTTGATTGCTTCTGAGACAGTTCCCCATAACATGGCTGTAGCATTAGGAGTTAATAAAATGGGAATCCGTCCGGTTGGGGGAGTAACATTATTTTGGGCCCATTCTAACCTTTTTAAAATATCTTTAATGACCCGATCCAGATTAATTTGGTTACGGCTATATTCTCCCTCATAAATGGCTAAAAAATCCTCTCCTCTGACCCATTCTACTCCCAAATAATAATTGATTGAGGTATCTTCATATTGACAATGAAGTCCTTGAGAATTAATTAATAGGGTGGTATCTACTTCACAGCTAAACTCCCCACTACAGAGAATATCGGGGTAAAACTCTCGCAGTTTGGCGATCGCATTTTTTCCTGTTTCTACTAAGGTTTCAACGGGGATAATTTCCCCTACATTGGGATAAATAGCGGTACGAGATTCACTTAATTCTATGGTTTCGGGAGGGTTCAATTGAGATAGGGCGATCGCTCTTTCGACTAACGCAGTTTCTTCTACGTCTCCATAAGCCACCGCTAACCCTGGACAACCTTCTCTCCATAACCGTAAGGCAGTTCCCTCTGACTGGGAACTTTCTAATTGTTTTAAGCGGTTGGCTTCAAAAAATACGGGATGGGATAAAGAACGAGATTGATAGACTTCTGCCGTCAAGGCCCCTGCTGTTAATGCTAATTCAATGAGTTTTTCTGGGTTGATAGTCATCTTGATTGGTGTTTATAATTAGAAATAACTATAGCGCTAGGGTAATTATATAATGAAGTATGTAAGTATCGCAAAAGCAGCACATCTTTTAGGAATTTCTCGTCAACGGGTGCAACAACTGCTCTACGCGGGTAGAATCAAAGGAGCTTTAAAAGAGGGCAGATTTTGGCAAATTCCCCTAGATAAACATGATATGCCCCAAATTATTCCCGGAACAAGGGGGCCACAGGGAACCTGGCGCAAACGTCCTCAACAAAGCAAAACATATATTCATGTCAGTCAACATAAGATTCGAGAAAACCGCAAAAAACTGATTAAGGAGCCTGTAATTTGTGTGAGACAAGGCAAAAAAGTCAATTATTGTCATCAAGTTGATATTTTAGAGGGAATATGCCGACTTGTCCTGGCGTGGGGACATAAAAATCTATAAGCTAGACTTAATCAGGGATATAGCCCGTCGTCCTCGTCGATAATAGGCGCGTTTTTCGGGGCTTAATTGCATTAATGCCTGGGCTTCAACGGTAAATAAATCACAAGAGTCAACCCAATCTTTTCCATGAAGACCGATATAAAAGTTACTGTGTCTCCGTCGCATTTTCTTGTTTTTTCTGACTCTCCCCACATATTTTGCCAATCCTTTCTCTTTAATAATTTTTCCAGAAAATGTTGCCATTGAATAAGCTAGAGTAATCAATATAATTAAGGAAGTAAGGCGATGTCCTGTTAATTTCGTTCTTTCTAAATCATAACCACCTTTCTTAAAATCCCGAAACATTTCCTCAATACAAAATCTCTTTTTATAAGCGTCAATCGTCTCATCAATACTGGTTAAATTTGTGATAATAAACCAAGCTTCTTTTGTCTCTATTCCTCTATACTTCTTTTTCCATTTCGCCACTATATTACTGCCTATAAATCCTTTTGTTTTCGTAACTTTAACTCCTTGATAAAATAAAGACATTCCTGAAGATAATCCTAAATCTTTTAGTCGCGTCCACATTTCCTTTTCTACTTCAATATAGTTGCTTTTCTTCAATCTGAGTGCATAATAAACTCTTTTTTGTCCATGTAACCATTTTGCTAGTTCAACTGAGCAGAATTCTCTATCCCCTAAGACAACTATTTTATATTCTTTTAGAAAGAGTAATATTCGGGCTAATATACTTTTCTGTGTGTCAAAGTTACTATTACCGATGTGATCTAGCAACTCAAAATATAAGGGAATTCCTCTATTATCAATTACCAGACTTACCATCAAAATATTAATCAACCCCCATTGGGTTCTATCTATGGCAATATGTAAGACATCTCCTGTACTAAATGATTGCTTTAACCACTGTTTTATGATAGGTATCCATACTCCTTCAATTGTCAAACAAGGAATCTCGAAAAACCGTTTTAACTTTTTTCTCTTACTTTCAAATAAAATGGGACTGGGAAAATAACTAGCTAACTCATAAAACCTAATTTTCCTATATACTTGCACTAATTCTATCATGATTAACAGTATTAAATATTCCGATTTTTTCAGATACTTTGTTAAATGGTTGTTATAAATTTCTGGTAACATTTTGGGTTTAGACGGCGATCGCTAAAAAAAGAACATTTTCTTTTTACCATGTTTTGCTCTTTTCGTCATCTGGTAAGGCTTTCAGGGTTTCATGTCCCCACGCCAGCGACTTGTCTATGATCCTGACCATCCTAAACCTTGTGGGGCAACGCTTTGGCTAGAAATTGACCCTTTGATTAACCTTGTTCAATCATCATTTGCTTGACGAATACTTCTGCTTCTTCTCTAGTTTTAATATCCCCGTCCAAGGTTTTAGTTAATAATTGATCTAAAACTTGTTTATACTTGGGCCCTGGTTTATATCCCATTGCTTTAAGATCATCCCCCGTTAAAGGTGCTTGAATTTTTGACCACTTAGTTAAATATTGCCAAATCAGACGACGAATTTTTTTAGGAGAACGCACTCCCACTAAGATTAAATTTGAGAATTTATAGGGATGTAATACCCTAAAAATATGACTTAGACGATCACAATTAAGTAATTTATCCTTGACCTCTGATTCAATTTTTGTGATGAGCTTGAGTCTTTCAATACTTTCTTTAGGTAAGTTTAGATTATGAGCAATTTTTGTTCTTTCTTCTTCATTTAATTGAGCAATTAATATTTCTAATCTAATTAACCAATGTTCTAACTGATTATAAGGGTCAAGATATTGTAACCAGCGAGAAATACAGCGAATTTGCCACCATGATGACTCATCTAACACAATCTCAGAATGTAAACAATGCAACGCATCTAAATGAGCCAATAACTTAAGGGCTGGTTGCCAATAATGAGAATCTAAAATATATTTTAACTCAGCTTTTAAGCGAGTTGTTAAAGCTGGAGTCGGATGATTTTCTAATCGTAATCGTTCATAAATACCACTGTCAATAGCATAACGAATATAATCTTCTGTTTGAGGTTCAAGTTCAAAATTCAAACGAACAGCAAAACGAACAGCCCGATAAATACGAGTTGGATCTTCAATAAAACTATTGGCATGAAGTACCCGAATTTGACGCGATCGCAAGTCGATCATTCCTCCAAAAAAGTCTAATAATTCCCCTTCTCTGGGGGGAGTTAACCTCACTGCTAAGGCATTAATTGTAAAATCTCTACGATACAAATCCTGACGAATGGAACTAGCTTCTACTTCTGGATTAGCGGCAGGATAGGGATAAAATTCTGTTCTAGAGGTAGCAATATCAATCCATAATGACCCTAATTCTGGATCTTTATGCCACAATAAAGCAGCAGTTTGGAACTCTCCATGCACTGATAAACGGGCATTAGGGAACATTTTTTGAATAATTAAAGCTAATTCTACTCCGGCTCCCACCTCAACAGAGTTATGAAATCCATCTACTACTAAATCAATATCTTGAACCAACAAAATATCCTGAGTTTCTGTTAATAGTAAATCTCTGACTGCCCCTCCTACAACATATAAATGCCAACCTCGTTTTTGAGCTTCCGTTGCGGCTAACTGTAATAATTTCCAAATTGGGGCAGCTAAGCGATCGCGGATAGCAGGTAACAAACAAGAAATTACAGGAATTCTCTTACCATTTTCATCTTTTTTATCGCCTCGTTCCTGATGAATTTGTCTTAAAACATCTGTGCGAGTGACAATTCCTAATAACTTATCTGCTTCAACAACGGGTAATCTTCCCACATCATATGTCACCATAATTGACTCAATATCAGGTAACAAAGTATCAGGAGTAATAGTTTTTAACTGTCGAGTCATATAACCTTTAACGGGAGCATGACTAAACCCATGATGTAAAGCTAAATCTAAATCTCTACGAGAAATAATTCCCACTAAACAATCATTTTCATCAACCACTGATAACCCAGAATGTCCATAACGAAATAAGACTCGTTGTGCTTGTTCTATGGTGGTTTCAGGACGAATTGTTCGCACAGGAGAAGACATTAAATCTCTTGCGGTTAAGGGGTGAGGAATTTGGGCAATAAATTCGGTAACTAATTGTTTTAAAATAAGGTCTGGTGACCCATCTCGTAACATAAGAGAAGCTGCTTGAGCATGACCTCCTCCTCCATAAGATTGGAATAATTGATTGAGATTAGTTCCATCAATTCTAGTTCTTCCGATCACCGTTAAACGTCCATTATGTTCAGGATTATTATGATGTCTTTTAGAATAAGAATGAGCTAATAATAAAGCATTTTTTTCTGTTAATTCCAGCAATCTTTCTGTTAAATTAGATAATCCAGGGACAAAATTTTCTGTATTAAGAAGAACCCAGGCAAAAGTATAACCTCTAATAGTTATCGTTTCTAATTTGTCTAAAGATTCTGCTAATAACTCTTGTAATTGAGGAGAAAAACCAGGATCACAATATTCAGCAATGGTTTTAACATTAGCCCCCATTTCCATTAACCAAGCTAACCCATAAGCGTCTCGTGAAGTGGACTGAGGAAAAGTCAGAGAACCAGTATCTACATGAATTCCTAACGCCATGATAGTTGCTTCAATGGGGTTAGGCTGAATATTTTCTCTCTGCATTTTTTCCACAATTAAAGTAGTAGTAGCCCCCACAAATTCAATTTGAGTCCAAGTCGCAGGAATATCTGAAATACTATTAAGATGATGATCGTATAATTCAATGGTGTTAATATGGGGTAAATTAAACCAATCAGCCGCTTTTCCTAAGCGATCGCGTTGTTGATTATCTACTACAATTAAACTACGAATTTTTTTAGGGTTAACACTTCTTAATTCAATTAAAGCAATTTCATCCCGATGTAAGGCTAAAAAATCTCGAACTGTTGGATGGGCCCCACCCGTTAAGACAATACGACTCCCCACTTTAAGGAGAGAAAGTCCTACTGCTGCCCCTAATACGTCGAAATCTGCCGTTTGATGACATAAAATTAAATCCATAAGAGAAATGTCTACTATAAGTCGCTTCTTTGTGTATTATAATTCTTCTAATTGAGCATTAACAATTAACAGTGGAAACTCAACCCTGTAACTATGCGTCTTAACTTTTAAATCTCATTTTTGTAGAATCAATTCATAAATTGACCAAGCAATTAACAATTAAGATTTAATTTTTAAATAATCTGTTACTGTTTTAATTTTGATGATGAATTCCACTCCAGAAAGAATCGAACTATCTATTATTGTTCCTGTTTATAATGAATCTCCTAATATTGATACCCTATTTAACCGAATTTTATCTGTCTTAAACGAATTAAATTTAACTTATGAAATTATTTGTGTTGATGATGGAAGTCGAGATAATACTCTGATGAGTTTGATGAACTATCATTTGCGATATTCGTCTATTAAAGTTATTAGTTTATCCCGTAATTTTGGCAAAGAAATTGCCTTAAGTGCAGGTCTTGATTATGCTCAAGGAAAAGCGATAATTCCTATTGATGCTGATTTACAAGATCCCCCAGAATTAATTGGAGAATTAATTGCTAAATGGCGTGAAGGCTATGATATTGTTTATTGTAAACGGCGATCGCGTCAAGGGGAAACCTGGTTAAAACAGTTAACGGCTGATGTTTTTTATCGTCTAATTAGCGGTATTAGTCCCATTCCTATTCCTAGAGATACGGGAGATTTTCGCTTATTAGATCAACGGGTTGTAACGGCCTTAAAACAAATGCCAGAACGCAATCGTTTTATGAAAGGATTGTTTGCTTGGGTAGGATTTAAACAAACTGAAATTCTTTATGATCGTTCTCCTCGTTATAAAGGAATAACAAAATGGAATTACTGGAAACTATGGAATTTTGCCCTGGATGGTATAACTTCTTTTAGTTTAGTTCCTTTAAAAGTTTGGAGTTATCTTGGGTTGATTTTATCTTTACTCGCGTTTATTTATGGCTCATTTTTAATTTTGCGAACCTTAATTTTAGGAATTGATGTTCCTGGTTATGCTTCTTTAATGGTGACAATTTTATTTTTAGGAGGTGTCCAATTAATTAGTTTAGGAATTATTGGCGAATATTTAGGTCGAGTTTATCAAGAAGTTAAACAACGTCCCCTTTATTTAGTCCGAGAACTTTATGGATTAAGTCCTAATCGTATTCCCATATCTTCTTTAAAATCGGACATCAAAGATAATTGATAACTGAAATTACTTTTAATCAATCACCTTGATTACGTTCTTTTTTTGCCTCTATTAATTTGCTCACAATATCCCTGGCAATTTCTAATGTTTCGGTAATTGTTCTTCCCTGAACAACTAAGCCAGGTAAATCATCAGAAGTAGCTAAATATAATCCTTCAGGTAATTTTTCAATGTGTAATTTAGGTATTTTTTCCATAGTTTTTTGACTATCTTTTGATAAGTTTTCCTATTCTATCAAGGGACTTGGGTTAAATAAATTAATAATTGATCCCCCCTAACCCCCCTTAAAAAGCAGGGCTGTTTCATTGTTTTAAATTACCTCAGCCTAAAGGCTGGGGCTATACGCACGAAGCCTGCGAAGGCAGGCTTTTTCATCTAATATTAAATATTAATAAATAATTCAGCCCGCGCAGGCGGGCTTTGCCCGTGTAGCTGCACCTTTTAAGGTGTCAGTACGAGGGAAAATGAATCAGCCCTGCCCTTAAAAAGGGGGGAATAATTGCTAAGCGGGTATTACATTTGCACATCCCTAAGCAATACTGCCTCTTTTTCTAGCTTCTTTATAAGAAGTTCCCACATTTTGTAACCCAACTCGAATCATTTGTTGTTCGAGTAAAGCAAAAAAACGAACCCGATCACCTCCTCGAATTACTGCCTGATTATGAGCTTCAGCTAACGCCACAGGATAACCATATCCTTTACTAACTTGCCCTAACATAATACCTAATGCTTGCTCTAATAAGGTCGAATCTTGAGCCACCCAAGCCGGAATTTCTATGCGAGCAATTTCTGTTCCCACATTAACATAACAAAAATAAATATGTTGTTCTTCTCCATATAAATCTAAAATACGTAAAGAACTTCGCCATAATGGTCCCCGTTGTCCGGGTTGTAATAATTGTCCCCAAACTGTCGTATCTCTTAGAGGTTCAATGACTTGACAAGGGGCTTGTTTTTCTTCTAAATCTAAACAATAACTACCACAATTAGGGTTATCAAACGGACAAGTATATAACCGTAAAAAATTAACTGCTTCAGTGCTACGAGAGGCACTTACATAACCCATGAAGGGGATACGCGCTTCTTGTAACTGTTCCCAAGCTGACAGAATGGGAGGTAAAATGCGATCGCGGGCTTCATAGTGTAAACCATCGAGAAACCAATAAATCAGAGAACCATCCACCATCGCCAAATTAGGGTCATAATGGGCCCCAGGTGGTTGAACCCAACAACAGGCCATTTCTGCTAAGACTTCTGCTTCTAAAACCGTGCGTCGATACCCCATCCATTCTTCTGTACGAATGCCCCATTGTTTAGAAATATAAAGATCTTCGGGTCGATAATAAACTTCCGGTAAACTATCAAGCAATGGGTGTAAATTTTGCCCATAATGCAACATAATTCGCCCCACATTAATTAAATAACAGTAGGCAATTTCGTGGTGAGAGGGGGCAATTTGAGAGCCATCAGTTGCAAAAACACTATGACTATAAGGAGGAGCATTAATAGTTATACAAGTGTTTAGGGGTTCGACGGGAATGGCCACAGAAAATATCAAGTGATCGCGCCAAGTTTCGTGTTTTTCGATTAATTCTTGCTGTTTGGCTTGGATTTCTTGCAAAATAATTTGAGATTGTTCTAATTTTTCATAGCTGGCGGTCACTTGTGCTTTAAAATGTTGACTAATTCCAGGGATTTTTCCGGCGAGTTTGGCGATATCTAACATAATTAAAATCAATCAATGATATTTTTATGACGGAAAAAAAACAATTATCTAGTATTCTTCCTTTATTAATTGGTGTTGCTTGTGTTGTTATTATTGTAGCGGGAATGAGGGCAGCATCTTCAATTTTAAATTCTTTTTTCTTGGGTTTAATGATTGCTATTGGCATTGCTCCTCTGTTGCGCTGGCTAAACAGTAAACGAATTCCTCAAGGTTTAGCGTTGGTTCTAGTTATTTTAGGAGTATTGGTTGCAGGATTAATTTTCATTACTTTTTTGGGAGTTTCTTTGTCTCAATTATCAGAAACTTTGCCTAGTTATGAATTAAAATTAACTGAATTTAAAGATCATATTGAGGTAATTTTGAGAGAAAGCGGTTTAAATGCACAACAGCTTATTCCACTTTCACAATTATCAATTATCAATTATCAATTATCAATTAATAATAAGATGTCGTTCACTATCAAAATTAACCCGTCCTTGACGTTGAAATTCTCCTAATAAGCGGGTAACTGTCACCCTTGTAGTACCGATAGCACTGGCCAAATTTTGATGAGTTAAACGAACGGATAAACGAGTACCTTGAAGATGTGTTTCTCCCATTTCTTGTTTCAGTAAATTAAGTAATTCTTGTAATCTTTCTTCAACCCGTTTTAAACCCGCGATCGCTAATAAAGCTTCAGTTTGTCTCATACGTCTTACCAATTGATTTAACATCATTTGAGCCAAAACAGAGGAATCATTAATGTCAGTCAAAGGATACCATTTAAGATATATATCAGATAAAGCTTTTGCTTGATAAGACTCCAAATGAGTCAACCATAAGCCAAAAAAGGTAGAAGTTTGGGCCCAACCTAATAAAATTTCTTCCCCTTGATGAGACAGTTGACTCAGTTGAGCCACCCCGCGATAAACTTGCCAAACTCCCTCAGAAACTAAAGGAATTTCCTCACCTCGCTCATAAAAGTGTAATCGCCCTTCCTCTGTGGATTCACGGGAGGACAGAGGGTGAGTCAGGTGATCGGTTAACAACATCTCGCTTATCTAGTCTTCCTGCTGTAAAACAGCACTACATTGACAGATAGTGTAAAACATGAAGGTAAACTTCAGGTAATCAATAGATTAAAATATCTTTGAACTCTTGTAGTAGGATGGGTTAGCACAGCGTAACCCATCCTACAATCATTAACATTGTGGAATGCCCCTACGCCAAGAATCAAAATCGCAGTCAGACAGTCTACAATACGATAAATTCAACTGACTAATAATTTTGAGACAGCTTAGAGAGAAGACAGTGCCTAAACGTAATTCTTGGTTATTTTCGTTAATAATATGTACTGGGTTGTGCCAACTAGGTGCGCCAGTAATGGGGCAAGCACTTCTGCCCTACACACCCCCATTAAATAGGGAGCAATTACAAAAACAAGGGTTAGAATGGGCAGAAGAAGCCATTTACCTGACACGATTTCAACAATATGAGCGGGCGTTATCCCTGGCTAAATTAGCTAGTCAGTTAGCGGCTAATGATTATCAACCCTGGTTTATTTTAGGAACTTTATACCTACAGCAACAACAAGTAGACGCAGGAATTGAAGCGTTACAAAAAGCCTTATCTCTAGCACCTAAAGAAGCGGGTATTAAATTTACTTTGGGGAATGCTTATTTCCAAAAAGGGGAATATCAAACAGCCGTTACTCAATTAGAAGAAGGGTTAAAGCTAAAGCCTAATACTCCAGCCGCTTTATTTGATCTAGGCAATTCTTATCTGAAATTAGGCAAAATGACAGAAGCGATCGCGGTCTATAATAAAGCTGTCGCTCAAGAAAAAAACTTTTGGCCTGCCATCAATAATATTGGCTTAATTCAATATGAACAAGGTAATATTAAAGAAGCAATTGATAACTGGCAAGCTGCTATTAAACTTGATGCGGAACAACCAGAACCCCAATTAGCTGTTGCGGTTGCTCTTTATTCCCAAGGGAAAAAAGAAGAAGCTCTCAAAATAGGAGAAACTGCTCTTAAATCGGATAGTCGTTATGGAGATATTAAATTTTTAGCGGATAATTTATGGGGTAAAAAGTTATTAGAAGATACGCAAAAATTCTTTACGAATCCACAAATGAAAGCAGTTCTTGAGAGTCTCGAACCAAAATCTTCAACTCAAATCAATCCTGTATCGGTTTTGAATAATGTAGGTTGGGTTGAACGATAGTGAAACCCAACAAAACCTTTATCGGTTCTGAATAATTTAGGTTAGTTTGAAACATAGTGAAACCCAACAAAACCTTTGTGTTGGGTTTCGTACCTCAACCCAACCTACGAAAGCCGATGATTAGCCACAGTCTCCAAAATTTGAGCCACAAACTGTTGATGGTCTACCACAGGTTTAGAAATATAACCGTCAGCCCCGCTTTGTGCTAAAAAATTTTCCCGATCACCTTCCATAGCATGGGCAGTAACTAAAATAACAGGTAACTTAGCGGTTTTAGGATCAGCTTTGAGAAATTGGGTAATTTTAATCCCGTCTACTGCTTCCCCTTGATAAACACTACGGGAAAGAGAAACATCCATTAGAATAATGTCAACTTCTCCTGCTTGGGCGATTCTCATCACCTCTTCCACATCTTCAGTTCCTTTGACCTCTAAACCTCCCCGTTTAGTGAGAATTTTAGAGAATACACGCAAATTGATAGGATCATCTTCTACAATCAGAACGGTTGTCATAAGACTCAAGGGAGTTATCCTCGTAATAAATTAACGGGATTTTCCGGGGATATTTTTGTACAAAGGGAGTTAAGTTCCCATCAAGATTGATTTAATAGGAAAGAAAAACTCATGGCAAGACAGCTAAAACTCTTAGCGACTGGTCAAATTATCCCCACGGCACTGCATACGGAAATGCAGCGTTCCTATCTAGAGTATGCCATGAGTGTGATCGTCGGGCGCGCTCTTCCTGATGTCCGCGATGGACTTAAACCTGTTCATCGTCGTATTCTCTATGCTATGCACGAACTAGGATTAACTCCTGATCGTCCTTTTCGTAAATCGGCCCGGGTCGTTGGTGATGTTTTAGGGAAATATCATCCCCATGGCGATCAGTCCGTATACGATGCTTTAGTGCGGATGGTGCAAGACTTTTCCAGTCGCTATCCCCTATTAGGGGGCCATGGCAATTTTGGGTCAATTGATAATGATCCTCCGGCTGCCATGCGTTATACAGAGACTCGCTTGTCCCCTATTGGTGATCAGGGCATGTTGAGTGATATTAGTGAAGCAATTGTTGATTTTACTAATAATTTTGATAATTCTCAACAAGAACCAGTTGTTCTTCCGGCCCAACTTCCTTTTTTATTACTCAATGGTTGTACTGGAATTGCGGTAGGAATGGCCACAAATATTCCTCCCCATAATTTGGGTGAGGTGGTTGATGGGTTAGTTGCTTTGATCGATAATCCTCAATTATCTGATGAAAAGTTATGGCGTTTGATTCCTGGGCCGGATTTTCCTACAGGGGGCCAAATTCTTGAAACAGAAGGTATTCAAGAAACCTATCGTCAGGGAAAAGGTCTGATTCCGGTACGAGGAGTCACTCGCATTGAAACTCTCGATGTAGGGGTTCACCGACGCAAGGAACGCACGGCGATTATTGTCACAGAATTGCCCTATCAGGTTAATAAATCGGCTTGGATTGAAAAAATAGCTGATTTAGTCAATCAGGGACGGTTAGAGGGTATCGCTGATCTTCGAGATGAAAGCGATCGCACGGGAATGCGGGTGGTAATTGAATTAAAACGGGATGCTAAAACAAATACGGTTCTTAATTCTTTGTACAAACAAACAGCCCTACAAAGTAATTTTGGGGCGATTATGTTGGCTTTGGTGGATAATCAACCCCGTCAGTTATCCCTACGTCAATTATTAGAGGAATTTTTAAGTTTTCGGGAACAAACTCTCACTCGTCAATATAGTTATGAATTACAAGAGTGTCAAAGTCGATTACATCTGTTAGAAGGGTTATTAATTGCTTTAAATAATCTCGATAGGATGATTGATATTTTACGTCATGCGACTGATGGAACCACCGCTAAAGTTAGATTAGAAACAGATTTAAAGATTAGTGATTCCCAAGCGAATGCTATTTTAGCCATGCCGATGCGTCGTTTAACTGGGTTAGAACGACAAAAATTAGAGGCAGATTATGAAGTGTTACAAACTCGTATTCAAGAGTTAGAAACCTTGCTTAATAATCGTCAAGAATTGCTGAATACCTTAAAGAAAGAATTGCGCTCGCTTAAACGTAAATTTGGAGATAAACGTCGTACTCGTATTATCACACCAACTGCAAAAAAAAAATCTGAATCTTCTGAAGTATCTAGCAAAAAGACTGAAGTTTCTGAGGTATCTTCTAAAAAATCTATTACTCCTGAAGTATCCAATAAAAAGACTGAAGTTGCTGAGGTAAAAGCGGAACCAAGCCCCACTCAAAATTTTAAGCTATTTACTCCTCAAACGCCTCCAGACGAAGCCATTCTCGAAATTACCCATCAGGGTGAAGTTACTTGGTGTTCCCCTAATTCTGATCCTAATCCAGAGATTATCACTTATCGTCAAGCGATCACTCAACAAGACTATTTTATTAGTATTACTGACTCAGCTAAAGCTTATCCTATTTCGGTATCAGAGATTCCCCCCAGAGAAATTCAATCCATTTCTTTACTGAGTTTACTATCAAAAGCGGCTCAAAGGGATGCTAATAATATTGTCGCTCATTTTTTCCCGTTCCCGGATACTTCAACTCAAGATTTACTATTATTAACTCAACAAGGACGAATAAAACGACTTGCTATTTCCGAATTAAAAGATCTCACCAATCGAGGATTTGTATTAATTAAGCTGAAAGAAGGGGATTATCTCAATTATGTTTGTCCCACCCAAGAAGGCGAAGAAGCTGTTATTGCTACATCTGGGGGACGTATATTACGATTTGGGGTAACAGATGAATCTATCCCCATTATGGGCAGAAATGCCCAAGGAAATCAAGGGGTAAAATTGCGTTATGGAGAAAGTTTAGTCAGTTGTCTCACTATTAATAAAACCCAAAATTTATTATTAGTTTCTCAACTGGGTTATGGTAAACAATTGCCCTCATCTAGTCTAAGATTAACTAAATTAGGAGATGTGGGAACTCAAGCTATGCAATTTACCAGTAAAACTGATAGTTTAGCTGGCCTGATGACAGTTGAAAAAGGAGGGGAAATTCTCTTGTTAACGAATCATAACCGACAGTTTAAAATCCCTATTGATTCAGTTAAATTATGGGGAAAAGATGGCACAGGAGATAAATTAGTTAAACTTAAAAATGAGGAAATTATTATTAAGATATTTAGCTAAAACAGGATATAAACTAATAAAAGTTATAGTCTATATGCTCTATAAAATTCTTTAACCCATTGTAGGGGCATGGCATCATTATCTTTAAAATCAAACCAAAATCTTCATATTGCCATGCCCAATTAATAATATAGCAATTCTCATACTCGTGAGGTACAGAGTTTTCTAGTTTTTGAGAACGCCGGAACGCCGGAATAAATTAAAGTGTACCTCATGAGTCCAAGAAACGCTATAGTGACTCAAGTTGCTTTAATAATATATCTCTAAACGGTTGTAATACTAAGTCTAATTCAGGATTTTGTACAGGAGAAGGAAGCATATCACTAAACCAGGTATTCATAGGCAAATTATCAACTACTAACCAAAAATCAGATGGAATTGAACCGTCAAGATGACGACTGACCACTCCAAAACCAGTCCGTTCACGACGATATTTAAGCATAGGTGCATTATCTTTTACCCATTCATAAAAATTCTCTGATTTCTCCATTGTTTTTATTAGTTCTTGTTGAAGTTCGGCAGAAAATTCGGTTTGTGTCCCTAAAATCCAAGCTTTTTGTAGTAAATCATTTCGTTTTGATGGGTTCTTCCACGCTTCAATGACATCAGATGCAGGTTGACCAATATTATCCGGTATTGGTTGATTTTGAGACAGGGATAATAAAGCTTTACTTAGTATTGTTCCATAGTTTTTTAGGTCTTTTTCTGCTGCTTTAAAGTTCCCTTCCCACCAATAAATTCCCCCTCGACTTTGATGTAATAGTGTATTAAATTCTCCTGCTTCAGAATACTTTTCTAATAACTCAGTATACCGACTTATCATTCCTTGTAATACTTGAGGATAAATTAATTGTAAATTAGGCGATCGCCATAAAGGACTTGTCATAAATAAAGGATCTCTTAAACATTCTAAAATAAAAGAATCTAAGGCTAATTGAGGTTTATTTTGTGCTAATAAACTTAATCCTAAACCGTACATAATTCCTCGTTTAGCAGGAACTAATTTAACTGACTGTGAAAATGCTTTTGTCGCGGCCAAAAAATTACCTTGTAATTGTAATTTTAACCAGCCTAAATTAGTATAGCCAAATTCATTATAAGGGGAAACTTTGATTCCTTTTTCTAACCATTTAACACTATCATTAATTAATAATTGACGCTGTTGAGGAGAGGGGACTTGTAAACCAATATTGCCTAAATTCCAGCCTAACTGATAAGGATAATAAGGTTCCCAAGGAACTAATTCATGAGATCGACCTAACCATTTAACAAATAATTCTAATTTTTGTTGATTTAATGCAGTAAATGATTGAGAGGAAAGTTGCCAGGCCCGATGAATGGGAATTAACCATATTATCATCACTAAAACTATGCCTAAACTACTATATAAAACTCCATAAGCAGGTATTTTAAAAAAAGAAAAATGATGTTCTTGTTTATCAGTTAAGACAAAATTTAGATAAGCTAAATAAATAACTAAGGTTCCACTGATTGAGATATTATCCAGTTGATAATCAGTTGAACTCATTACCAAATAAGCAAATAAAGCACCCCATATACTCCAGAAAAAAATAGTATTTTTAGGTGTTTCTAAGTCTTTATTCTTGGATAACCATTGCCAACTATAATAACTTAATAAAATAGTTATTAGTAGAATAGGAACAATACCAAAAATTCCCATTTCTGCCCATAATTGAACTGGAGTGCTATGTAATTGATAAGCTAATTCTGACTCTCTTCCGGCCCAAATAGGACGATATTTTTGATATAAAAGAGGAACTCCTCCTAATCCAATTCCAGTTAAAGGATGACTACTTCCCATACTCCAACCAATGGCTGTATTAATCAGACGATAAGCAAATTCGCCTCCTCCTTTTCCTTGAAATACTGCCATCCATAAAGTACGGATTCGGTTATTAACTAAGGCTATTATTAGTAATAATAATAATCCTCCTATTCCTCCAATTCCTAACCATAAACGAGCAGTTGTTTTATGCCATATTAAAATAATAAACCCGACTACAAATAAAGCAAATAATCCTAACCATCCTCCTCTAGAACTGGTAGTATAAAGATCTAATAATCCTAAAACTATGCCGATAATCCATATTATTCTTTGTTTTCCAGTATATTTAATAGCTAATCCTACTAATAAAGGTAAAGCTAATAACAGATAACCTGCTACATAATTTTGATGGCCTATGGGGGCCCAATTTCGTAATTCAATATTCGAGAAATCAAATGTTAAATTAACGCCAAGTCGTTTAAATGTGTTTAGTCTAGAGAGTTCAGGTAATAAAGTTTGAGTTGTCCAAAGTATCAGACTAATAACAATAAATCCTAGATTAAGATATCCTTGAAAGATCAGTAATTTGTTCCATCCTTTTTGAGAATTAATCCAATTTTTTAAGATATATAAAGCAGCGACAAAACAGAAACTTACCCATCCATACCATCGCGCTTGAGAAGAAAATTCAGCAAATAGACTAGAGATAATTATTCCGATTATAATTAATCCCATTCCCCAATCTAATCCCAATCCTAATTTTTTCAGCCGTTTTGTTTGAGCGAATATGACTAATAATAAAATTACCGGACAAAGTAAACCAACTTGCCAAATAAAAACCCATGACCATTTAACCATTAAACTATGGCTATCAGGAAGTAAGGTAAATAAAGCGTAAAAACAGGCAATGAGAATGGCTAATAAACGTCCGGCTGATGGTGTAGATTCAGAATGGGATACAGATGTCATTTCAGTTATCAGTTATCAGTTATCAGTTACTACCGCAAACAAGTCAGTAGCTTGAAGCAAGGAATATTTTTATTTCTATCCCCTTGAAAGAGAAGGATTGAAACCTCTTTTTTGGGTCTGAGTCATAAGACAGTTAAAATATTATTAGAATATAAGCCCTTATATTAATATACTATCAAACCATGAATAAATTTAATTTAATTAATTATATTTTCAGATTTTATCGAGACAAAACGATTAACAATAGAAGGAGATTAATTATCAAATCACCATGAACGAGACTAATCATAATAGTTTATCAATTCCGAGAATTTTAGATGCAAATCTAGATCGGGCAAGAGAAGGATTAAGAATAATAGAAGAATGGTGTCGCTTTGGCTTAGAAAATAGTCAATTAGCAGAAGAATGTAAACAAATGCGTCAAGAAATTGCTCATTGGCATACATCAGATTTAAGATTAGCTAGAGATACACCGAATGATCCTGGAACAGAATTATCCCATCCCCAAGAAGAAAAAAGAAACAGTATTGATCAACTTTTACAAGCTAATTTATGTCGCATTCAAGAAGCATTAAGAGTTTTAGAAGAATATGGTAAACTCTATCATCCACAAATGGGACTAACATTTAAACAAATTCGTTATCAAGTTTATACTTTAGAAAGTAATCTATTACAATCTTATCGATTACAAAAACTAAAAGAATCTCCCTTATATTTAGTAACATCTCCTCATGATAATCTCTTTTCAATTGTTGAAAAAGCTTTACAAGGAGGTTTGAACTTAGTCCAATATAGAGATAAAAATACAGATGATATAATTAAACTAGAAACTGCTAAAATACTTTGTCAACTATGTCATAAATACGAAGCATTATTTATTATGAATGATCGAGTAGATATAGCTTTAGCAGTTAATGCTGATGGTGTACATCTAGGACAACAAGATATCCCCATTGCCTTAGCTAGACAAATTATTGGACCTAATAGAATTATTGGAAGATCAACAACTAATGAGCAAGAAATGGCCAAAGCAATAACAGAAGGAGCAGATTATATTGGAGTTGGCCCAGTTTATTCTACTCCAACTAAAGCAGGTAAAAAAGCCGCCGGATTAACCTATGTCAACTATGCAACAAACACTGCTAAAATTACCTGGTTTGCTATTGGTGGAATTGATACAATTAATATTAATGAAGTGATCAATGCTGGAGCCAAGCAAATAGCGGTTGTTCGTGCTATTATGGAAGCAGAAAACCCAACTATAATCACCAAAAAACTTCTCTCTCAACTTAAGGGTTAACTGATGAATACTACCTCTGAAATTACCCTACAAGTGAATGGAAAACCAGTTACTTGTAGTCCCAATACTAACTTAACCCAAATGCTACAACAAATAGGCTTAAATCCTCGCTTAATTGCGGTAGAATATAATGGAGAAATTCTCCATCGACAATATTGGGAAACCACCTTATTAAAAACAGGCGATCGCTTAGAAATTGTCACAATTGTAGGTGGTGGATAAATTATTAATTAATGAACTGAAATTATGGCTAATCAAACCCTTGGACTTTCTCCCAATCTTTATCAATACTTTCAAAGTGTCTCCCTTCGGGAAGCTGATATTCTTAAACAACTGCGTCAAGAAACAGCACAACATCCTATGGGAATGATGCAAATTGCGCCAGAACAAGGACAATTTATGGCATTTTTGATACAATTAATGGGAGCAAAAAAGACCTTAGAAATAGGTGTTTTTACAGGATATAGTGCCTTAGTTGTGGCTTTAGCATTGCCTCAATATGGTCAAATTATCGCCTGTGATGTTGATGAAGAATATACCGCGATCGCTCGTCGTTATTGGGAAAAAGCAGGAGTTTCTCATAAAATTGATCTGCGAATTGCGCCTGCTTTAGAAACATTAGATAAACTCATTGCTGAGGGACAAACAAATAGCTTTGATTTTGCTTTTATTGATGCCGATAAAAGCAACTATGATAATTATTATGAAAAAGCACTTTTGTTAGTGCGACAGGGCGGATTAATTGCCATAGATAATGTATTATGGAGTGGAAAAGTTGCCGATTCAACTGTACAAGATAATCGCACCCAAAAGATACGAGATTTGAATAAAAAACTCCATAAAGATCCGAGAATAACCCTTAGTTTATTGCCCCTTGCTGATGGATTAACTTTAGCTATTAAAAGTTAGAATTTTCTGTTTTCTTTAAAATATTATCAATGGGACTAAAATTGTTTCTGTATCAAAAAACATGAAAACCTATTCTATACAAACTCAATTAAAAGCTCTCTATGAACAAGATGAACATCTTTGGTTAACCGAAATGGTTAAACTTTTAAAGGAAAATCGTCTAAATGAATTAGATATTGAGAATTTAATTGAGGAGTTAGAAGATTTGGGTAAACGAGATAAAAATAAAGTTGAAAGTTTGTTAAGACAGATCATAATTCATCTTTTATTACTTCAATATTGGACAGAAGAATATGAGTATAATTATAGACACTGGCAAGGAGAAATAGCAACTTTTAGAATTCAACTAAATCGAGCATTAACCACAAATCTTAAAAAATATTTATTAGAAAATCAAGAAGACATTTATCAAGAGGCTGTTTTTATTGTTACTCAAAAAACTGGTCTATCTATTAATATTTTTCCATCAAACTCTCCTTATTCTCTAGAACAACTATTAAATAAAGATTGGTTGCCTGAAAAATTTAAGTAAATCCAAAGAATAAGGTTTATAATTAATCTAGAAAGATGAAGATCATTACATACTTATGATGCTAATTACTGTCAGCGAAAATACATTAATATTAGATACTGGTAATCAGGTTATTTTCCTTCATCAGCAGTGGGAAGATTATGAACGATTACTTAGTTTACGTCAAGATAAAACCTATCCTAAACTATATTTTAATGCCAAAACCCAAGAAATTAGGCTTATGTCCCCTTTACCAAGTCATGGAAATCGTGTTGATACTCTAAGCGACTTAGTTAAAATTATCTTACGTCGAAAAGGAAAAGATTGGCAGTGTTTTGATCCAATTACTTTAAAAATCCCTAATCAAGCAGGTTTAGAACCGGATACCTGTTTTTATATTGAAAATAGACAAGCTATCTTAGGAAAAGATAAGATTGATTTAACTGTTGATCCTCCTCCTGATTTAGCAATAGAAGTTGATTTTACTTCAATTACTGATATAGGAGCATATCAATTACTTAAAATTCCTGAATTGTGGGTTTATCGTCGGGAAAGCTTAAAGGTTTATCTTTTTCAAAGACTTTCTAATAATGACTATGCAGCAGAATATTTAAAAGCGTCTTTTGATGAAACAATGAAAGATGGCAATATGGATGTTTTTTTACTCGCTCTTAAAAATGTTATTAATAGGAAATTACTTTAATGAAATACAAGGGAGAAATGTTATACTTTAACTAATGTAAATTTCATTACATTTCAATTAATAGGAGTATCAGGTTATGTCAATCACTGTGGAAGTTGAACTTAAGTAAATTTTAAGTCAAATTAATCAGAATCTAAATAACATTCAGAAAGATGTCACCGATATTAAGGTTAAATTAACTAAGGTTGAGGGTGATATTCAACGTCTGGATGACAAAATTGATGGTGTCGAAAAACGTTTAGAGGAAAAGATTGATAGTGATGTTAAACGTCTAGAGGAGAAAATTGACGGTGTAGAGAAACGTCTAGAGGGTAAAATTGATGGTGTCGAAAAACGTTTAGAGGGTAAAATTGATGGTTTAGGAAAGCGATATATTATTACCCAAAAATCTGGGATTGAAATTACCAGTCAGATGAACTGGTTAATTACCTAGACCAGTGCGATCGCTGATCTTGTAGGTTGGGTTGAGGAACGAAACCCAACAAATCGTTGACAATAACCATTATATCTGGGCTAACGCAGATTCCGGCCCAACCACCGATAAATAGGGAGAAAGTAAATAATCCTTAGCCACTTGTTGCGCCTTTTCTGGAGTAACTTGATTAATTTTTTCCTGAAAATCCTGATCAAATTCTATCCCTAATCCTAACGTCTCATACCAACCATATAATTGAGCAACTTCTGAATTAGTTTGTTTCCCTAACGCATATTGTCCCAATAATTTATTCTTAGCTGTTTGTAATTCTTCAGGGGTCAATAAACACTCAGATAACCGCTCTGTTTCCCCTTGTAAACCTTCTAAAGCAATAGTAGTATTTTGGGGCGCAGTGCCAATATAAACCACAAATTGAGAGGTTTCTAAACGAGTCGGATAAACCGCCGAAACATCATAAGCTAATCCCCGTTTTTCCCGTAATTCTACAAACAAACGACTAGATAACCCATTACCTAAATAAGTACTCAATAATTTAAGGGCCGCATAATCAGGACTCTTGACCCCAACCGTCAAATATCCTAACATCACAATCGATTGTTGCGTCTCTTGAAAAATCAAATTTTGAGACGGACAAGGCGTTAAAATCGGAAAAATAGGACTATTTACACTCTCAGAAGGAACTTGCCAATCTCCGAAAGTTTTATCAATTAATCTCATCCCTTCATCAACGGTAATACGCCCCGATAAACTCACAATCAGATTATCAGGTCTAAAATGGGTCTGATGATACTTTTGTAGGTCTTCTTGCCTCAATTTCGATAGGCTTTCGGGGGTTCCCAACACCGATACCCCATAAGGATGATTCGGATACATGGCTTCCCGTAATTGATTAAAAGCCACATTAAAGGGTTGTTCTTGTTGAGAACGAATATTTTGGGCAATGAGACGCTTTTCTAAAGTAATTTCCGCTTCAGGAAAAGAAGGCGATCGCATAATTTCCGCCATTAATTCCAGCATGGGGTGAAAATCAGCCGAAACCGTCTTAAGACTCATCACCAAATAATCTGAGGCAGCATCAGCCCCTAAACTAGCCCCAATTGATTCTACCGCTTCAGCAATTTCTACAGAGGATAATCTTTGTGTTCCTTTAGTAATAACAGTAGCTAATAAATTAGATAATCCCGCTTTTTCTCGTGTTTCCCAGATAGATCCACTATTTTTCAGAAAAAAACGCCCGGCAATCACATCAGCCGAGGGATTTTCCCTCACAATTACTGTTATACCATTATCTAAAATTAAATGATGAATCCCTGGAGTTTGGCCCGTTCCTTTGACTTTGTGCATTTTTACTCAATTTAGCTGAATTAACAAGGCTGCATTACTGTAATAGCATACCGTTCAGGAGACAAATATTCACAGGCAATGCGTTGTAAGTCTTGGGGGGACAATTTTTCAATAATTAGGGGATAAGATAAAGAAAGTTCAGCCGAAGCAATAGTCTCATAATAACCATATAAACCCGCTAATTGACCAGGAGTTTCCGTCGAAAAGATATAATCATGACATAATAGTCGTTTAGCCCGATTTAATTCTGCTTCGCTTATAAGTTCTACTTGTAATTGAACTAGGCGATCGCAAATTAAATCTTCTACTTTTTCTAAATAAGGCACATCTAACCAAGCCCCAATTGTAAACAAACTAGAGTCTTTTTGTAAAGAAAAACTGCTTTCTATATGCCAAACCAAGTGCTTTTCTTCCCGTAACTCCCGAACTAACCGAGAAGTCCTTCCCGCGCCTAAAATCACCGAGATTAAGTCTAATCCTAACCCATCTTCTAACTTATCAATTCCTGGCCCCACCCATCCCATTAATAACCTTCCTTGTTCTAATCTTTGTAAGTACATTTTATTGCGCCGTACTTCCTGTAAAGGGGGTTCTGCTTTCCAACCTGTGGGGGGACATTCCGAGGGAACATTAAAATCCTTAAATTCCGTCTCAACTAAGGAGAGGGCTTTATCTTGTTGTACATTGCCCACAATCACCACAGTCATGTTCTGAGGTTGATAATGGGTACGATGAAAACAGCGCATCTGATGGGGCGAATATTGTCTTAATCGAGATTCATCACCTAAAATTGACTTTCCGTAAGGATGGTGTTGATATAAACTTTCACAGAGAGTTTGAAACCCTAACCAATCAGGATCATCATAACAAGACCTTATTTCTTCTAGTACCACATCCCTTTCCCGAATAAACTCATCCTCGGCAATTTCCGCTTGTAGAAGAATTTCCGCCAAATAGGGCAAAGTATCGGCTAAATAGGGCGAAGCTGTAGTCAAGAAAAAATGAGCATAATCATGACTTGTCGCTGCATTTGTGACCCCCCCATTATGTTCCACCACTTGATCAAATACCCCTGGCAAAATATTCTTGGTTCCCTTAAAGATCATATGCTCTAAAAAGTGAGCCATACCCTGCCAATTCTTGGGTTCGGCCATTGTCCCTGCTTTTACCCAAACATCAACCACTACCACCGAGGTAACAGGGATATAATGATGAATTACTGTTAATCCTTGGGATAACTTGATTATATTCCCTGGAAAATTAGGGCATTTGAGAAGATTTGATGGGGCTATTAGTTGCACCAGTTGTCAATTAGGTTAGGGTTTGTTTAATTCTAGGTTATCTATGACATTTTGTGGTGAACTCAAGACTTTTATATCTAGAAACCCTAACATTTACCAAAAATAGGAAAAACTGCCGCGCCGTTTTACCTCAGTTTATGACCTGGGTGAACCAGGTGGGTGCCGACTTTTTTTGTTTCTGTTTCCAAGTACAAGCTTGGTTTACTACCACAAAAATAGGTTAGCTCCCTATAAACTCAAAGCATAGATCAAAAAACTTTATTGGCAGTCACCAACGCAGCAGTTTCCCTTCAAGAATTATAAACCTTTATTGAGGATTTTAGCAACCTATCGTAGGGGCGGGTTTTTGACAATATTTTCTAATTCTCACTAATATATTAGATAAACCTGTCCCCATAGTCCCTATTTTCTAATTCTCACTAATATATTAGATAAACCTGTCCCCATAGTCCCTATTTTCTAATTTTCACTAATATATTAGATAAACCTGTCCCCATAGTCCCTATTTTCCCATTCTCACTAATATGTTAGATAAACCTGTCCCCATTGCTGCCATTATTTGTACCTATAATCGTGATTCCTACTTAGGGGATGCCATTGATAGCCTTTTAAACCAAACCTTAGAAGATTATGAGGTCTTAGTGGTAGATAATGCCTCCACAGACCGCACAAAAGAGATTGTGGAGTCTCGTCTATCCCATCCCCGTCTCAGATACGTTTATGAGCCAATTTTAGGGTTGTCTGTGGCTCGTAATCGGGGGGCTAAAGAAACAACTGCTCCTATTATAGCTTATCTCGATGATGATGCGATCGCCACTCCTCAATGGTTAAGTGTGTTAATTGAAGCTTACCAACTCAATGAAAAATTAGCAATCGCTGGTGGTAAAGTGACTCTTATATGGCCTAAAAATATTCCCACTCCAAATTGGATTTCTGCTGATTTAGCGGGGGGTTTAGGGGCTTATGATTTAGGGGATAAAATAGTTTATATTAATAATCCCCAGTTAACACCTAGAGGATTAAATTATTCAATGCGTCGCTCATTTTTAGAACAAATTGGTGGCTTTGATGCTAACTTAGGAAGAGTGGGAAAAAAACTGTTGTCTAATGAAGAATTATATACGACAGAATTGGCCTTGAATAAAGGATGGGAAGTAGCCTATCTTCCTGATGCTTTAGTTGCTCATAATGTTGCCCCAGAAAGACTCAAAGCTGACTGGTTTTTGCGTCGTAGTTGGTGGCAAGGGGTTAGTGAATGTTATCGAGAAGAAATTGCTGGACGAACCGGAATTGAACAATTAGGCAGAGGAGGAGAAAGATTAGTTAGGGGTCTTTATAAGTCCCTAAAATATATCAATAATCCCGCTTTAAGTTTTGATAATCTTGTCTATGCTTATGGTCAAATTGGCTATCTACAAGAAGCCATTAAAATGATGATAACTTCAGGAAACAATCCACAGTGAATAATTAACAATTAATTGGCTAAGGGAGATGTATAATGAAACAAAAAACAGCCTTAATTTGTGGAATATCTGGTCAAGATGGAACTTATTTAGCTCAATATTTACTGGAAAAAGAATATATTGTTTGTGGCACATCAAGAGATGCCCAAATGTCATCTTTTCGAAATTTACAACAATTAGGGATTAAAGATAAAGTCAAATTAGAATCTATGTCCCTCAATGATTTTCGTAGTGTTTTACAAGTTTTAAACAAAATTAAACCAGATGAAGTTTATAATTTAGCGGGTCAAAGTTCTGTCGGATTATCCTTTGAATTACCAGTAGAAACCTTAGAAAGTATTGCCACAGGAACCTTAAATCTTTTAGAAGCAATCCGCTTTACAGGCGCACCAATTAAATTTTATAATGCAGGTTCTAGTGAATGTTTTGGAGATATAGGAGATCAAGCGGCTGATGAATTAACCCCTTTTCGTCCCCGTAGTCCCTATGCTGTGGCTAAATCTGCGGCTTTTTGGGAGGTAGCAAACTATCGAGAAGCTTACGGTATTTTTGCTTGTTCAGGTATCTTATTTAATCATGAATCTCCTTTACGTCCCCAACGGTTTGTGACGCAAAAAATTGTTGCTGCTGCTTGTAATATTGCCCAAGGCAACCATCAACAATTACACTTAGGAAATGTTTCTATTGCGCGAGATTGGGGATGGGCCCCAGAATATGTTAAAGCCATGTATTTAATGTTACAACAAGACCAACCAGATGATTATGTCATCGCTACAGGACAAAGTTATTCTTTAGAGGAATTTGTCGTTAAAACTTTTGAGTGTTTAGGATTAAATTGGCAAAATTATGTCATTACTGATCAAAGTTTATTTCGTCCCACAGATTTAGCTATTAGTCGAGGAAACCCCACTAAAGCTGAAGAAGAATTGGGTTGGAAAGCACAATATAAAATGCCAGATGTGGTTAAAATGATGGTAGAAGATAAGTTAAATAATTGATAATTAATAATTAATAACTGATATATGAATATTTTAATGATTTGTGCCACATTTCCCTATCCTCCTAGTCGTGGAGGAACACAAGGAAGAACGTTTAATTTGCTCAAAAAGATTACAGAAAATCATCAAATTACCTTAATCACTCTACGTTCAGAAGACGTGACAGAGGCAGAAATTGAACAACTCAAAAATTATGTAACAGACTTAATTATTTTTCCCCGTCCTACTGAAGAAAAGACAAAGATTTTAGAAAAAATAAAGCGGTTTAGTCAATTTTTTATTGAAGGAACTCCCCCTAATGTGCGCTATCTTTATTTACCTGAAATTCAACAATGGATAGATGAAGCTGTTGTCAATAAAAAGTTTGATATAATTACTTGTGAACATAGTGTTAATGAAATTTATATTCGTCCCCAATGGAAACAAAAGATAAAAACAGTTATTAATATTCATAGTTCTGTTTATAAAACTTGTTTAAATCAGTTAGAAACAGACACATCAGATAGTGAATTTAGGGATCGTTTATATCTTCCTTTATTACGACGATATGAACAAAGAACTATCTCTAAATTTTCCCATGTTGTGGTAACAACAGACGAAGATGAACAACAAATGAGAGAATTTGCACCTCAAGCAAATATTACTTTAATTGCTAATGGAGTAGACCTAGAAACTTTTCCTTATCGTTCCCATGACCCTGGTGGTCATAATTTAATTTTTGTCGGAGGATTAGACTATTTTGTTAATATTGATGGGGCAGTTTTTTTTAGTCAAAAAGTATTACCTTTACTTCAAGAAAAATATTCTGATACTACCTTAACCTTAGTCGGTTCTAAACCCTCTCCAGAAGTTCAAGAATTAGCTAAACTTCCTGGGATTACAGTAACAGGTAGAGTCCCTTCTGTGGTAGACTATTTACATCAGGCCACGGTAGCTGTTATTCCTTTAAGGACAGGGTTTGGTATGAAGTTTAAAACCCTGGAAGCCATGGCAGCAGGCGTTCCTGTAGTAGCTAGTGATCGTGGTTTAGAAGGAATGGAAACCGATGGAAAAAACGAACCTTTACGAGCATTACGAGCGAATACAATAGACGAGTATATAAAGGCAATTAGTCGTTTATTTGAAGATCAACAATTACGAGAAGAACTTTCAAAAAATGGACGACAATTTATCAAAGAGAACTATACCTGGGAATATTTAGGTAATCAGTATAACCAATTATTATCAGAAAATAAATTATGAATTATGAATTATGAATTATGAATTATGAATTATGAATTATGAATTATGAATTATGAATTATGAATTATGAATTATGAATTATGAATTATGAATTATGAATTATGAATTATGAATTATGAATTATGAATTATGAATTATGAGTTATAATACCTTTCCATTATAGCAGTAAAAAAAAGGTTTAATGCAGTTCCTTTTATTTAAACCCTACAGAAAGTTAAATTAATTAAAGATAATTACTTCATAAATTTGATTTAGTTTGATCTCAAACTCACAAGATATTAAAGTTAATGTATCATCTTTACATTGATAAGTAGTTAACAGCCATTTTTTGTCATCTCTTTTGGTATAATGTTTAACCTGATAGCCATATTGATCAACTAATATATATTCTTAAAAAGTAGAAAGAGAAGAATAGTAATCAAATTTATCACCTTGGTCATAATTTTTGGTACTTTTAGATAAAATTTCAATAATTAAAGTAGGATTTGTGACGTTATCTTGACGATTTTCGACTAATATAGGTTGACCTTTAATGACCATAATATCAGGATAAGTATAAACTCGATAATTGGGAATCCATAATCGTAAATCTGTTATATAAACTTTATAATTCTGTCCTCGTAAAGCTACTTTTAAAGAAGTATAAAAATTTCCTGCTATTTCATTATGATTCTGTGTACCACCAGTCATGGGTATAATTTCTCCGTCAATATATTCATTTCTGAAATCAGAAAGTTCTTCTTGAGTTAAATATTCCTCTGGAGTGTAATAGCATTGTTTAACGATTGATGTCATGTTAATAACCTCATTTTTATGATAATTTGATTAGGAATGTAAGACTAGAAATGCTAAATTACCTAATGCTGATGTAGAAATTAGTCCCGTTTTCCAAGGAATATGATTTTCATTATAAGTTAGTAATAATATAAAGTAAACATCCATAAAAACCCGTGAATAATCTAAATAGTAACCCAAAATTGTCATACTACTAAAGATAAACATAGCACTATAAAAAATACCACTTAGTTTATAAATAAGATTATAATTACAGCGATTTTTAACAATAAAAAAAATAGAAATTAAAATAGTCAATAATAGGATAAACATATAAGCTTCAAATATATTTTTTGCGTTAATTCCACCAGTAATAAGAGATATGAATTTATTAAAAATACCCACAAATGGATAACCAAAATTATCTTTAACTCTAATTTTGCCAGGTAAATTTAAAAGATTAATATAACCAGTCCATAATAAAGGGGGAAGTAAGCTAAACAATAAAGGTTTTATATATTTATGTTTTCGTTGCCAAATACTAGCTAAAATAAGAGCTAAACCCATTAATATTAGAGTTTCTCTAGTTAAACAAGCTAAAGAAATAGCAACCCCTGTTACAATAGGTTTATCCCAACGATAACCATAAAAAGCAAGAATTAAAAATAAACTACTTAATAAATCAGCAGTTCCTAAAGATAATACCATCCAAACCCCAGGAATACACAAAGTTAACAGAGATTGCCATTGAAAAGTTTTATCTGATTTAAAATAAAGACTAATAATCCAAACAATAATAATAATTGATAAATAATTTACACCTACCATAACATAAGGGATAAGTGCCTGATTACCAAAACTAAATAAATAGCTAATCAGAGGATATAAAATACGACGATAACGATAAATTGGATGATCAAGGCTGTTAATGGTTTCAGGATTTTGTAAAAAGGGATCAAAAGCAAGGCTTAAAAATTGTTGTCCATCATAGCCAATTTCTCCTTGATAAATAATGGTATTATTGGGGTTAAGATAAGGAGAAAGTTGTAAAATAGAGCCGATGCGAAAAAATCCTGTAATATTACCATCGAACTTGACAAAGTAAAAATAAATAGTAATAATAGTAACAACAATAAAAGCAATTATAATATTAATCAGTTCAGGAGACAATTTAAGTGATAAGCGTTTCATATAATGATAATTAGACAATTAAGTAGGTAGAAAAATTTAATTACACAAAATCCGTAGGGGCGGGTCTTTTACATAAATTTATGATTCTCACAAATATAATTTTTTATTGCTGAATTTTGACAAATTAATTGCTAAACTTGTAAGAGAACCTTGATCCTGATAAGTATAAAAGAATTAAGATGATAAAGTTAATACCTGTGATTGTGCTATTGGTTTATGTTGGGGGAATTTGGCTATTTATTAAAGGCTATAATTACACTAATTTTAGTCGTCAGTTACTCCCTAAACTTGCCTTAGCCCTCTTGTGGCCAGCTTTGTTAATAATTAATCCATCTTATCGTAAAAACTTTCAAAAAGCGTTAAAGGGACGAGATTAATTGATAAATTACTGATCACATGAACTCTAATCATGGTAAAATTTGGTTAATTGGCGGAACAAGCGACAGTGTAACCATTGCTGAGACAATTGCGTTTCATGAGTTTTGCTCTGTTGTCACTGTCACAACTGCTAGTGCTAAAAAGCTTTATCCTATTGCTCCTAATTTGATGATAGAAGTTGGACAATTAGATAGGCAAGGAATGAGAAAATTATGTCATCAAAAAAATATTACCGCTATTATAGATGCTTCTCATCCTTACGCGGTTAATATTTCCCAACAAGTCATCAACTTTTCTCAAGAATATTGTATTCCTTATTTACGTTATGAAAGACCTTGTTTACCTATTAATAGTCAGGTCATTCAACTGGATAGTTTTGATACCTTAATTAATGGTGATTATTTAGCAGAAAAACGAGTATTATTGACTGTGGGATGTAACCCTTTACATTTATTTAAAACATGGCAAAATAGGTCTATTTTGTATGCACGTATTCTGCCTAAAATTTCCTCATTAGAGATAGGATTAAAAGCTGGATTTAGCAGCGATCGCTTAATTGCGTTACGTCCCCCCATTATAGCAGAATTAGAGAAAGCTTTATGGCAACAATGGGACATTAATCTAGTGATTACTAAAGCATCAGGAGAACTAGGAGGAGAAGACATTAAAAGTACAGTTGCTACTGAATTAGGCATTCCTTTAATTATCATTAACAGACCCAAGTTAATTTATCCTCAACAAACGGAACAACTATCTGATATAATTAAATTCTGTGAACAATATTGTTAGGTAAAAATATGTCTGAACCAATTACTCCTGCTATTAGCGAGCGCATTTGTAAACACATGAATCAAGATCATAGTGATGCCATTATTTTGTATGCGAAAGTATACGGAAATACTCCAGATACAGAAATAGCGGAAATGTTATCGATTGATCCTGATGGTATGAATTTATCAGCCAAAGTTAAAGACGAAATAATTCCTATTCGAGTAAGTTTTGATCATCCATTAAAAGATGCAGAAGATGCTCATCATACCTTAATTGATATGATCAAAAAAGCGAGAAGTTCTAAAAATTAATTAGATAAATAGCTTCTGTACCTACTCTAGATGGTGTGGACAATACTCATGAATAGTGTCACTGAAAATAGCTATACACATGACTATGTTTCTCCTCCTGGTGAAACTATCAAAGATATTTTAGAAGAAAGAGGAATGACTCAAGTAGAACTAGCAGAACGTATGGGTCGGCCTAAAAAAAATCAACGAAATTATTAAAGGGAAGGCAGCTATTACACAAGAAACATCATTACAGTTAGAAAAGGTCTTAGGGGTTCCAGCTAATTTTTGGAATAATAGAGAACATTATTATCGAGATTATTTAGCTAGAAAGATGGAACTCAAGAATCAGGAATACAACTTATTTCAATATTTGAAAAAATGATTTTAAATATCAGAAAAGATTTAGGACACAACAATAATAAATTTTCAGAAAATTTTATTTTAGGAATTTTTGTTTATGATGTGGAGGATAAATAAATTAAGTTTCTTGTTCACATAAACCGATACTCACCCAGTTACTTGAACCATCGGCCCAATATTCTTTTTTCCAAATGGGTGCATTATGTTTTAAAGTATCAATAGCATAACGACAAGCGGCAAAAGCTTCGGCCCGATGGGGACATCCAACTGCTACTAAAACGCTAATTTCTCCTATTTGTAATTGTCCAATACGATGATGAATAACCACCCGATTTGTATCACTCCATTCTTGACGAATATTAACAGCAATTTGACGAAAAATTACTAAGGCCATAGGTTCATAAGCTTGATACTCTAAATAACGAACAGGTTTACCGTCTGTTTCTTGTCGTACGGTTCCACTCATTAAAACAATAGCACCATTGGCCCCTTCATCTGCTAATTGATAAACTTCATCTAAAGATAGAGGAGCAAAACTGATTCTAAAACTATCATTAGGATGGGTTTGAACTAGAGGAGAAAGGGGAGTAAGACTAAGATTCATTTGATTCATTTGATCCCAAATAATTGCGTAATGATTGTTTCATGATATCAATAGGAACAGGTTGCTCTAACCATATTTTTAAGGCAGCAGCCCCCTGATATACTAACATATCTAAGCCATCAATAATCAGGTTTCCTTGTTGTTGTGCTTCTTTGAGAAATTGTGTAGGATTAGGTGTATAAATAAGGTCATAAACAATAGTATTCTCTGATAACTGTTTAATCAAACTACTGTCAATAGCTGAGTAATTAGTGTTAGGATACATTCCCATAGGAGTAGTATTAACTAATAACTCTGTTTGAGATACCAACCCCGATAATTCATCCCAAGAGTGGACATTTATAGAGGCTTTAAGGTTAGTATTTAACCAACTTTGTTTAAATTGCTCTAACTTCTCTTGATTACGCCCTACAACTCTAATATTAGGGCATCCTAATTCATCAGATAATCCAATAATAACCGCCCTAGATGCGCCCCCATTTCCTAATATAATTGGGGTAATTTGTTGCCAATTTCGCTCTAAAGATTTAAGGGGAGTTACAAAACCTTCAACATCTGTATTTGTTCCTTTCCACCCGGTTTCTGTATGCCAAACAGTGTTAACTGCGCCTACCATTTTAGCGGTAGGAGTGATTTCTGAAAGAAGGGGTAAGATGGCTTGTTTATGGGGAATAGTAACATTAAATCCTTTGACTCCAATAGTAGCAAATCCCGCTAAAGCAGTATCTAAATCTTGGTTTTTGACAGGAAAAGGAATGTAAATATAGTCTACTCCTAATTGATTAATTGCTGCATTTTGCATTACGGGAGATAGAGAATGTTCAACGGGATCACCTATAATACCGAGTAGTTTTGTTTTTCCAGTAATTGTCTGCATAGGGTAGGATTTATGATTGAGAGGTTATTGTTTATTGTAATCTGATATAATCAGGTTACAGCAAATTTTCTCTAGTTTATATGGCATATGATAATTTATGTAAATATTTATCAGAAAAATACCCGAACTATTTTGCGAGTTGGATTTTAGGGGAAAAACTATCAGAAGTAACTGTCCTTAAAACTGAGTTAAATATTGATCCAATTAGGGCTGATTCTGTTACTTTTTTACGCACTCAAGAAAGAATTCTTCATTTAGAATTTCAGGTTAAAATTTCGCAAGAAACTCCTATGCCTTTACGGATGCTAAATTATTGGGTAAGATTATATTGGCAGTATCGTTTACCAATTACTCAAGTGTTAATTTGGTTAAAACCTACTCAAAATCAGGCAGCTTTTGAGAATCGGTTTGTCTTAGAGTCTACCCATCATCAATATCAAGTTATGAGGATGTGGGAACAGTCTCCAGACTTGTTTCTCCAGGAAACAGCGTTACTTCCTTTAGCCACATTAACTGCGACAGAAAATCCGGCTAATTTATTGAAACAAGTTGCTGATGAAATTGCTAAAATAGAAGTAACTGAACTTAGACAAGAAGTTGCCAGTTGTAGCCAAATCTTAGCCGGTTTGCGCTTTAAACAGAATATAATTCATCAATTTTTGCGAGAGGATATGATGCAAGAATCTGTTATTTATCAAGAAATCATTCAAAAAGGACTCGAACAGGGACTCGAACAGGGACTCGAACAGGGACTCGAACAAGGACTCGAACAAGGACTCGAACAAGGAAAACAAGCAGAAGTTTCTTTAATTATTCGCCAACTAAATCGTCGGATTGGTCAGATTAATTCTATTTTTTCTGAGCAAATTTATCAGCTATCTTTTGCTGAATTAGAAACACTAGGAGAAGCGTTATTAGACTTTGATTCAGAAAGAGATTTAATAACTTGGTTAAGTGATAAGTAAAGGTTAAAAAATCCGTTAAGAAGCAATACTTTGCTTCTTAACAAAAGTATTAAACTTGATAATTAATTAAATTTTCTTTTACTGATTACAGTGACTAATCCTAATCCTAATACTAAAGTAAGACCTAAAACACTTCTAGGTTCGGAGACTTTTTGGGTATTGAAATCTAATTCTACACTAATTCTGATGTCACTTCCTTGTCTTAACCATATGGAATAATTACCAGGCCCTAAAGGTAACTTAAATCCCGTTGCTCCCGGAAACCATCCTACAGTGCTTCCTGTAGTTCCTATGGTTCCTGCACTCCGTAGATTTGCCTTTAATAAATCTTCTGTAACCCCAGAGGGAAATTGAGCGATTTGTTCAGGAGTATAGGGGTTATTATCTGCTTCTTCATTAACCACTATTGCTAACCCTGAACTGATGGGATCTAGATTAGAAAGTGCCATTTCTGTTAAAATTTTATCAGTCCCTATTTGTGTACTTCGTAGATGGGACCAACCCAAAAGACCTGCTGCAGGATTAGCATTATTAGTATTAGAAAACACAAAATCAAAACTTAAGCCTTCTTCTATACCGATAAAAGCAATATCTTCAAAGAAAGGAGATGTATTCCAAGAATTTAGTTTAATTTCTGTTAGTATTTGTCCTTGAGGAATAGTAAAACTAAAGTAGTCTGGATCTGTATTAATTCCTCTATTAAAGGTTGCTCTTAGTAGATTGTTTCCTAATGTTAAAGAACCCAGTTGAGTTGGAGTTGCACCAACATTAGATAAATCTCCTTCTGAAACTTCATCATAAAGAGAAAAAGCTTGAGCAGAACTTACTATTCCCAGACTAGCAATAAAAGATAAGATACTAATTAGAGTTTTTTTCATGATCACAAAAGAAAGATTAGTACGAACTTGCAGGCAAGTCTACAACAATAATAATACAAATCCGCTAGAAACTTTAATCGAATTTTGAACTTTTTAAAATTGTTTACTTATCACTACAGATACGGGAGAGCATTTTTAATAATTATTCAATTATGTAACCAATGACTAATACCTTTTTTAGTAGGTTGTCCCGTTGGGGTAAATGTCCAAATATCTCGTTTATTTTGTGGCCCATAACTAATATGAATCGGTCTATCTTTACCGTAAAAATAAAGAGAATCAAAAGGTAATTTGTTATTTAAAATCCAGTCCACTAACTCATCACTATTAAAATTAATAATTAAAAAGTCACAAGCCGCACCTAATCTGTTACAATAATAATTACCTTTAGAATTAACTTCATGGCTCATATGTTGATCCCTTGAAGGGTCAATCCGACCATTTTTAATCCCTGTTACCGGATCTTTTTGATTTAAGTATCGTTTAAGATCAGGAGAACAAAACCCATAGGTTAACTTAAATCTCTCCATACTAAAATAGTCAATAATTGGATCAATAATGATATTATTTAATTGTTCTAAGGCCCTTATGGTATCTTTATCTTTAGGAAAAGGATCAATTTTATCGGCATATTTGTGATAAGTTTGATTACAAGTACAAAAATCTTGTAAGGTTAAATATTTGCCTAAAAATATTTGATTCATAATTCCCTATTGACAATCGTACAATGTCTGATAAAATTTGGTTAGGAATTGATCCAGGATTAGCAATTGTTGGCTGGGCAATATTACAAGAAAACGCCTCAGAAACTCCCTTAATTATTGATTATGGAACCATTGAAACCTCAAAAAAGTTATCTACTTGCAAGAGATTAACAGAAATTGAGAGAGATTTACAATATTTAGTACAAGAATTTGACCCTAATGGAATTGCTATTGAAATGCCATTTTTTAACCGAACAATTAAAGCAGCAGGAGGAGTATTGCAAGCATTAGGCGTAATTAATTTAGTCTGTTATCGAGAGGCAAAAATTGAGCCAATATTTTTACATCAAGCTAGTTGGAAATGTCATCTAGGCCATGGACGCGCTACTAAACAAGAAGTAGCCCAAATGGTGGGAAATTTGTTTAATTTAGAGAATTTACCTATTGATGATAGTGTAGATGCGATCGCTATTGCTTATGCCGGTTTATGTGGCCTAACAAATAATATTTGATAGGCCAAAAAACAAACTTTAAACAAATACCCGATGTTGCAAAGATGGCATTTGTTGACGCACTTGTTTAAGACGAGTAGGGTTAATTTCTGCGATCGCCATGCCTGGTTTTTCCCCTGCATCAGCTAAAATCATGCCCCAAGGGTCAATAATAACCGCATGGCCATGAGTATAACGTCTTTCGTAGTGATTGCCCGTTTGCGCGGGCGCAATAACGTAACAGGTGTTCTCTATCGCCCTAGCTTGTAACAAAACTTGCCAGTGATCTTTGCCTGTAAAAGCTGTAAATGCTGCCGGAATAAATAACACATCCGCCCCTTGATGGGATAAATGACGATATAATTCAGGAAAACGCACGTCATAGCAAATAGACAGCCCTAAATTGCCCAATTGCTCAGATGGATAAATACTCGGTAAACTCTGTCCAGCCATCACCGTGCTAGACTCTCGATAAGTATTGCCATCAGGAACATCTACATCAAACAAATGTACTTTTTGGTAACGAGTCAATTCTGTCCCAGTGGGAGCGACTAAGATGGCGGTATTGTAAGCTTTTGTGGGATCAGCCTCTACGGGGACGGGAAAGCCACCTCCTAAAATGGTAATCTGGAAGCGTTGCGCCATTGTTTTGAGAAATTTTTCAGCTTTGAGAGAGATATCTTGAGCTTGTGCTAATTTATCTGCTTCTTTGCCCAAAAAAGCGAAGTTTTCCGGTAATCCGACTAATTCCGCCCCCCGACGCACAGCAAGTTCGATCAATTCTTCAGCCTCAGCCAAATTTTTTTCTAGGTTAGGCTTACTCGTCATTTGAATGGCAGCAGCGAGATAAGATTTCATCTGTTATTTTAGCACTCTTATGGATGAGTCATAGACTATTATTTTAACCTTCTCCTGTCCCTTTATATAGTGCAGACTCAAGAATGATTAAAGAATAGTATCCGGTTAGTGTTAATCATAATTTGAGCTAAAATGCAAGAAGAATGATTAACTCCATTATCCATCTTAGCAACCCTTTCAAAAAACTTTTTTGCTAATTCTGTTCCTGGGAAGGTTTCCCCTGTTATTTTTTCGTACTAGTTACAAATCTTTTAAAATATGTTTAATAGCAAAACCTGGATCAAAATCCGATGCTATAATTCTAGTTCCTAAATTAGTTAAATGGCAATTGCCAATAAAATATATATTAAAGTACATCGTCATTAACATAACTGTTAGTTATTAACTGTAATTAAAACGACCATTTAATTGTTTGAGAACCTTAATCTTTATTTAATAAAAAATGTCAAACCTAATCATTTAGCGGCTTAGGAGAAAATTTAATTAAGCAAACCAAGCTTGTCCAAGAAATAATATCTAAAATGGCTTTAGAATAGAATAATAATCTCTTGACAATTAAATAAATTGTCTTGACAAGACTAACTAAAAAGTGTTGTTATTAGAGTGAATCCTTCTCTGCACTCAGGTATAAACAATGAAAGAACTTGATCGTGACAAAACTACAGAACTCCTCAATACAATTATGGAGTATGAACTAGCTGGAGTTGTTCGCTATACTCACTATAGTTTGATGGTAACAGGGCCCCATCGTATCCCCATTGTGCAGTTTTTTCAACAACAAGCTAATGAATCCTTACTTCACGCTCAACAAGCAGGAGAAATTCTAACCGGATTAGAAGGTCATCCTAGCTTAAAAATTGCCCCAATGGAAGAAACTTATGAGCATAGTTTACACACCATTCTAACCGAAAGTCTTAATCATGAAAAGAAAGCCTTAGACTTGTATAAAGAATTATTAGAAGCGGTACAAGATGCAAGTATCTACATTGAAGAATTTGCTCGTGGGATGATTGGCCAAGAAGAAGTTCATAATATTGAACTAAAAAAAATGCTGCGAGATTATGTATAATAGTCAATAACTAATTATCGTTATTGATGTGATGGATTTAAGTGCCGCTTTGCCTACCTTTGTTGTCACTCTAAGAGAAGGATTTGAAGCTGCTTTAGTAGTGGGAATCGTTCTGGCTTGTTTAAAAAAAGTTGGACAAACTCAACTTAATTCCTGGGTATATCAAGGTATTGGTGGGGGAATTGTTGCTAGTGTAATGTTGGGCTTTCTTTTAGCAGGAATTCTGCAAGGAGTAGATAGTTATCAAAGTATCTATACCCCCGTCATTAAGCAAATTTTAGCCAGTCTATTTGGGTTAATAGCTGTTGGAATGCTCAGTTGGATGTTGATTTGGATGACACAACAAGGCAAGTCCTTAAAATCGGAGGTAGAAGGGGAGGTTAAAGCGGCATTAACCGAAAAAATAGGGGCGGGTAAAGGAGTTTTTTTACTGGTTTTTATCGCGGTTTTACGAGAAGGTTTTGAAACGATTTTGTTTATTATTACTAAGTTTCAAGCAGGTTTAATTATTCCTAGTTTAGGGGCAATTACTGGATTAATAACGGCGGCAATTTTAGGTTTTTTCTTGTTTAAATTAGGGGTAAAAATTAACATTCGTCTCTTTTTTAAAGTTATGGGAATCTTTCTCTTATTAATCGTTGGAGGATTAGTTCTCAGTGTGTTAAAACATATGGATAGTGCTGTGTTATTGCTATCTCAAATTGACTCAAGTTTTGCTAGTTGGTGTATTATACCTGGTAATTCTTGTTTATTAGGTTCATTAATTTGGGATGGTTCTCAAATTTTACCCGATAAACAATTTCCAGGAGTAATTTTAAAAGCCTTATTTGGTTATAGACAAACCCTATATTTAGGACAAATTATCGTCTATTTATTGTTTTTAGGCATTATCGGTAATCTTTACTGGCAAAGTTTATCTGATTCTTCAAAAGAGAAACCAAACATCAATAAATCCTTAGAAAAAGTGAATTAAATAGACTTTAACTCGTTCATAGTTAAGCTATACAAACAGTAGAACCATAATTCTTGAAACTATGACTAAACATTAATATGCAACTCCCTCGATCAGTCGGGACAATGCTATAATTTAGTTAGGAGGTAAAGGGGAATTTTGATTAGAAGATTGTTCTATTTGCTGAACTTTTTTCTCTAGTTCTTGCAGTTGTGTTTCTAGTTTATTAAAGCGACTTTGTAACTCATCTAAATTCCTTTGATTAAGCTGCTCATTATTTGTTTGATTAGCTAGAATCTGTTGAGAAAAGGCTTGTTGTTGTTGTCGTAACGTAGCAATTTCAGCAGTCATTCTCTGTTCTAAAAGCTCAAGCTTAGACTGTTTTTGAAAGGGATTAGGTAAACCATCATTGAAGAAAAAAAAGCCACCTACCCCAATAATTACCCCACCAAAAACAACTGCAACTCCTGCTAAAATGCGATTACGCCATTGAACAGCATTAGACAACCGAGATAGTAAATTAAGAGCGTCTTCACAGTCAGGTTTAATTGCCAGACACTGACGAATTCTCAGGCGAATATTATTTTCATCCTCTTTACTATGTTTGATGTCCCAACGCCCTAAATGAGCCATTGCTAACCCTAATAACATATCTAAATTAGAGGGATTAAAAACTACTGCTTCTTGAAGTTCTGCGATCGCATCATCCCAATGTTTAAGGCGCATATAACCTTGAGCGCGAATAAAATGATCATGAGATTGTTTTTGCGCCGCCTGAATTTCTTGGGGGTCAATACCTAATTCAGCCGCGATAGTTTCTAATTCTTCAGTAGTTGGAATATGCTGACTCGATTGACTTAATTCTGTGACACGCTCAATATAATTATCAATGACATTATTAGAGACATTTTTTATCATGGCTGTCATTTTTTCCCCACCCTTTAAACTTGAGTCTAATTTGTTCAAAAATTAAAAGATTAATCCTTTCTCTAATTAACTTTGAGCCATTGTACGAATAATATCTCCTTGAGTAAGAATGCCAATCACTTGGCCATTAGTTTCATCAATTACAGGAAGACGGCGAATTTTCTTTTCATGTAACAAATGAGCCGCTTCTTTAAGAGATTGAGAGGATTTAATACTGATAGGATGATCACTCATTACTTCTCCAACAGTTTGACCTAAAGCCTTATGAATTTCCTTTTCATGGCGAGCCGGATTTTGCAAATAAATCACACTATCAAGGATCATAATGTAGGGAGGAGGTTCGACCCCGCTTTCTTGCCACATTAAATCCGTTTCTGAGATTACGCCTACCAATTTTCCTGAATCATCGACCACAGGCAACCCACTAATACGCTTTTCCGCCAAAATTCGGATAGCTTCGGGTAGGGGAGTTTGGGGAGTCACCGTAATCGGATTGGGGGTCATTACATCTGCAACCGTTTTGGTCATGCCTCACCTGATAAGACTGAAGTTATTAGGGACTAAGCTCCTATTGTAAACAATCTAAGGTACAAAATTTTCCATAAGTTATCAGATTGTTACATTCAGGTATCAAAAACAATTACATAAAAGCGGAATGTGGGATCGAAAGATAAAGCTGCCACCTTGTTGGAACTTAAAAAACTTTATGATCAGGGAATTATTACTGCCGAAGAATTTGAAGAAAAACGTCGCAAAATATTAGATTCTATTTAAGGCTAAATTATGTCACAATCACCTGGCGTGGGGACATGAAACCCTGAAAGCCTTACCAGATGACGAAAAGAGCAAAACATGGTAAAAAGAAAATGTTCTTTTTTTAGCGATCGCCGTCTAAACCCAAAATGTTACCAGAAATTTATAACAACCATTTAACAAAGTATCTGAAAAAATCGGAATATTTAATACTGTTAATCATGATAGAATTAGTGCAAGTATATAGGAAAATTAGGTTTTATGAGTTAGCTAGTTATTTTCCCAGTCCCATTTTATTTGAAAGTAAGAGAAAAAAGTTAAAACGGTTTTTCGAGATTCCTTGTTTGACAATTGAAGGAGTATGGATACCTATCATAAAACAGTGGTTAAAGCAATCATTTAGTACAGGAGATGTCTTACATATTGCCATAGATAGAACCCAATGGGGGTTGATTAATATTTTGATGGTAAGTCTGGTAATTGATAATAGAGGAATTCCCTTATATTTTGAGTTGCTAGATCACATCGGTAATAGTAACTTTGACACACAGAAAAGTATATTAGCCCGAATATTACTCTTTCTAAAAGAATATAAAATAGTTGTCTTAGGGGATAGAGAATTCTGCTCAGTTGAACTAGCAAAATGGTTACATGGACAAAAAAGAGTTTATTATGCACTCAGATTGAAGAAAAGCAACTATATTGAAGTAGAAAAGGAAATGTGGACGCGACTAAAAGATTTAGGATTATCTTCAGGAATGTCTTTATTTTATCAAGGAGTTAAAGTTACGAAAACAAAAGGATTTATAGGCAGTAATATAGTGGCGAAATGGAAAAAGAAGTATAGAGGAATAGAGACAAAAGAAGCTTGGTTTATTATCACAAATTTAACCAGTATTGATGAGACGATTGACGCTTATAAAAAGAGATTTTGTATTGAGGAAATGTTTCGGGATTTTAAGAAAGGTGGTTATGATTTAGAAAGAACGAAATTAACAGGACATCGCCTTACTTCCTTAATTATATTGATTACTCTAGCTTATTCAATGGCAACATTTTCTGGAAAAATTATTAAAGAGAAAGGATTGGCAAAATATGTGGGGAGAGTCAGAAAAAACAAGAAAATGCGACGGAGACACAGTAACTTTTATATCGGTCTTCATGGAAAAGATTGGGTTGACTCTTGTGATTTATTTACCGTTGAAGCCCAGGCATTAATGCAATTAAGCCCCGAAAAACGCGCCTATTATCGACGAGGACGACGGGCTATATCCCTGATTAAGTCTAGCTTATAGATTTTTATGTCCCCACGCCAGGTTTCTAACCAATTTTGTAAACAAGGATGAGCAGTCATTCTAGCCCAAGGGACTTGAGTTGTATCACCGTTTGCTTCTCCATAAAGTCTGTCAAACCATCCTGTAGGATCATTATTTTGTAAAGATTCTAAGGATAACTCTTGAACTTTTTGAGTTATATTGATATCGGGTTGATTCATGATGATTAATAATGATAAATTTAACTATTGAGATAGTCACTTCATCATATCATAACAGCAAACAACATATATATTTGTTCGGTAGTAAGGGCTTCAGCCATTTTAATGATACAATGGAAGAAGACTCAATCGAGAAACCTATTCATCCTGGAAAAATATGAGTATTAAAAATTTAGACAGTGAAAACAATAACCGTAAATTTGAATTACCTGGAGCTACCCCTCACTATAACCCAGATCGTCCTGGACAAGTTAATCATATTTTTCTAGATTTATCTTTAAATATTCCGCACAAAAGCTTTCAAGGAACCTGTACAATTACCTTAACTCCTGTTCGCAGTGGAATCAATCAATTAACCCTCGATGCTGTAGATTTAGATATTCAGTCTGTATTAATTAATAATATTAGTCAGCCTTTCAATTATAACCGAGAACAGTTAACTATTCATCTTCTACAACCGACACAAGAAGAACCGATTAAAATAACTATTAATTATCAAGTCAACCAACCTCAAAGGGGTATATATTTTGTCGGATCAGACGAATATTATCCCAACAAACCTACACAAGTTTGGACGCAAGGAGAAGACGAAGATTCTCGCTTTTGGTTTCCTTGTTTTGATTATCCTGGACAACTAGCAACCTCAGAAATTAGAGTAACAGTTCCTAATAATTTTACGGCCATTTCTAATGGAGAGTTAATCGCCACAGAAATCATCGGAGACAAGATAATTTATCATTGGTTACAAAAACAAATCCATCCTACCTATTTAATGACCTTAGCAGTAGGAGAATTTAGTGAAATCAAAGACAAATATCAAGACATTGATGTTACCTATTATGTAGAAAAAGGACGAGAAGAACAAGGCAGAATAAGTATGGGGAAAACACCTCGTATGATTGAGTTTTTCTCAGCTAAATTTGGTTATCTTTATGCCTATCCTAAATATGCTCAAGTATGTGTAGATGACTTCATTTTTGGAGGGATGGAAAATACCTCTACTACCCTATTAACAGATCGCTGTTTATTAGATGAAAGAGCAGCCATTGATAATCAATGGACAGAAAGTTTAGTCGCTCATGAATTAGCCCATCAATGGTTTGGTGATTTAGTTGTTATTAAACATTGGTCACACGCTTGGATTAAAGAAGGAATGGCTTCTTATTCTGAGGTCTTATGGACAGAACAAGAATATGGAAAAGATGATGCTGCTTATTATTTATTAAAAGAAGCTAGAAGTTATTTAGATGAAGATTCATCCCGTTATCGTCGTCCCATTGTCACCCATATTTATCGAGAAGCAATTGAATTATATGACAGACATTTATACGAAAAAGGGGCCTGTGTTTATCACATGATACGGGGCATTTTAGGAGAAGAATTATTTGACCAAGCTATTCATACTTTTGTCAATGAAAATGCCCATAAAACTGTCGAAACTATTGATTTATTAAGGGCTATTGAACAATCAACTGGATATAATTTATTATATCTATTTGATCAATATGTGTTCCGAGGTGGACATCCTGACTATAAAGTAACCTATAGTTGGGATGCAGATAATACCCTGGCAAAACTTACTGTTACTCAAACACAAATCAAGGACAAAAACAATGAGAACAAAGAATTATTTGATCTAAAAATTCCTATTGGGTTTGGCTATATTGATGATAATAAAGCAATCAAAACTTTAACTATTCGTCTCAATGAACCACAACAAAGCTTTTATTTTCCCTTAGAAAATAAACCGGATTTTATCAGTTTTGACGTTAATAATTATTTTCTCAAAACCGTTGAATTAGAGTATCCTATTGCTGAATTAAAAGCCCAACTTAAACATGATCCTGATCCAGTTTCTCGAATTTATGCTGCGACTGCTTTAGCAAAAAAAGGAAATTTAGAAGCGATAAAATCTTTAGAAGAAAGCTTGACAAAAGATCCCTTTTGGGGGGTCAGATTTGAAGCAGCAAAACAACTAGGAAAAGTCAAATTAGATCAAGCAGGAGAAGCTTTAATTAAAGGATTAAATGATGAAAATGCAAGAGTGCGTCGTGCCGTTATAGAAAGCTTACAAGAAATCAAAACCTTGGTTAGTTATCAAACCTTAAAATCTCACTTAGAACAAGGAGATGCTAGTTATTATGTAGAAGCACAAACCGCCCGAAGTTTAGGGAGTATCTTATCAGGAACCTTAAAAGAAAAAGAAGAAGAAGTAATTGAATTATTAAACCAAGTATTAACTACAAAATCTGGCTGGAATGAAGTAGTAAGAGCAGGTGCAATTGGTGGATTAAGTCAACTAAAAACCTCTGATAATGCTGTTGATATCATTGCCAAGTATACTAAACTAGGAATCCCTCAACCATTAAGGTTAGCAGCAATTCGAGCATTAGGAACTGTTTCTACTGGACAAACTTCTAATAAATTACAAGAAATTATTGACATATTAGAGGGAATTTCTCAAGAAACTTTTTTCTTAACTCAAGTTGCTATTACGAGTGCATTGGGACAAATGGAAACCCCAAAAGCTATTCGTATTTTACAAAGTTTAGCTGACAGAACTCCCGATGGAAGGGTACGACGGGCCGCCGAAGAAGCTGTTAAGAAAGTGCAGAAAAAATTAGGATCAGATCAAGGACTAAAAGAATTAAGAGAAGAATTAGATAAACTCAAAGAAGAGAACCAAGAACTTAAGAGTCGTTTAGCTAATTTAGAAGCAAAAAATAGTTAACAAAAGCGTCGTATTTATTAACCATGAAAACAACCCTACCTATTGCCCAATTTTCTCTGGAAAACTATCATAAAATGATAGAAACCGGACTTTTAGTAGATCGCCGTGTGGAACTCATTGAGGGATTAATTTTAGAAATGTCTCCAGAAGGAACAGAACACACTTATTTTGCAGAAAATCTCACAAAAAAACTCGAACAACTTACACAAAAACGTGCCTATGTACGAGAAAATAAACCAGTTACTCTATCTAACTCTGAACCTGAACCAGATATTGCAGTTGTTGAACTTCCGAGATCCAAATATCTGGAACATCACCCTTATGCTGACAATATTCTTTTGTTAGTAGAAGTATCAAAATCTACCTTAGATTATGACACTTCAGTGAAGAAAAAAATTTATGCTCAAGAAAACATTCCCGAATACTGGGTTGTTGATGTTAAGGGGAGAAAACTCATTACTTACCGTTTCCCTTCCTCAAATAACTATGAACAAACAACTGAATGGTTATTAGGAACAACTATCTTTCCGTTGGCTTTTCCTGACATAAAAATTAATATTAGTGATATTTTCTCTATGTAATAATCGATGAAAAAGTATCAATTTTATACCGCCGATGTATTTACCGATCGCATTTTTGGTGGCAACCCTTTAGCCGTTTTACCCCATGCAACCGGATTAAAAACGCAACAAATGCAGCAAATAGCTGCAGAATTTAACTACTCAGAAACCGTCTTTGTTTTACCTCCCCAAACCCCCGGAGGAACTCGACAATTACGAATTTTTACCCCCACAACCGAATTACCTTTTGCTGGTCATCCCACAGTAGGAACCGCTTATATTTTAGGTTTAATTGGTGAAATTCTTCTCAATGAACCCGAAATAATTGTTATTTTTGAGGAAGGAGTCGGGCCCGTTCCTGTAACTATTCGGAGTCAACAGGGAAAACCCCTTTATACCGAATTGACAGCCGCTAAACTCCCAGAATTCAGCGATGAAACCCCATCAATTAGGGAATTAGCCTCAATTTTAGGCTTAGATCCCCAAGACTTGCGAAAAGATGACTATTCTCCTCAAATTGTCTCTTGTGGCCTTCCTTTTTTGTTTATTGGACTAGACAACCGACAAACATTAAGACGGATACAGTTTAACCGCGATCGCTGGCAACAAATTTTAGGCAATAATTGGGCAAATTGTATCTATGTCTTTTGTTTCGACCCAGAAAGACCCGGATCTCATCTGCGATCGCGGATGTTTGCCCCGTCAATGGGAATTATGGAAGATCCCGCCACAGGTTCAGCCGCAACCGCTTTGGGGGGATATTTAGCCAGACGAGACAGTTTAAACGACGGAAAGTTACATTGGCGAGTAGAACAAGGGTTTGAGATGGGAAGACCCTCTATTTTAGAAATAACGACCCAAAAACAGGCAGGAAACATCACAGAAATTCGAGTTGGGGGACAGTCAGTATTAGTCAGTGAGGGAAGTATACAAATTCCTGATTCAAGTCACAATAACTAAGATTGTCTAAAATTATCGGTAAATAAAGTAAATAATTGTTAATTTAGCCTCAAAGCTTCATTGAAATTCGTCAATGATCCTTTTATGGTATTAAGTAAAAATACTTTACCGAATATTACGGGTAGTACATCAAATGAATACAGTACAAGTTAACGTTTTCCTAGAAACCATCAAAAGTCAACTGGCAGGGTTTGGACTCAAACTCATTGGGGCCGTTCTGTTATGGATAGTGGGTCAGTGGTTAATTACTACAGGTATTCGATTATTGTCTCGAATCCTGAAAAGACAAAGCATTGAACCGACCCTAATCGCTTATCTGTCAAGTTTTTTAGGAATAGCCCTGAAAATAGTGCTAATTGTCGCTATTCTTGGTTATTTTGGCATTGAGACCACCTCTTTTGCGGCGTTATTAGCGGCGGCCGGTATTGCCATTGGGGCAGCTTGGGGAGGATTATTGGCTAACTTTGCGGCCGGTGTATTTCTTGTCATCTTGCGTCCTTTTAGTGTGGGTGATTTTATTTCAGCTGGAGGTGTCATCGGAACTGTTGAAGAAATTAGCTTATTTGTGACCTCCATTAATACAATGGATAATGTTAGAACCATTATTGGTAATAACAAAATTTTCTCAGATAACATTCAAAACTTTTCTACGAATCCTTGTCGTCGTGTTGAACTGCTTGCCCAATTAAATCATAGTGTTAATCCTAGCGAAGCGATTAATTTTCTCAAAGAAAGATTAAGCCAAATTCCTAATGTGGTGCAAAATCCTAGTCCTGAAGTGGACATCTTAGAATTTAATCTAGCTGGTCCTGTTTTAGCGGTTCGTCCCTACTGCCATAATGATCATTATTGGCAAGTCTATTTTGAGACTAATAAAACTATTCAGGAAACCTTTGGACAGGTAGGTTATCCGGCCCCAGAACAGCATTATGTCATTCGTCAAACTTCTGCTGTTTAAATCATTATATCCCCCAAAAAATAGGGACTAGATAAATAAAGCCTGCTGCGGCAGGCTTTATAATTAAAATAAGGATCATTAAGCGTGATCCCTACTCTTGTAGGTTGGGTTGAGGCACGAAACCCAACATCAATTTAAATAGTTTCATACTGGACTGTTTCAGCTAAAATAGGTCATTAGATTCTGCCGATTCCTCCTCCTTAATATCACAGCAATAATTGAATCATTTTTATGCCTAATCTGCAAACCTCGATCGCTACTCATTATCATGAACGTACTAAATATGATCCTCAAACCATTGCCACTAAAAATAAGGGTCTAGACTGGTCACAACAACCTATCCCTTTTAAAACCTATAAAATCGGCAATTCTTACGATCTTACGCCCTATTTATCCGATAAATCCCCCACCGATCCCACAGCCAAACAATGGTTAAGATTATCGCGTTTTTTGGCTTGTAGTTACGGTTTAACTGCTAAAATAGCTACAATGGGCGAGCCTCTTTATTTGCGGGCAGCCCCTTCTGCTGGCGGACTCTATCCGGCTGAAGTCTATCTTATCTCTAAAGGAACTCCTCTATTACCCCCTGGATTATATCATTATCAGGCTCAAACTCATTGTTTGCTACATTTTTGGGACAATGATGTCTGGACATCCCTACAATCGGCTTGTTTCTCCGATAAAGCTTTAGATATTGCCTCTTTAGCTATGGTGACAACCGCTATTTTTTACCGTTCCGCTTGGCGATATGAAGATCGGGCTTATCGGCGTATTTTCCTAGATACAGGGCATTTATTGGGGAATATTGACTTAGCAAGTGCCATGACTGACTATCAAGCCTATTTAATCGGGGGATTTCAAGATCAAGCCCTCAATGATCTATTATACCTCGATCCTGAACAAGAAGGGGCGATCGCCGTTATTCCTTTAATTGATCAATTAGACTCTTTTCCCACTCTGTCTCATCAAACTGCTTTACCCTCAGATATTCATACAGATTATCCCTCTCTTGCTGATGGTAAATTATTAAATTATTTTCATCAAGCAACAGAAATTAGACAATCAGAATTATCAAGTTTATCGCAAAATAATTCAGATTTTTCTTTAGAAGATAAGTATAATTTTCCCTTTTGCTTAAAAGTAGCTACTCAAACCTCACCTATTAACTGGGGACAACAATTATTAGACCTGGAAAGTACCATTTTAAAACGACGTTCAACTAGGGCTTATACAGGAGAAAATTTAACCTTAGAAGAACTCAATCTTTTGTTAAATTTTACTTATCAACCCCAAGATTATAAGGAACAAGGATTAAATTCTCATCCCGATTATTTTGATTTAAGTTTAATTCAAACATTTATGGCCGTATCGGGAGTAAATGGATTAGAAGAAGGCTGTTATTATTATGCCCCAAAAGCTCAAGAATTACGACAAATTCGCTTTAAAAATTTTCGTCAAGAACTACATTATCTTTGTTTAGGACAAGAATTAGGACGAGATGCAGGAGTGTTAATTTTTCATACAGCAGACTTAGAAAAAGCCGTTGCTAAATATGGCGATCGCGTTTATCGTTATTTACATATGGATGCAGGACATTTAGGACAAAGACTCAATTTAGCAGCTATTCGTCTCAATTTAGGAGTCAGTGGTATTGGAGGATTTTTTGATGATCAAGTCAATGAAGTATTAGGAATTCCCCAAGATGAAGCTGTCCTTTATATTACTACTTTGGGCAGACCTCGATGGGGAAATCGTTAGAATTTTGTGATCGTGAATTCCCCATGATTAACTAACTGTTCAATATTTCTAGGGAGAGGTAATTATCAATTATCAATTATCAATTATCAATTATTTAACCTCCACTGACAGGAGGAATAAATACCACCTCATCCCCATCCTGAAGTAATATATCAGCCTCAACAAATTGAAAATTCACCCCAAACCGAGTAACCTCACGCCATTTTTCTAATTCAGGATGTTCCTCAATTAAAGTCTCTAAAACAGCTTTAACAGTTGTTTGTGAGGGAAAATTACGACTAATTTGGGATATTCCGTAAGCTTCTTGATAAGCAGCAAATAATTTAAGAGTAATGGTTAGGTCAGGTTGAGACATAAGAAGAAATGGTTTAATCCAATGGCGATGTAAAGCAAAATCAATACTAAACCGAACTATGGCAAAACAGAGAATACTTTCTATACCTAAGATACTGATTTCTCCTAAACTGTCTAGAACCTGGGGTGACATTTCTAAAGGTACTAATCCCCGAATTAATCCAAAGGCAAAAACTGCTCCATCTTTAAGATGAGAATTGGTCTCATTGCGAATAATATAGCGGTAAGTGACCCCAAATAAAAACCCACTGATGAGGGCGATCGCTAATTTTAATCCCAGAGTGAGTGGGGGGATGGGGGTATATTCCCAAAGGACATCATGGAGTCTGAGGGTAAGAAAATAGGGAATAATAAAGGTAATTGCCCCTAAAACCCCAGCTTTAACTGATTCTAACCGTTCTAAATTTGACACATCTGCTCCCAATTGATCCACAACATCACAAATAGAAGTATCATAGTTGCTGTAGTTTTGAAGACTCAGATTTTTAAGAGACACACATAGCTATGGATATTTTGGCTCTCGGTTGGGTTAGCGTATTAGCCTTATTTACTTGGTCTATTGCCATGGTCGTTTGGGGTCGTAACGGTTTCTAAACAGTGGAAACAATATCTATCCTCGATGTTCTGTTTGTATCTGCTGTCGTCCTCCTAGTCTTGGTCAGTGGGGGTATCCTTTACCTAACAACTGTAGAATGGCGCGATCGCCGTCGTCAAGACCGAGATAAAAAAATGAGACGATAATAGCCGTTAGGGAGGAGACAAAGCGTCTTTCTCCCTGATCTCTCCTGAGGATAATTCACCCGCTTAGGTGATACTTAAACACCAACATGGATGAAGTTTTCCTCTGGTGTTTGGGGTTATTCTAATAGGTGTAGAGGGATACGAGTCACGCAGAAAACAATCATGAAAGTTAATCAATTTATTTTCCAAAGCGTCGTAATTCTTGCTTTCCTAATAGTAAGTGGACTATTTTTTAATTATTTATCGGCTAGAAACTTTTCTAATCCTTTTCTCGTTAGAACTACAACAATCGAAAATAACGTTTAATTCCAAGTCTTTTTAATTATAACATTTAATAGCCAAAATAATTGTTTTGTCAGTTATTTAGTCAGAAAAATCTTTACAGTTTTCATTACATCTTGATTTCCTCCTCAGATGTATCAGTTGACCTCCACCACCCTAAAAATAGGGTGGTTTTTTCCTTTAAATACATTACCTCTTCAGTTTTAAACCCCTGGGGGTTCTTCCAGGGGTGCTTATTTCCAGTATTTATTTTTTACTTTAATTCTGGGTTTTTGTTTCCGGTTTAAATAACATTTCTGGCTTGACTTCTTCTCCTCTCCATGTATAGCAATCGCCAGGGCGATTAGGACATAGAATAGAGAAAGACCCTTAAACTTTTCTTCTCTATGGCTAAACCCTACAGTTATGACCTGCGCCAGAAAGTCATTAATGCGGTCTCGCTGCGCGAGTGCGAAAGCACCGAGCTTGATGGACTCAAAAAGAGTGAAGCAAGCGAACTATTCAACATTAGTCGTAATACCATAGATTTATGGCTGAAGCGTCTTAAAGAAACAGGAGACTTCGCTAGACAGAAATTCTCTGAAGAAATAGCTAGATATAAACCTGAGCAAAGAGTTTATATAGATGAGGCGGGCATGGATAATAGAGAAGATTATGGCTATGGTTATAATGAAAGAGGAAAACGTTTTTATGCACGTGGGGGTAATAATTGGGACGACTATTTAGTTTTGTTTACCTGAGTCTTGGCCGTAGTAGAGTCCAATTATTGCCCCCCGTCTCCTCTTTACTAATATTTATTTACTGCTTTTGTGCGATCGCTTTTCGTGTTACGGATGTAATATGTTATGTATTACTCTTTGGTCATTCTCATCAATAAAGCTGAGTTTCTAATTGTTTAATAGAAACAAAACATTCCCCTGGCAATAATACAGGATTTTCCCGAAAAATAAGTTGTCCTCGATGACTTTTAGTATGAATAGCGATACCATAGGGACGATGACCCCGATGAGGATGGAAGGCGCAATAAGTACGATAAATTTTTTGCGCCGCCCGTAATAGCAATGGATCGAGGATAATCGGTTCAATTGCTGGGTTTCTGGTTTGTCTTCCTTGAGATGCAAATGCCACTGCTGTGTCTCCCCACACTTTCACTTGATTGTAGTTTATCCCAATCAAATCGGTCTCTATCAAAAGACGAATAAATCCCTAGTTAAGATTCCAAAACCTTCAATAACACATCTCCCATAGCGCGACAACCTAATGCTTTCATCCCAGAAGACATAATATCCCCCGTGCGATAACCTTGGGCTAACACCTCTAAAACCCCTTGTTCAATTTTATCTGCGGCTTGGGGTTGTTCTAAACCATAGCGTAACATCATAGCCGCACTGAGAATTTGCGCCAAAGGGTTAGCTTTATCAAGGCCTGCAATATCTGGGGCCGAACCATGAACAGGTTCAAATAGACCCGGTTTTTCTAAGCCTAAACTAGCAGAAGGTAACATACCAATACTTCCGGTTAACATGGCGGCCGCATCCGAGAGAATATCCCCGAATAAATTGCCCGTGACGATAGTATCAAATTGTTTAGGGGCCCGCACTAACTGCATGGCCGCATTATCCACATACATATGAGATAGTTCTACATCTGGGTATTTTTGCCCCATTAAAGTCACGCGATCGCGCCATAATTGAGAAACATCTAAGACATTAGCCTTATCAACTGAACAGAGTTTTCCTTGGCGTTTTTGGGCAGTTTCAAAAGCAACCTTAGCAATACGGTCAATTTCCGACTCTGTATAAGCCATAGTATTGACTCCCCGTTTTTCTCCGGTTTCAGTGGTAAAAATGCCTTTAGGTTGGCCAAAATAAATGCCCCCAGTCAATTCTCGGACGACCATAATATCAACACCCTCAACCACTTCTCGTTTTAAACTAGAAGCATCAATTAATTGAGGTAAAATCGTCGCTGGACGTAAATTAGCAAACAGATTTAAGCCAGCGCGAATGGCTAACAGTCCGGTTTCAGGGCGTTGATGACGGGGTAATTCATCCCATTTATAACCCCCAATAGCTGCTAACAAAACAGCATCACTATTACGACAAAGTTGGAGAGTTTCTGCGGGTAGAGGTTCTCCTGTAGCATCAATAGCGGCCCCACCGATAAGGGCTTCTTGAAAGTCGAATGGGATGTCAAATTGTTTACCAATGACTTTGAGTACATCTACTGTTACTGCCAAGATTTCAGGGCCAATGCCATCACCAGGAAGAAGGGTTACGCAGTATTTTCCCTTAACGTTCTTTTTGATCATATGATAAATCCCAGGGGGTTATTCCTGGGGGCGTTTTTAGAGTATGTATATTTTATCGAAAATTTGGGTTTAAAACCCCGCCGTTTTAGGGCGGCTTTATATTGAGTCTATATGGGAATCAACTCGTATGCACGGTAGTGGAGGTTCAACGAGAAAGCTCAAACAATCAAAGCACACAAGCACTAAATTGCACCGAAATGTCTTTAAAATCGACTTGACAAATCAACCAAAATATGTATCTAAAAAAGTTTTAAATCAAGTGAGTCAAATACTGAAAACTATCTTAAGATTAACAAATAAGAGAATTAATTTTCTTGACGACTCACTGACAAAATAAAAGATATAGATTAGGAGGACATATATGGCGCTCGTACCTATGCGGCTGCTTTTAGATCACGCGGCAGAAAACGGTTATGGTATTCCTGCATTCAATGTCAATAATTTAGAGCAAATCCTGTCGATTATGCAGGCTGCTGACGAAACCGACAGCCCCGTTATCTTACAAGCTTCTCGCGGTGCCCGTAAATATGCAGGGGAAAACTTCCTCCGTCATTTAATTTTAGCCGCAGCAGAAAGCTATCCTCATATTCCCATTGCCATGCACCAAGATCATGGTAACAGTCCTGCAACCTGCTACAGTGCTATCCGCAACGGTTTTACCAGTGTGATGATGGATGGTTCCTTAGAAGCAGATGCTAAAACCCCTGCCAGCTTTGAATACAACGTTAACGTTACTGCTGAAGTGGTAAAAGTTGCTCACTCTGTGGGTGCTAGTGTTGAAGGTGAACTCGGTTGTTTAGGTTCCCTCGAAACTGGTAAAGGTGAAGCTGAGGATGGCCATGGTTTTGAAGGCGCGCTTTCCCATGATCAATTATTAACTGATCCTCAAGAAGCGGTAGAATTTGTAACTAAGACTCAAGTTGATGCCCTTGCAGTTGCCATCGGTACCAGTCATGGTGCTTATAAATTCACCAAAAAACCTACTGGCGATGTTTTAGCCATTAGTCGTATCCAAGAAATTCACGCTCTTTTGCCTAATACTCACCTGGTAATGCACGGTTCTTCTTCTGTTCCTCAGGAATGGATTGATATGATCAATGAATACGGTGGTAAGATTCCTGAAACCTACGGTGTACCTGTTGAAGAAATTCAAAAAGGTATTAAGAGTGGGGTTCGTAAGGTCAATATTGACACCGATAACCGTTTGGCGATCACTGCTGCTATTCGTGAAGCTGCTGCTAAAGATCCTTCTAACTTTGACCCCCGTCACTTCATGAAACCTTCTATTACTTACATGAAGCAAGTTTGTTTTGAGCGTTATACACAGTTCTGGACTGCCGGAAATGCCAGCAAAATCAAGCAAATGTCTCTTGAAGATTATGCTAATAAGTATGCTAAAGGTGAATTGACTGCTGGAACTAAAACCACTGTTGCTGTATAGTTCTGCACTAGGATTAGAAATTCAATCATGGTTTATGATTGAATGATTTGGGTAACTTATATTAAGTTACCCATTTTTTATCGATTATTGATATCTTAAGTCGGCCTTTGTTTATTTGGCTTTCTGTTTCTTATTGATAGTAGAACCAGCAACCAATCCTCCCAAGGCTAATAAGCCTAAAATAGAAGTAGGTTCAGGGGTTTTTTGAGTAACTGTAATAGACCCAGAATTTCGAGATAAGATAGTTGGAGGGTTTGCAGGATTTTGATTGACATCTTGCTTTAATTCTAAGAGAGTACCAACTGTTCCTTGTAGGAATTGTTCTCCAATTACACCCGTACCTCCTCCTACATCAAAAGGACCAAAGAATGTTTTAGTAACAGTATTAAAGTTGAAGTTGAAAAAACGAGATTGAGACACCCCATTAACAACGGTATTATATGTAGCAAAGGGTGAGACGATAGGGGTGTTGCCGGGACCGAAGAAAGAAACCATCAAGAAATCTAGGTCGTTAGTCGTTCCAGGACCATTTTCAGAAATAATAGTTGGGGCTGTAGTTTCATCATAGCCGAACATACCAGTTGCTGAATAACCACCGCTCCCTTGCCAGTTAAAATTAAAGGTGATGGCTTGAGCTTGTTGTGCGATCGCCATTGACAACGTAATGGTAGCCGCAGATGTAGCTGCAAGTTGAGTCAAAAAACGTTTCATGATTACTCCTAGTGAAATAGATTAGAAAATAATACTAATTAAAATTTAAGCACACTTTCTCTTATTAGTGCCATGTTATGTTATTTACTAGGGCTTTGACAAAAAGGGTAAAAGCCTTATAAGCTGTTGTGCATTTAAACCGCGTGACTATATATAGGGTTTGGAAATTTTTTCTATCACAACTTTACGTCATCTCAAAAACTCAGATAAATTAATAGAATTTGATTTAAAAAATGAATCCTTACAAAAGGTTTATTTACAAGGAAGATATGGTGCAATTCCTTTTATCGGTGAATTTCAGTTTTAATTATGCCTAAGAGAAATCCAAGATCTACTGAATCATTAAAAAGAAAAGATTCAAGGTTTCGTAATCCTAGAAAATCTATTTTGATTGTTGTGGAAGGAGAAGAAACTGAGTATAATTATTTTGAAGCCTTTAAAAAAGAATTAAAACTTTCAACCCTTGATATTAAAGTTCAACCTAGTAAAAATAGTGATCTATTAGGTGTTGTTAAGTATGCTCATCATTAAAAATCTCAATAAACCTATATTTAATTATGATAAAGCAGATGAAATCTTTAATAAGATATCAGATAAAATGAATACTGCTATTAATAATGCTAAACGTTTAGAGCAATTTCATATTGATAATGGTAATATAGAAGATAATCTCAAAAATCCGTCAACCCAATTTTATCTATTGATTGAAACATTGATCAACGAGAAGAATTTTAATTAACAGTCTAAATCTTAAGACAAAATAAACCTAAACTATCTAATATTAATATGTGTCAACTATTAGGAATGAATTGTAATATCCCGACTGATATTTGTTTCTCTTTTGAAGGATTTTGTGAACGAGGAGGAAAAACAGATGAACATCAAGATGGTTGGGGAATTGCTTTTTTTGAAGGTAAAGGTTGTCGATTATTTTTAGATGCAAAACCTTCTACTGTTTCCCCTATTGCTGAATTAGTAAAACGTTATCCTATCCATTCTACCCATGTTATTGCTCATATTCGTAAAGCAACCAAAGGAGAAATTAAGTTAGAAAATTGTCATCCTTTTCGACGGGAACTTTGGGGCAGATATTGGGTATTTGCTCATAATGGAGATTTACTGACTTTTGAACCTAATAATTATCAATTTTATCAAGCTGTAGGCACTACTGATAGTGAACAAGCATTTTGTTTTATTTTAGATCAATTACGTCAAGAATTCCCTCATGATAAACCCCCATTAAAAAAACTTTATTATACTCTCAATAAAATTACTTTATCTTTAGCTAATCATGGAATTTTTAACTATTTACTCTCTGATGGTGAGTCATTTTTTGCCCATTGTTCCACTAACTTACATTATATTATAAGACAAGCTCCTTTTGGGGCGGCTCATTTAATTGATCAAGATGTTACAGTGGATTTTAAAGCGTTAACTCGTGAAAGCGATCGCGTAGCAATAATAGCGACAACTCCTTTAACTGATAATGAAATCTGGACAGCTTTACAACCTAATCAATTAATTGCTTTTCAAGATGGTTTACCTATTACTATTGAGCATTAATTTGGTTCTACCGGACAAACTATGCTAAACTAACAATTAATAAAAGGCTAAAGCCTTATCCTATAAAAACGAAGTCCACGAAAGCGGACTGAATTATAGGTTGCGTAGGCAACCTTTGTTTGTATAGCTTAACTCTGAGCGAGTTAAGGTTTATTATTGGTAATGATTTAGCATAACTTGTCTGGTAGAACCACTAATTTTAGATTAATTGTATAAAATGAGTTTCTTATTTTTATCTAAACTAATTCCTCTATTTTTCTATCCATTAGGTTTAGTAACTGTGTTACTTATCGTTACTTTATTTTTAGCATGGCGAAAGTCATCTAAACTACAAATACCCCTCGCTTTAGCTTTAATTATTATCCTAATATCTAGTAATGGTTGGGTGAGTAATGAATTAGTTAAATCTCTAGAATGGCAATATTTAAACAAAGAAGAAATTCCCCAAGCTGAAGCAATTATTATCTTAGGAGGTGCGACTAAATCAGCCACTTTTCCTCGTCCTATGGTAGATGTTAATGAACAAGGCGATCGCGTGATTTATGCAGCTAAATTATATCAAGATAAAAAAGCACCTTTAATTATTGCATCAGGGGGAAGAATTGATTGGTTAGGGGGACAAGAACCAGAAGCAAAAGACATGACTCAATTATTACAATTAATGGGAGTTCCTCAAACAGCAGTTATTCAAGAATCAGAATCATTAAATACTTATGAAAATGCAATTAATGTCAATAAGATTTTAGAAGAAAAACACATAAATGAGGTATTATTAGTGACATCAGCTTTACATATGCCTCGTTCTTTAGCTATCTTTAAAAAACAAGGAATTAACGTTATTCCTGCCCCTACAGACTTTTTAATTAGCGAAGCAGATTTAAGAGGAACTAATATTAGTTTTGGTGCAGTTATTTTTAATTTATTACCCGAAGCAAGTCGTCTAGCTAAAACAACTCAAGCTTTAAAAGAATATTTAGGAATTATTATCTATCGGTTACAAGGTTGGTTATAATTAAAGTAATAAAAGGTTATACCAGACAAGTTATGCTAAATTATTACAAATGATAGACCTTAACTCGCTCAGAGTTAAGCTATACAAATAAAGGTTGCCTACGCAACCTAGAATGGCTGTCCGCACAGGCGGACTTAGTCTTTATAGGATTAGACATAAGGTCTGTCATTAATTATTAATTTAGCATAGGAAAAAACAGAACTACTTGATGGTGAAACTTTTATTAACAAAATTTTAGATCTCTTTAACAAAGCACATCAAATACAAAGATGAGTCGCTATTTTATTAAAATTACTTATGTGTTATAATCAAAATGTCTGGATTGCCCGTCATGGAAACCGTTTAGATTTTGTTAATCCTGAATGGTTTAATACAGCAAAACGTCGTTATGATCCCCCTTTATCAGAGGATGGAATAATACAAGCAAAACAATTAGCAAAACGGTTACAATTTGAAAAGATAAATCATATTTTTGCCTCACCTTTTTTACGAACAATTCAAACCGCACATCAAATTGCAGAAACCCTTAATCTTGATATTAAATTAGAATCAGGATTAGGAGAATGGCATAATCGAGAGTGGATGAGTGAACATCCGCAAATCCATCCCAGAGAACTTTTAGAATTAGACTATCCTCGTATTAACTGGAATTATTCCTCATATCTTATCCCCAATTATCCCGAAACAGAAACAAGGATGATGTCTCGCATAGGGACAACAATTAAACAATTAATTACTAATTATTCTGAGGATATCTTATTAGTGGGTCATTCAGTATCAGTATTAGCCATAACTCAAGAATTAATTAAGGGAAACCCGACCGTTAATACTTCCTTATGCAGTTTAGTTAAATTAGTCAGATATGAAAATAATTGGCAAATGGAATTAAACGGGGATACTTCCCATCTTAAGTAGATAAATCAAAAACTATTTTAGGTTAATTACGTTGATTTACTGATATAATCTGAGGAAGTGACTATAGGAAAAGCCAGGAAATTTCCCAGCTTACAAATGAGTAATTTTTCTGGAAGAAAAGAGCTAGAGAGTGTCTATTTTTTACAATCGTCACGATCTCCTTTAGGACACTCGTTATTTTTGGCGATCACTGAAACGGAGTTACTATTATTAGAGGCGACTGCTGCAACTTCCGCGCTGAAAATTACGAAGAGTGCAAGGACTATTGTTAAAGCTAGTTGACGTTTCATAGGTTTCATCATGAGGTTATCTCCTTAACTCACACCACAAGGGTTTTAACTATAGGGTTAGGGCTATTGCCCTCTACCTTTAGAATAGACCTATTATTTAGGGATGTCAGTCCCAAAATTTCCAGATTTCGAGAAGGTCGAAGATGATTCCTACATGGAAAAAAGTAGAAAATAGTAGAATGATTGAATAACCGCTATCAAGGCTAATCCTGAAACACCTTGATCTGAATCATCTAATAACGCGATCGCTATGAAACCAAAAGGCTGGGATCAATTCTTAAAAGAAGTGGCAAACGAACAAAATTTACGGGGACGACTAAGAGAGATCTTTTTAGTACGTTTTGCGTATGAAAATTGGCGTAAACCGGATACAGAAGTTTGGGAAATCGCAGAAGCAGCAAGTCATGAAACTTATAAAAAGCAAATGACAGAACTTTACAGTTGCTTTTCTAGCAATCAATGTAATGGTTGTCCTGAATTAGATCCCCACAGCAAAGGGCCGGGTAAATTCCAAATTCTACGAGAATGGCTTAAGGATATCAAATATTCTCAATGGAAACAAGAGACAAATGTTCCCACTTTTCCCAATATTGCCCCGATTAATCCTCAAAATACTAATATTAAATGGGATACACCTGTTTATATTCCTCGTCCTCCCATTGAGTCTGATTGTTGTCAAGAAATTCTCAAATCTGGAGCCCTAATTCGCATTAAAGCCCCGGAAAAAATGGGCAAAACTTCTTTATTAAATACAATTTTAGCACAAGCTGAGACGGCTGAATATCGCAAAGTTTACCTAAATCTGCGGGCAGTCGAAGGGGCGATGTTCTCAAGTTTAGATAAATTTTTACGATGGTTTTCTGCTAATGTGAGTCGAGAATTAGGGTTTAAACCTGAACTTGACGATTATTGGGATGAGGAATTATTTGGGAGTTTAGTCAGTTGTAAAACTTATTTTCAAGGTTATTTATTAGAAAAAATTAATTGTCCTTTGGCTTTAGGATTAGATAATCTAGATCGAGTGTTTGAACATCCTGATATTGCTAAAGATTTTTTACCCATGTTGCGTTATTGGCATGAAGAAGCTAATAATTTAGAGATTTGGCAAAATTTACGATTAGTAATTGCTAATTCTACAGAAGTTTATATTAAGTTAGATGCTAATCAATCTCCTTTTAATGTAGGGCGACAAGTTAAGTTACCTGGATTTAATTTAGAACAAGTATTAACTTTAGCTAAATATTATGGATTAGATTGGTCAGAAGATCAAGAAAAACAACAATTTGCTCAAGATTTAATTGAGATGGTGGGGGGACATCCTTATTTGGTTCGTCTAGCATTAGATGCTTTTTGTGCCAATAATATTTACCACAATGAATTATTAGAAAAAGCCCCAACTCAAGGAGGAATTTATGGGGATCATTTACGTCGTCATTGGAATAATTTACAATCTTCTCCTGAGTTAGCAGAAGGCATGAAACAAGTGGTTAAAACTGAGATAGGAATACAATTAGAACCTTCTATTGCTTATAAATTGGAGAGTATGGGATTAATCATTTTAGTAGGAGATGAAGCTCAACCTAGTTGTGAATTATATCATCGTTATTTTCAGGATAATCTTAGTAATTAACAATTTACTTTAATAGTTAACTTGATGTTTGAGGGTTAAAGACATAGCAATTTTTTTCTCAATATAGGCAGCTTCTCCAATAAAAACAGGATAGATAATAGAATCTCCTTCATAAACACTGATTTTTCCATCAAAATGTAGGAACATTGGAGAACCTGGATGGAGGGGTTCATAGTCTATCACTTCAGGAGCAATCATAGCTTGTATTTCTTCATAATTATCTCTAGGATAGTCCATAATACCAATTTGTCTATAAACTGTACAATTATTAGGTGTATTAGGTATTTTTTGACGATTATAAAGTTCTATATAATCTAAAATATTGCTAATTAAAATTTCAGTTTGATGAAATAATTCTGCTTTAAGTACCCCTTGAGGAATTGCTCCTACTTCAATAGCTAATCCTAGAGGACAAAGATTTCTTAAATAAGGAGGATTTTGAGGAATAGCAGCATATTGTAAGACTTTAACTAAGGGATTTATTAAGGTTAAATGAGTGGCTAATTTTAATAGAAAAGGATGATTACTGTTTAAAATTATGGTTAAGCCCATATCAGAAGTCGTACTATGTAAGTCAATGATAAAATCAACCTGTTCTTGATGAATTTTTTGAGCAATTTCTTTGGCTCTTATTTGTTCATAATTATTTAGGTTTGGATTTTGTAAATCTTGAGATCTAAAACAACGATTTAAGTCGATATCTACATATCTTGTTACTAATTTGATGGCTTTTAAATTACCTAATAAAGTTAAGGTATCGAAGTTAGAACGTTGAATAAAATTCGGAATTTTTGTAAACTTTTTAATCAGATAAATTCCGGTTAATTCATTTCCATGAGTTCCCCCAACAATAGCGACTTTTTTAATTTGTTGCTTAGACATAATAGATAATGGATAATTAACAATGGATAATGGATAATTGACAATGGATAATTATCCACTGTTGGGTCAATTAATTAAACGGGAGAGATTGAGCTAATAGTAAAATAAAGATGCTATCATTATAAAGATATTCTCTAATAAATTCAATGAGCAATTTTATCTAACAATAGATAAAAATAATATATTAGATTTTAGGTATTTTCCAATGATCGATTTTGAACTTAGACAACTTACCTATTTAACCAAGATAAATTTTCTGGGAAGTGAGGAATAGAATCAATTAATTTTTTGGTGTATTCTTTCTGAGGATTATTAATAATTTTATCAGCAGAATTTATTTCTTCTATTTGTCCTTTATTCATTACCATAATGCGATCGCTCATAAATCTTACTACACTTAAATCATGAGAAATAAAGATATAAGTTAACTTAAATTCTTGTTGTAAATCTTTTAACAAATTCAAAACTTGAGCTTGCACAGATACATCTAAAGCTGAAACAGACTCATCACAAATTATAAAACGAGGATTAAGAGATAATGCTCTAGCAATACAAACTCTTTGTCTTTGTCCTCCAGAAAATTCGTGAGGATAACGATTAAAATTATCGGGATTTAATCCCACTCTTTCTAAAAGATAGGAGACTCTTTCTTTTCTTTTACTATCATTTCCTCCTGTTTTATGAATTATCATAGGTTCCATAATAGCTTGACCAATACTTAACCGAGGATTAAGAGAATTATAAGGATTTTGGAAAACTATTTGCATTTCTCGACGTAAACCTCTTAACTTTTGATTACCGCTCGAAAGTTTCGCAATATTATCTCCATTAAAATTAATTTCTCCTTTGGTCGCAGTAATTAAACGTAAAATCGTTCTCGCTAAAGTTGATTTACCACATCCTGATTCTCCAACTAATCCTAATGTTTCTCCCGGATAGACATCAAAACTAATATCATTAACTGCCTTAAAATTATTAGTCTTAACTCCAAAAACTCCTGATTTATAAAATTCAACTGTTAGGTTTTTAACAGATAGTAAAGAATCTGGTTGTTGTAATATTGTCTGAGTACGTATTTGTTCTTCTTCGAGAGAAATAATTCTATATTGAATCGGTGTACTTTGCTCCAGAAAATCTCCCACTGTTGGCAATTTTTCGAGTTGAGGATGTAACCGGGGACGACAAGCTAATAAACCTTTAGTATAAGGGTGTTGAGGAGCGTGTAAAATCTGTTCTTTATTCCCTTGTTCTACAATCTTTCCTTTATACATAACTGTCACAGAATCAGCAATTTCATTAATTACCCCTAAATCATGAGAGATAAAAATCATTGACACATTTTCTTCTTTACAAAGATTCCGTAATAAGCTTAAAATACCTTTTTGAACAGTTACATCCAGAGCAGTTGTCGGTTCATCAGCTAGTAAAATTTTGGGGTTACAAGAAATGGCCATGGCAATCATTACCCGTTGTAATTGTCCTCCGGAAAGTTCATGAGGATATCGCTTTAAAAAAGCCTCTTTTTGTTCTTGAATATACTCTTTTATCTGTTCTGTAATAGAATTTTTAGATTTTTTTGGCTGCTCGATACATTCCGTTAAATATTTATCTTCTAATTGTTGATCACTTGCTAAAACTTTCACTTGCTGAAGCCGATAAACTGCTCGATCTTTGGCCAGGATTGGTGTAATATTAGGTTCATGAAGTTGAATAGCTTCCATCAGTTGATAACCAATGGTATAAACGGGATTAAAAGAACTCATTGGCTCTTGAAAAATCATGGCAATTTCTTTGCCTCGGTAATTTTTCCAGTGTTTTATCTCTAATTTAGTTAAATCTTTTTGTTCCTTAAGAGTTTGAAAATTAATCGCTCCATTGGTAATCTTGCCAGGAGCTTGAATTAACCCCATAATAGCTAAAGAAGTGACTGATTTTCCTGAGCCAGACTCTCCCACAATCCCCAATATTTGCCCTCTTTCTAGTTGAAAACTAATGCCATCAACTGCTACAATAGAATCAGATTTTCCTTCTACGGGAAACTCAACACGAAGATTAGAAACATCAAGAATAATATCACTCATAACTTTAATCTGTTTAGGTTTACGGCAATTTTAACAAATTCCTTGTATATTAACTACAATATAATAAGATAGTTTTAATTTAAAATTCATGCTTTATCTTGACTCTGCCATTATCAAAGAAGCTCAAACCATTATCCCTTGGGGATGGGTAAAAGGAATCACTACTAATCCTACTCTATTAGCCAAAAGTGAGTTATCCCCTGAAGATACCCTAAAACAACTCGCTCAAATCAGTCCAGGAGAACTATATTATCAATTGACAACAACTGAGTTTGACTTAATGGTAGCTGAAGGTAGACGAGCTTACGAAATAATTGGTTCTAAAACCGTCTTAAAAATTCCTGCAACTGCCATCGGGTTTCAAGTTACAGCTAAACTTTCTAGTGAGATTTCTTGCGCTGTAACCGCTATTTATAGTGCAGCACAAACCGTTATTGCTAAAGAATGCGGGGCCAAATATGCTATTGCTTATGTTAATCGAGCTACCAAACTTTTAGGGGATGGGTTAGCCTTAGTTAAACAAATGTCACAGTTACTCGAAGGCAGTGAGACAGAAATTTTAGCTGCTAGTTTGAAATCCCCAGAAGAAGCGGCTTCTGCCTTGTTAGCAGGGGCCCATCATTTAACTTTACCCTTACCTATTTTAGCCGCTATGACAACTCATGAATTATCTGAACAAACAGTCACTGAATTTAATGAAAAAGGTATGGGAATTAAGTAATAAGGCGTTGCAGCAATCAGAGTAGGAAACAACCATTCTTTGCGTCGATTCTTTGCGCGAGATACAAATCATACCATCAATCAGCAACGCCAGTAATAATTTGTAGGTTGGGTTGAGATACGAAACCCAACATCAAAAACCCAAAACTCAACACAATCAAATCATACTAAGACATTTTAAATATGGTAACTTACTTATATATTTTTTCCCAATTAGTCGGTAGAACATTATGAATTCTGAAACAAAACTCATTGTTATTATTGCCACTATATTTACTACAATTTTTATTAGTTTTTGTTTGGTTTTATTTGTTGGTTGGAAAGGAGCAATAATGACTATGTTATTAGTTCCTTGTGTAGTCTTAGCTTATCTTTTTCCCCGTTGGGGACTATTAGCATTTTTAATTTATCTTCCCTTTGCTGGAACAATGACTTATGCTGTGGCAGGAGTTTTTAAGGCAGTCGGAGGAAAAGTTGCTTATACTCCTTCCTATGCAGTCTTTCATTTAGCAAAAGATGGGTTTTATTTTCCAGCATTATTAGGGATTATTATTAGTGCTAAAGCTTGGCCTCAACTTTTGCCTAAAATTAAACCTTTATTAATAGCTATTGGCCTATTAATTATTAGTGTTGTATTGACATTTTTCTTAATTAATTTACCAGAAAAAACTTATATGATGGGACTGGTAGGAGTGAAAATATTTTTAAGCTATATTCCCTTAATTATTTGCGGTTATTATTGGATTAATACTCAAGAAAAATTACTTTACTTAAATCGAGTATTATTAACAGTAATTTTAATAGTTTGTAGTTTATGTTTGATTCAATATTTATTATTAATAACTGGTATTTGTGCTGGTAATACAGGATTAGAAGCATCTGCCGCAAATAAAGCAAGTTTACAAGCTCAGTGTTTTGTAGGAGGCTCATTATTATATAATCCTCAGTTAAACTTAATTCGACTTCCGGGAACTTTTGTCTCTCCTTGGCAATGGTCTTGGTTTCTAATTGCTAGTAGTTTTATTAGTTATGGAATGAGTATTAATGAATCTTCTTTCCCCTGGCGGATGGTCAGTTGGAGTGCAATTACTACTGTCTTAATAGCTACTTTGATTTCAGGTCAAAGAACCGCTTTATTATTAGTTCCTATTATTTATTTAATGTTATTATTATTAACAAAAAATCAAAACAAAAAAATTTCCATTAAGTTAGGAATTATTGCTTTTTTAAGCATTATTATAATTAGTCAATTTGGCATAGTCCAAGAAGCAATTATAGATTTTATTCGCCGTTGGCAGTATTCCCCTCCCGAAAAATTTATGTTTGAGCAATTCCAATGGTTAGCAGATGATCGAGTAGAATTCTTAGGGTATGGATTAGGAAAAACAGCTAGTGCGGCTCGTAATTTGGGACAAATTCAATTGATTGAAATCTTTTATGTTAAAGTTATTTATGAGATAGGAATTTTAGGATTTATAGCATTTTTATGCGTGGTAACAACTTTAACTGTTTTAACATTTAAAGCTTATCGTTCCTTAAAAAATCCTCAATTACGTGGCCTCGGATTATGTTTATGGGTCTTCATTCTATTTATGAGCTATAATCCTTACTATTATCCCTTAGCCGTTGATCCAGTAGCGGTTTATTATTGGTTCATTGCAGGGATGCTCTTAAAATTACCAGAATTAGACCAAGAATGAAAACTGTCAAGTACAACTAAGCGACCCGATAACGGATAATAGAGAATAAGAAACTAGGGTCAGTGCCTAGTCATACTGAGGTAAAATGATACGATTATCAAAAGGCGTTGAAGTAGAAATGTATACAGGAACCCCTCAAGGAAAGATTGTAGGGTTATCTGATCGTATCACCAAAGACTTGGACGGATTTGTCAGAGAACCCGATAATCGCAACGTTGAATATACAACAGCCCCCCTATCTTCTTATGATCGTCTATTGTGCGCCCTAGTGCGTCCTAGACGCAATTTAAGACAGTATTTACAAAAAATTGGCAATTATACCCTAATACCGGGAAGTACCCTCTCTTTGGGCGATAGCCGTCAATTTTATCGTTCCGATCCCCAAAATCCTTATCATACTTATATTGAAAAAACTTACGGCACTAAGGTAGTTACTGCAAGTGTTCATCTTAATGTTGGTATTAGTGATCCCGAAATTTTAATGAGGGCTTGCAGATTAGTACGAGTGGAAGCTCCTTTATATCTAGCTTTGAGTGCATCTTCTCCCTTTTTAGATGGAGAAATAACCGGATCTCATTCTACCCGTTGGCATTTATTTCCCAAAACCCCTAAGCATGTTCCTCTGTTTGAGAGTCATTCTCATTTTATCCAATGGACAGAAGAACAGTTAGTGCTACAAACCATGCAAAATGTGCGCCATTTGTGGGTATCTGTCCGTCCTAATGGAGATAATCGTCCTTATAATCTCAATCGCTTAGAATTGAGAATATGTGACCTAATTGTAGACCCCATTGCCTTATTATCGGTTATTGCCTTATTAGAAGCTCGTTTATTACAATTAATTCATCAGCCCGATCTTGATCCTTTACAACAGAGTCAGTTATCCTCTGAAGAATTGTTAGAAATAAGCGATCGCAATGAAATTTCTGCAGCCATGTCTAGTTTAGGAGCAACTCTCCATCATTGGCAAGATGGTCGAGAAATTTTAGCTCAAGATTGGATAGAAGAACTGTATCAAGAAGTGTGGCCTTTTGCTAAACAAGCAGGTTTTAGTTGTTTTCTCAGTCCCCTGAAAAAGATTTTACGACAAGGGAATCTTGCTCAACAGTGGTTGAGACAATATGAGATGGCTCAGGATATCCCCTCTATTATAACTCAAGAAATCGACAAAGTTGCTCAACTCGAAGAAGACTTAGAAGACAAATTATGTGAGTCTCTCTTAGCAGCATAAGTAAAGTTTAAAATTCGTAGGGGCGGGTTTTTTACATAACTCCTAGATTCTCACAAAAAACTAGATCAACCCGCCCCTACTATATCAAAACTCGCCCTGGCTGTACAATGAATTTTGCCGCAAAAACTAATAAAATTTAAATTGTAACTTTTTATACACTTCGCTCTAAAATGTTGCTATAAGTGTTCTGGTGCTTAAGTCCTGTTAATTTGATGGATCTGAGATTCAATAGATAATTATTAACAATGAATCAAATTTGATCAATTAAGAAAATCTAATGATTCAGAACTTGATTCTGATTGATAAACAAAAATTATCTATTTTTATGGTTAGAGTTGTTTTAGTTAACCCCCAAATACCCCCAAATACAGGAAATATTGCCCGAACTTGTGCTGCAACTGGCACAGAATTGCACTTAGTCGCACCATTAGGCTTTGAATTAAGCGATCGCTACCTCAAACGAGCCGGATTAGATTATTGGCCCCAGGTAAAACTCCACTATCATGGGGATGTAGAAGAATTTATCAAGCATTGTCAACAGCGAGGGGGAAGGTTACTAGGATTTAGTGTCAGAGGTAAGGATTGTTATACAAAATTCAGCTTTCAAGAGGGAGATTGGCTCTTATTTGGCTCTGAGACAGAAGGATTACCCCAATCTCTCTTAACTGCTTGTGATAATACCCTTTATATTCCTATTACTAATCCAAATATTCGCAGTTTAAATTTATCTGTTAGCGTGGGCATTGGTTTATTTGAAGCCCTGAGACAGTTGCCCAATCTAGGTTAGAGGGTATTAACTTCCAGAAATTCATTCTAAAAAGGTTAATTCATAAGAAATTCCTATCAATTATTTTGTAAAATTGAGACAAAAAAGTTAATAAAAATTAATAAGGGGAAAAACCTCTCCCTGTCTATATTTCAGGGAAAATCTGCTGATAAATGTTTATGGAGAACAAACTATCATTTCAACAAAAGGAAACCTTCCGCAAACTCAGGCCGTCTACGGACTCGCACCCGACCAACTAGGGATAAAAGGTCACTCAAGCCAATAACCATGATTTGCAACTTGTCTAAAATTGACAAAACAGGTTACTCTTTCATAACATGGCAACCAAATATATATATTGACTTAACCAGCGATCTGGGTTAACACTTTTTTTGAGAAGCTCTGCTCACAATCAAGACAACTCCACCGGACTCATTAGTTACTAATCGCTCGTTCACACACTAGGAGGTTTTTTTTGAAAGACACATTTACACAGAAGGTACAAGCAATTTCCTCTTGTCTCGCCGACTGTACTATTGCACCAGTAGAGTCCATTTCAGAGGAAGCGCAAGATAAACAGACAATTCAGGACAGTTATGGTCGGGTGCGTCGTTCTGCAGCCATGATTGGACTAGCCATTTCCATGAGTGCTACGGGAATGTTGTTAGCCCAAAGTAAAGCAGCAATGGCAGCCGATACCATCTCAGCTAATCCATCAATTGCGACCCTTCCTGCTTCGTCTGATGCTGACCAAGTGTCGAGTCTGAGTCAGGAAGCTCCTTTAGCTCTCCATAAAGTTCAACAGGGAGAGTCTATTAACCAATTAGCCCAAGAATATCAGGTAGAACCCCAGGCGATCGCCAACAGCAATCAGATATCTGTGACAACAGCTTTAATGCCAGGGCAAACCATTAGAATTCCTGCGGTTGAGAAGTTAGTGGCCCCAGTTCGACAAATTGTAGCCAATGCTCCTCAATCTGAGGCTATTGCGTCAAAACCCCTCAATACATCTCTCGATCATTTACGAGAAACTCGCAAGCGTCTAAAAGAGAGCCTAGCGGAGCTTAAGACAGAAAAATCTAACCCTCATATTGAGTCAGCGAGCAATGTATCTGATGTGAGTCAATCCTTAAATCCTGTAGAAGTGGCTCCTCAAGATAGAACAGTAGTCGCCCAGAATATTGTCACTGAGGCCATTGAAATCCCCGTCTATCCGGCGGAAACTGAAAAACGAGTTATTTCCAGCCCTTCTCGTTCCTCAAGAGTTAAACCCTCTACAACGGTTATTAAATCTTCAGAATCGAATCTGAGAGCAAATGCTTCTTCTCTAGCTCCTTCCGAGGTACAAGAGTCGAGTCCAATTACCTCCTCTTTGCCTGAATTACCCTCAGTTCCTCCGGCAAATTCGCAAAAAACCGCCAGAGCAGACTTTGAGCAACCTATTTCTATTCCGGTGGTTCCCTCCCAAACACCGATTAATTCTGCTGAGTCATCGGCTTTTAATACTTCTCCTTCGCCTCAAGAAATTGATGTCAATTCTGAGCCGTCCTCATTTAGAGAACCTGCAGTTATTCGTCAACCTAGAGTAATTGCACCTGTTAGCCAAAAATTCTATCAAATCAAGCCTGGAGATACTCTTAACAGTATCGCCCGTCGTCATGGGTTGTCTTCGGCTGAACTAATTCGCGCTAACGGTATCACCAATCCGAATAAGATTAAAGTTTATCAAAGTTTGGTGATTCCTCAGCGTGGCTCTTTTGCTCAAGCTCAACGAACTCCCTCCCGGTTAACTCCTTTAGGCAGACCCTTAAGTTCTTTTAATACGGTCAGTGAGGGCCCCACCAGTCGTTTTGAAGACAACCGTCTCCCTCAACAGCAGACTAACACTCTTGAAATTTCCGTTAGTGCGGCCCCTGACTCCTACACGGAAAAACTCAGAAGGGATATGGCTAATCTTGAGCAAGATTATGGTCAAAATCCTCAATCTATAGCTATTGAGGTTAATCCTGATGCTCAAGACAATTCCACTGATACAGTAGTGGGGGAATCCTTAAATCCTGAATGGGATAGCGATCGCCAACGTCAATCGACATTTGCTCAACCTACCCGTCGGACTACACGACAGTTACCCTCAGCACCACCTCAAATAATTGGGACTGCTCCAAGTGATGCTCAAGAGTATAATGAGGCGTTCCAAATTCCTGTCGGTACTAACGTTGGGCCTGATTTACCCCCGTTATCCTCTCCTGATAATTATTTACCGAATGGCCCCATGCAGTTTACGGGCTATATTTGGCCCACTAAAGGGGTGCTTACTTCTGGATATGGTCGCCGTTGGGGCAGAATGCACAGAGGCATTGATATTGCGGCTCCTATCGGCACACCAATCATGGCAGCGGCCCCAGGTGAGGTCATCTCGGCGGGATGGAATTCGGGTGGTTATGGCAATTTGGTTAAAATCCGTCATGCTGACGGAAGTGTCACCCTTTATGCCCACAATAGCCGCATTTTAGTTCGTCGTGGACAAATGGTAGAGCAAGGTGAACAAATTTCTCTAATGGGAAGTACCGGACGCAGTACCGGCCCTCATTTACATTTTGAGGTTCATCCTGGTGGCAGTGGAGCGGTCAATCCGATTGCCTTTTTGCCTAAAGACCGAGGTTCGTGATTGAGCTTAGTTATTGAGTCAAGTTGTCTTATTTTCAGAGGGATATCTCCCTCTGATTTTTTTGGGAAAGGTGAGTCATTTTGTTGATTGTGTTGTATACTAGAAAAGGTGAAAAAAATATGGCTTGGTAGCTCAGTTGGTTAGAGCAGGGGACTCATAAGCCCAAGGTCGGCAGTTCAAATCTGCCTCGAGCCACTTAAAATTGTACATTAACTAATGATTTGTCTTTCGGGTAGTCCTGTAAAAGTAGTGATGTTATAATTTACAGGCGATCGCCAAATTATAATGATGAATAAAATTCCAGATAGCTCCGATATGATTTTCTATTTTTTTAGAGAAAGATAAAGTCTTTCTAACAAAAAATCAACATTTTAAAATTAACTAATTTCCTTTATCACCACATATTTACTACTACCGTATTTATTATTTTATTTCCTTAATAACAAAATATTTATCTGCATTTACCTAATGGATAAATGAGCAATTAGGGGAATTAGGGGTTAAACTAGATAGTAGTGAATAATTTGTCTAATTTTATGCTATAATCTAAATATATTAAAGAGTAAAACGATGATTAAGCAAGAAGAAATTACCATTAAAGTATCATCAGAAATCGCCCAAATATATCGCCAAGCGAGTCAAGAAGAACAAGAACAACTACAGTTAAAAATATCAGCATTATTACAATTACAAATAATGGAATCTCGACAACAAAAACTAAAAAAATTTAGAGAAACAATGGATAAATCGAGTCAAGAAGCACAAGCAAATGGATTAACACCTGAGATTTTAGAGGCTATTTTATCAGAAACAGATGACTGAAAAATACTTTGTAATTGATGTTAATGTTTTCGTGAGTGCCTTTCTATTTGTTGGTAGTAAACCTCGACAAGCATTAGATAAATCTCAAGATTTAGGTCTAGTTTTACTCTCTAATTCAATATTTATAGAATTAATTGAAGTAATAAACCGTCCTAAATTTGATCGTTATTTATCTCCAGAAAGAAAAAATCAATTAATTACTTATATGGAAATGCTAACTTCACCTAAACTTAACCCATTATTACAAGAATTGCATCAAGTATTAAATGACTTATACTGCGATCGCTTAGTTTATATTATCTTATATGGTTCACAAGCAAGAGGAACAGCAAACCAAAATTCTGATATAGATATTATGGTTGTTCTTAAAGGTAAAATATCGTCCTATGATGAAATTAAGAGAATGGGAGAAGTTACCACAGAATTGAGTTTAAAATATGATGAATTAATTTCTATTTTTCCCATCTCTGAAGAGACATATTTATCTCAATCTACCCCATTATTAAAGAATATTAGAAAAGAAGGTTTAATGATATGAATCGCCTTCAAAAATTACTCAATTTAGCCAATTAAGAACTACAAACAGCAGAATTATTACTCAATAATCATCGTTACCGTGCTTCTATTTCTCGCGCTTATTATGGAATATATTATGCTACTCAAGCGATTTTAGAATCTAAAGCAATTAATCCTTATACTCACCGAGGATTAATACAGCAATTAAGCGATTATAATGAAAGTGTTAGTTTTGTTTTTGCCGAATGTCAAGAAATATTAAAAGATGCCAATTTTTTTATACAAAGCATTATTTTATACTTATCTTAAAATAAAACTGTCAATTTTTAGTTATGATGGCTATGTGTTGATTGACAACAATATTTAACCCCCATAGTATCTAATATGAATATTCCCGAAACTGTTAATCTTAAACAAAAACTTCTCACCACTATTGAAAAACTTAAAACCCCTGGTCAAATTAAACGGGGTTCCCCTCTTACCAATGTTAAATTAAATGATAAAGTAGCTAAAGAAATTGAATATTTAACCCAATGTGTAGAAGCAAAAAATCCTAATTTATATCCCTTACTCTATGCAGTTAATCTATTAGATGGTATTTGGAAATTAGAATACTCTACTTCTAGAGAAATTCGTGCTTTAACTTCTCTTAAATATGGCTTTCAAGTGGGGGCAGTTTATCAAGTTATTGACCTCAAAACTAAATCTTTTTTTAATCAAGCTTTTGTACAACATAGTTTAAGATTACTTTCAGGTAATGTCTTAGTTACCGCTACTTTTGAACCTGCTAAAGAGAATGGTTGTCCCCTCCCTAATCAAAAACTTAATATTAATTTTGATAAACGTTACTTATCCATTGAAAAAATTGGTCAAATTCCTACTCCTAAACTCTCTCCTTTTAAAGTAGTTCCGGCCCGTAATCCTCCCCAAAGAATTCCTACTTTTAATATTACTTATCTTGATGAAAATTTACGCATTGGACGAGGAGGAGACGGTGGTTTATACATTTTATCTAAAGTTTAGTTGGTTATTTTCATTATAAACTTAGTTTAGCTTGGTTAAACTAATTATACCAAACTTTAAATAATAATAACATGAGTTGATAATTATTAATTTAATTTGATAACCACTCAATTTCTTTAGCATTTTCAGGAAGTTGTGCTTCTTTTTGTCCTTGACTTCTTGCTTGAAATCTGATTAAATCAATAGGAGTTTTAATTAAATCTAAAGGGGTAGCTTTTCCCATTATTAATTTAATCATGTTTTTCGGTATATCTTTAAATAACCAACTACCTAAACGATAACTAGCTTCTTTTATAGTAAATTCTGGCATTAAATTTACATCATATAAGTCATGTAAATAACGATTAGAACAACCATAACGTCTAAATTGACTTTGAAATTCTTTTAAGCTAGAACGATGACGATGACGAATAATAGCTTGAGGAGAAACCCCAATTTTCCAGTTAGTCTTTTGTTGAATTCGCCAACAAATATCGGCATCCCCACCCGTCGTTAAATAAGGACGAAATAACCCAACTTCTTGAAAAATTTTGTAACGAATTCCTAAATTAGCTGTTTGTCCATAGGGAAGAAAAGGATGTTCTAAAAGAAATTTTTGTGACATTACTTCGTAACGTTCAGCATATTTTTCCCATAAACTTTCTCCTGGCAATGCGGTTAATTCTCCTACCACAATCCCTACTTTTTCGTCCATAAAAGGTTTAACTAATTCTTCTATCCAATTAGGTATGGGACGACAATCAGCATCCGTAAAGGCTAAAATTTCCCCAGTTGCATGACGAATCCCTTGGTTACGGGCCGCATAAGAACTTTGAATTTTATTCTCATTTAATACTTTTAGATTAATTCCTATTTCTGTCATCTCAATAACATTTTCTCCTAATATCTTAGATGTGTTATCATTGCTATTATTATTAACTAAAAGATACTCAATTTTACTGTTAGGATAAGTTTGCGATCGCAGACAATTAATTAAATCGGATAAATCTTCCTCACCGTTATAAATAGGAATGATGACGGATACTTGAGGAAAAAAAGATGATTGAGTTGCTAACTGTTCTGTTGAATTTAACATAGAGTAGAACAGATTCAGTAATGAATAGGTTGATTATGAGATAGATTATCCGTATAATCAACTCAGTTTGTAATTTAACATTTTTTGAGTCACAATGAAACAGTTTATTAGACAAATTTTCTTTTTTTTAGGAATTTTGATGATGTCTCCTCTATTAATTCCTTTTTTATTAACAGATCAAAAAGAGATTATTATTGCTGATGTAGAAAGATGGAGAGAATGTTTATCTTGGGAAAAAAGAACTATTTATATTCAATTATTAGCTCTTTTAAAAGAAGCATCAGAATTTCGTAATCTTTATTATTTTAGACTATTTAAAGGTAATTTTAGCGGTAGATTTTGGATGTATTTATTAAAAATAATCTATCGAGACTGTCCCTATTTCTTTTTAGATAATAGTTGTAATATTGGGCCAGGTTTATTTATTCAACATGGATTTAGCACAATTATTATGGCAGATATAGGCGCAAATTGTTGGATTAATCAACAAGTAACCATTGGTTATAAGGATAAAACAGGACGACCGAATATTGGTAATAATGTTAGAATTACAGCCGGAGCTAAGGTAATTGGTAATATTAAAATAGGAGATAATGTAACAGTAGGAGCAAATGCTGTTGTTATTAAAAATGTACCCGATAATTGTATTGTTGTAGGAGTTCCTGCTTATATTATTAAACGAGATGGAGTCAAAGTTAAAGAAGAATTATAATTTAGTTTATTCCTAATCTTTGACGTAAAATAAATTCTGCGATCGCTAAATCTACGGGAGTTGTTACTTTTAAATTAGTTTCTTCTCCTGCTACAATTTTGACTGGTAACTGACACTTTTCAAATAGAGCAGCATCATCAGTTACTTCCCACTCTAACTCTCGGCCTTTTTCATGACAATCTTTTAATAATTTGACCTCAAACCCTTGCGGGGTTTGAGCGGCCCATAATTGAGAACGATTAGGAGTAGCTTCAATTAAATTATTATTATTAACAATTTTTATTGTATCTTTAACAGGAATAGCTGCAATTAAACCGGGACAAGTTAATAAAATTTCCCCACAACTATCAAATAAATTAGGAGTCGCTAAACATCTTGCTCCATCATGAATTAAAACGAATTTTGCCTCTTTTGGTAGTGCTTGTAACCCATTATAAACCGATTCTTGACGAGTGTCTCCCCCTTGAATTAATACCACTGGTTTAGTCAGGGAAATAGTCCCTAGAATTTCTTTAAAATCAGGGAAATCATAGGATTGTCCAATGATACCAATCCAACGAATTTGATGAGAAGATTCAGCGGCCAAAAGTGTCCAAGCTAATAAGGGTTTACCTAATAAATTTAAGAGAAGTTTATTGCGATCGCTCCCCATACGTTTTCCCAGTCCCGCAGCAGGAATTAATAAATACATAATTGGGTTATTTATTAACAATTATCACCAAGAATATTAACGTCCTAAATCGTGTAAACTATTGATAATGGTGGCACATTTTTGAGTAACACTTTCGAGTTCTTTTCGTTTACTTGAAGTAGGAGGATCAATTAATTCTCCAAATCTAACTGTTAGGGGAACCGACTTAGGAACAGAAGAACTTTGTAAAATCTTTTCAGTTCCCCATAAAGACATAGGAAGTAAAGGTACTTGCGCTTTAGCAGCAATCATCGCTGCTCCCAGTTTAGGATAACTGATTCGAGCATCAGGAGTACGAGTTCCTTCTAAAAAAATGCCTACCATCCAACCATTTTGCAAAGCATTGATCGCAGCACGAATAGCACCGCGATCGCCTGTTTCTCGCTTAACGGGATAAGCTCCATATAACATCATCCATTGTTTAAGCAAAGGAATATCAAACAATTCTTCTTTGGCCATATAAGCAACCGGACGACCCACAGAATGAGAAATAATTAGAGGATCAAAATAACTAGCGTGGTTACTAACAACAATGTGTGGTTTGGTTTGGGGAACTTTTTTGCTATCATAAACCCGTCCTTTAAAATAAGTATAGAAGGGGGGGACAATGACAAAATCCCTGAAAAGATGGTAAAGAAGTAAGTTAGTAATTGGTTCTCTTTCTCGAAAATCCCCAAGAGTCATGTTAGGTATAATTTCTGTTAATTATTAAGGATTGATTAGTTAACCCAAAAAGTTGAATTCCCTGCTGCTATACTGGGTAGTTTGTAATTAATTATGCTTAAATTTATTCTTCCTTTTCTTGAGGTTTATTGGGAGAAGAATTATATAAAGCATCTAGTTTTTGTCTGGCATCTTCTACACTAACAGAACGCATTACTAATAAAGGTTCATTAATTGGTCTTCCTCTTTCATCTAATAATTCTGGATGAATGTTAAGAGAATTTATCCCTCTGTTGGGTGAAGACCCACCCCGGTTAGAATAGTTTCGTTGAGAGTCCATACTCACTGTAATTAAACTACGAATGAGATTACTGACAGCTAAAAAAGCAATGATTGTGAATGCCACAATGTAAATTAGATGTAACATTTTAAGTCCTCCGAAGAAAGTACCTCTGGTTTGAGGTGTCAGTCAAAATTATGAAATGGGTAAGTTTTTTTCTAGCTTATCTAACTAGCTTACCAAGTATTGTCAGTTGAACCTCCACTGCCGTGCATACGAGTGGATTCCCATATAGACTCTTAACTAGACTGCAATAGTCCCCGCTAGAACGCCATTACTGGGCTGTTTGTTTAACGTTAACGGGCGTACCGACCGCAAACGGATCTAAATTCTATTTATTTGTTTAGCCATGTTTTCAAACTTCAACCTACTAGCCGCGTCACCATTACATTTTCTAGGGCGATATTTGTTCCGACGTTCTAAAGTTGGGGAAGCTACTCCAAGTTATTGTTTGTGCGCTTTACCGCTAACTATATACTAACACAAATTAATTTGTTTTAGTTAATCAAAGACAAAAAAACCATCGTAGAACGACGGGGTTTTAAACCCAATTTTCCGATAATTTTGGAATCATTGTAATCTTCATTAAGATCCAGAAAAAGGAGGGGTATTTTCTGAGTATGATCTCCATTTCATCGACACTTGCCAACATTGAGCAACTAAGCTATGCCAATGAATTAACACAGAAGTATCAATTCCCACCTTTTCTCCCATCGTCTTAAATAGTATTTTAGCTGTTTTTACTTCTTTTTCTCTTATTTTAACTCTTTCGAGCAAATCCGCCTGTTCTTCTACGGATAAAAATAAGATTCGCTCAGATTCTAATAAATTATGAGCGCGAGTAAACCAGTATTCAAAATCCTCTAATAATGGCTCTAGGACAGCTTTCAGGAGTTCTTGTTTTGGGATAGGAGAGTTAGACATTTAAAAAAAAGTGTTATATATTCTCATATATCTTAGCGTTTTTTAGATTTTGTAACAAAATAAAATAAATTTTTTAAGCATAGGGGTTGTTAAACTCGATTGGGTATCATATATTATTGTAGGGGTAATTCATGAATTACCCCTAATATCTAATATTTTCTTTCCTTCGGTTCAAACATTCCTAAAGCTACCGACATATATTGAACATCAATACCGGCCACAGAATAATAAGCTAAGGTATGCTTAAGAAAATTAGGATCATCTCGTTGAGTATAATCTTCCCGTGAATGGGCCCCTCGACTTTCTTTACGGTTAAACGCAGAAGTCAAAATAATTTCTCCGACTACCATAATATTCTGTAATTCCATAGCTTCAATTAATTCCGTATTCCAACAACTATCAGTATCATCGAGATAAACCTGATTATATTTTTCTTTAAATTCCTGAATTTGTGTGAGTCCAGCTTGCATTACTTCTTCACTGCGAAAAACCCCACAATGTTCACTCATAGAATCCTGAAATTGTTGTCGTAATGCCCCTAAACGAATAGTTCCTTTTTTTGTTAATAAACCTTGAATTCTTTGTTTAGCATTGTCTAAATAAGATTGAGAATCAAACTCAGAAAATTTACGATTTTTTACATATTCAGCAATACTGCGGCCCGTTCTTCGTCCATAAACCACACATTCTAACAAAGAATTACTACCCAAACGGTTGGCCCCATGAACCGAAACACAAGCACATTCTCCGGCCGCAAATAACCCTTCCGTTAACTTATCCCCACTCAACCGGACTCTGCCATCCGTATTAACCGGAATACCTCCCATGCAATAATGAGCAGTAGGACGGACAGGCATAGGTTCATAAACCGCATCTACTCCTACCAAACGGTGTGCTTCCTCCCAACAAAAAGGAATACGACTCATAATCTTTTCTTGACCCATGTGACGCAAGTCCAAATAGATAAACGGGCCACCAGGCCGACCATCTAAATGAATACCCCGGCCAGCACGAATTTCTCGGGTAATGGCCCGAGACGTAATATCACGAGGGGCTAATTCCATGCGAGACGGGGCATAATCCTCCATAAAACGCCGTCCTTCGCTATTAATTAAATAGGCCCCTTCCCCCCGTACAGCTTCAGAAATTAACACCCCAACCGGATATAACCCCGTAGGATGAAATTGCACAAATTCCATATCTTCTAAGGGAATACCGGCTATTGCACACATAGATAAGCCGTCCCCAGTTGACGCATAATCATTAGAGGTAGTATTGAAAACCCGTCCATAACCTCCCGTCGCACACATTACCACTTTAGCGCGAACAATGACAATCTCTCCATCTTCAATGTGATACATGACCAAACCTTTCGCGTCCCCATCTTCGAGGATAAGCTGCATTACATACCATTCCTGGTAAATTTTGACCTCATGACGACGTAAATTATTGACTAATTCATGAAGCATCGCATGGCCCGTTTTATCAGCCGCATAACAAGTACGATTATGAGTATGCCCACCAAAAGCCCGTTGTGCAATTTTCCCATCTTCTAAACGAGAAAATAAGACCCCCATGTGTTCTAAGTCGATAATAACATCGGGAGCTTCTTGGGTTAAAATAGCAACAGCATCTTGATCAGCGAGATAGTCTGAGCCTTTGACTGTATCAAAAGCGTGAGCTTCCCAGCTATCATTAGGATCAACATTCTTTAAACTAGCGGCAATACCGCCTTGGGCGGCCACAGAATGGGAACGGATGGGATGAGTTTTCGCTACTATAGCCACATCTACACTAGGGTTAAGACGTTTAATTTCTAAGGCGGCGCGACATCCAGCTAATCCACCACCAATGATAATAACATCGTGTTCTAACATTTATATTTCAACAGGCTATCAGGTGTTGTTTCTATGGTGACTGAAAACCTGAAACAAAGGGTAAAATTTATGATTTCTCTTATATTTCGTGATAAGATTAGGCTCTGTATTTACCCCCTAGACTTAGTGTGTCCAGGGGTTTATTGTTAAGCGGCAAAAGTTCCTTGTAGGAACTTTTATTCAAAAGCTAATTTGTAGAGTAACAGAAGCTTGTACCGTTTGTTCACCACCGATAACGGGTGTAATATCCTTAGCTGCTGTTCTTGAAAACTGTTCGGCTTGAACTATTCGGGGTTGAGGTACATTAGCTCCATTAATTTGAATACTCACAATTTCTTTAGAAGTAAAATTTAAAGCCCGTAAAACGGCTTCTCCTTGTTGTTGTGCATCGGTTGTCGCCTGACGTAGAGCTTCTTTTTGCGCAACTGAAATAGCCGCTTCTGTAGCCGTAAAACTGACCCCATCAATACGAGTTGCCCCTGCTTTCACCGCCTCATCTAATAAGATACCAACTTTTTCTGTCTGGAGCCGAAAACTGACCGTATTCGTGCCAATATAACCCACTAATCGTCTTTCATTATTGTTATATTGATAGTTAGGTTGTAGATTAATTCCTGTCGTCTGTAATTGTTCTACTTGACGAGAACGCAAAAGCTCAACAACAGTTGAAGTACGCTTAGCCACTTCCTGTTGTACTTCTGCGGCTGTTTTCGCTTGAATTTCCACTCCAAGCTGTACTTGAGTTAAAGTAGTTGGAATTCTTTCTATACCAAGTCCTGTAACTGTTAACAGCCGTAAAACCCGTTCTTGTGCCATTGCGGGATTGATTAAACCTAAACTAAGATAACTAGCGATCGCTAATATTCCGAAAAAACCCTGATAAGATAAAACTTTCATATCACAAATAAATTATGAATTATAAATTATAAATTATAAATTATGAATTATGAATTATGAATTATGAATTATGAATTATAAATTATGAATTATGAATTATAAATTATGAATTGCTAATTAGGGTTTGCTAATTAGGGTTTGCTGAACAGCTAAGCTGTTAAGCATATAAATTGCTAGTTGAGATTGCAGGGGAGCGCCGGAGAAGGAGTTTAAGTTTTTGTACTAAACAAACAAATACCCTGTTTAAATGCGTCTTAGCTTAATATAATGGATGGGTTAAAGCATCAAAAAACTGTTGCCTGTTGCCAGATGCGGCTTTCCCTATCCCCACTAAAAGACTTTTTAAGCACACCCTAATTATCCATTGTTCCTTGTTAATTGTTAATTATCCATGTCTTATGAACCCCTACATCACAAATATCGCCCTCAAATCTTTGCTGACTTAGTGGGCCAAGAAGCGATCGCTACTACCTTAACTAATGCGATCACCACTCAACGTATTGCCCCTGCTTATCTATTTACGGGGCCAAGAGGAACGGGAAAAACCTCTAGTGCGCGAATTTTAGCTAAATCTCTTAATTGTTTAGCCGTTAACTCTCCTACTGCGACTCCTTGTGGTCAATGTGAAGTTTGTCGGGCGATCGCCAGAGGATCAGCATTAGATGTCATTGAAATAGACGCAGCGAGTAATACAGGGGTTGATAATATTCGAGAAATTATTGAGCGATCGCAATTTGCCCCGGTACAATGTCGTTATAAAGTGTATGTGATAGATGAATGTCATATGCTCAGTGTGGCAGCATTTAATGCCTTATTAAAGACCTTAGAAGAACCTCCAGAACAAGTTATTTTTGTTTTAGCTACCACTGATCCGCAACGGGTATTACCTACTATTATTTCTCGTTGTCAAAGGTTTGATTATCGACGTATTCCTTTAGATTCAATGGTGGCCCATCTCAAAAAAATAGCCAGCCAAGAAAACATTAATATAGTAGATGAAGCCTTAACTTTAGTGGGTCAAATGGCTAATGGAGGGTTAAGAGATGCAGAAAGTTTGTTAGATCAATTAAGTTTATTATCAGGGACAATTACTATTGAAAAAGTCTGGGATTTAGTGGGGGCAGTTCCCGAAAGAGATTTATTAGAATTATTACAAGCGATCGCGTCTAATAACTCACCTTCAGTGATTGATTGTTGTCGTCAATTAATGAATCGTGGCCGAGAACCGTTAATAGTTTTACAAAATTTAGCCAGTTTTTATCTTAACTTATTAATTGCGAAAACTGCCCCTAATCGATCAGATTTAGTGGCGGTTACTGCTGCAACTTGGCAAGATTTATGTCAGGAAGCTAAACAATGGGAACTTGATGTAATTCTCAATGGACAAAAACGCCTCAAAGATAGTGAAGTTCAAGTGAAAAATACCACTCAACCTCGTTTATGGTTAGAAGTAACACTGTTAAGTTTATTACCTTCTGTTTGTCATTCTCCGCAAATTATTAACCCGTCACCCTCTCAACCCTCAACACCAACCCCACAACCGACCTTATCCCCATCTCCTCAAACCTCCCCTACTCCCTCCCACTCACCTACTCCATCCCACTCCCCTATTTCTTCATCCTCCCCTACTCCATCACCTTCTAACTCCATCACCCCATCACCTCCACCTGTTGAAACTGCCACACCCTCCCTACAACCGACTAATTTAGAACAAATTTGGCAATCTGTTTTAAGACACATATCACCGTTTAATCAAGCTTTCATGCGGCCTCACTGTTACCTCATAAGTTTTGAGGAGAAAGTGGCTTATATTGGCTTAAAAAATGCCAATTTACTACAGGTAGCGAAAGGAAAATTAGCCGACATTGAAGCAGGTTTTGCCGCTTTTTGCGGTCATCCTGTCAAAGTTAATCTTAAAGTTGACTCATCTATTCCTAGTTCTTCATCTGTCCCTCTCAAACCCACATCTTCTAATGTTTCATCTAAGGTCAACCAACAAATTGTTAACCCTTTACCTGCCAAAGTTGTCCCCTCTGAACCTGAGTCACCTTCTCCCAAGAAACAACCTCCAAACCCCCCTGAACCTGCTTTTATACCACCAAGCAACGATTTTACGGAGATTTCTGAGGAAGATCTCAAAAAAGTTGTCGAATCATTTGCTAATGTGTTTGACGGAGAAATTATTAATTATAGTGATACTTGGGAGACAGAAACATCAGAAAACTCTCTTAAGAATGTAACTGAGACTAATAATATTGCTTCTCCTTCTTCTCCAAGAATTGTGATTAACCGGCCTAAAATTCCAGAAGATGAAGAAGATCTTGATTTTTAAGGGTGAGATTATGGCAAGTCCCCCTTAACAAGGGGGATCATATTTTTCGACAAATATAGAAGTTAAACACTAAGAAAATGTTTATAATGACAGGGTAATTAAAACGCGCTAATATTGCTATGACAATCAATAACTCTTTAGAAACTCGACTCATTGAGAAGGTTAAAAAACTCTCCTGGGAACAAATCCAACAAGTTGAACAATTTATTGATTCCCTAAATGCAGAAAAAACTGAGCAACAACTAATTTTATCATCGACAAAACTCTCAGAATCTGTCTTTAATAAAGTTTGGGATAATCCTGAAGATGCCGTCTATGATGATCTATAAGTTTGGTGATATTGTTCTTGTTCCTTTTCCTTTTACTGATCAAAGTTCTAGTAAAAAAAGACCTGCTGTTATTATTAGTTCTAATTCTTATAACCAAGTCAAACCAGACTTGATCATTATGGCAATTACTAGCCAGATTACCTTACCATTAAGCTTAGGAGAGTGGCGCATTATGGATTCTTCATTAGCTGGACTCCTAAAACCTTCTGTGATTAAACCCGTTATCTCTACCCTTGAAAAAACATTAGTTATTAGAAAATTGGGTCAACTTCAAGAGTCAGATGTCCAGAATCTTAAGAAGATAATTGCAAGCATTTTAGGGTGATTATTTTAAATAAAACTATTTTTTTGACAAATAAGTTAGTTGTTTTTTACCCATTCTCTAACAGCTTTTCGGAAAGCCCTTCTTCCCACCATCCGGTGAGATTGAATTAATGAAGGAATTTCTTGAATTCTCAGATTAGGAAACACTAAACTTTGTTCTTTCTCATAATAATTTCCCTTTTCTAATTGATAAATTGTTAATTCTCCAGAATCATAACACCAGATTTCGGGAACTCCTAAACGTGCATAAATAGGAAATCTATCTAAAGATTTACTTGTTAAATCAATTTCTAATGCTAAATCAGGAGGCGGATCATAATTCAAATCAAAACTCAATTTTCCTCTAATTAACGATTCATTTTGAAAATAAAAACAATTATCCGGTTCTATGCCTGCTTTTTGAATCTCTTTTTTCCAAGTAGTTGAACCCAAACACTCATAATCTAATTCTAAAACTTCAGCAGCATCTTCAATAATAATACTAATCGCTTGTTTAAAATATTCATGTTCTGGTAAAGGAGTCATAATTTCTAGGGTTCCATTATCATAAGCGATTCTGGCTGAACGATTTTCTCCTAAATCTATGAGTAAATTTTCAAACTGTTGCCAACTAATTTGATAAAGAACAACCCGATCAGCATAGGCTTTAGTTAATACCATATCGCCTCCTAATCCTCTATTTATTTACTTTATTATATTGCGTCATATTCTTGCCAAATAATAACTTTAATTTTCCTGCTTGTTGATGGGTTGATAACCATTAAATAATCGAGGAATATCTTGATTTTTAGCTGGCAAGTTTTGTCATTGCCAAAATTGATCCAAGACTAATACTAAGACTGTAAAAAACAAATCGCATCACCCCTATCAAAGTGTAAAGATTTCTCAAAGTATACCGTCCTTTACCCGTTGAATCCTTAAAATACCAAAGGATGGATGATGCAATAGCTGCAATTGTAGAGCCTATGACTGCTAATATCATTAAAGGCATGATCTCTCCAAGTGAGGCAAAAGCTGTGAGAAACCGTTGCAGCAAAGCCCACAAAAAACTAATAGTACCCAAAATAAGGGCTTCCCTGAACTGATTCATTGGTGCATCGCCAGGACAGATTTTCTGGACAATTTCAATCGCCAGCCATCCTGTAATGAAAAATAGTAAACCTGTTGTGAACAGTATCATTGTCTTGACATAAGCTGACTGGTTTGTTAAACGTTGTTTTGATGTTTCACAGAAGGGACTAAATGCATCATAAAGTCGCGCTTACCCACTGGTACTCCTGCCATACGCAGGATATTGTACGCCGTTGTTATATGGAAATAAAAGTTTGGCATCAGAAAATCATCTACATACGAAAGTCCAGATAATTCTACATATAGCCCTTGCCCAAGATCAAGTCGATTTAGTTCTGACAGTTTACAATCAGCAACATTGATACTTGCCAACAACTCCTTAGTCGATGAAATATGACCACGCGCCTCATCTAGAGATGCTACATCGGGGTTCAAGTTATTTACCGACTGTCCTAAGCACCACAATGCGAAGTTTCGAGGTTGATTGCAAACAAATGTTATTTGTGTACTGAAAGGAAACATATCGGGTGCGATACGACGCTGCAATATAGACTCTACATCATCTGCAAAATGACTTTCTGCCACCTCCAAGAGATGACTCAACGTATCGAGTCTAGAACTGAAGATATTTTGTAGTGCTATGATCTTCTGATTTTCCATAGATTGTAGGTTGGGTTGAGGAACGAAACCCAACAAACCCGAATTCTAACACACCAAATTAGATGAAACAATCCACTATACTCGTCGGCGTTGCCGAATTTTAACAAAAATTATAACTCAATAAATTTGGTGCGTTACACGCACGTTTTCGCACCCTACAAGATTTTTTGAAATAGTTTAAAATTAAGAGATAGAGATTGTCAAGTTATGGGGGATACAATGGCTTTAACTGCAACTAACCTGATGACTTTTGCTGAATTTTTGGACTGGAATCCAGAAAATGGACGTTATGAATTAATTGATGGGGTAACTGTTGAAATGCAACCAACGGGAAAACATGAAGAAGTGATCGCTTTTTTGTCTGGAGAAACATTTTTACAAATTCGTAGTTTGAAACTTCCTTATTTTTTGTCTAATTCTACTTTGGTTAAATTGCCTAATCAAGATAGTGCTTATTGTCCAGATATTTTAGTTTTAGATCGCAATTTTCTCAGCAGCGAACCTCTCTGGGAAAAATCATCAACCATTACTAAAGGTTCATCGGTTCGTTTAGTGGTTGAAGTAGTTAGTACCAATTGGCGGGATGATTATGTTTATAAAATGACTGATTATGAATCTTTAGGGATTCCTGAATATTGGATTGTAGATTATTTAGGATTAGGTGGTAAGCGATATATAGGCTTTCCTAAACAACCAACTATTACCATTTGTCAATTAATTGATGGGGAATATCAATTACAATTATTTAAAGGTAACGATCGCTTAATTTCTCCTCTTTTTCCTCAACTAAATTTAACCCCAGAACAGATTTTTCAATCATAAGCATTTATTAGTATTAACTTAAAGTTTAAAATAAGGGAAAAACGATAAAAAAATGTTTTTTACTTGACCTATTTAACTTGACATGATATTATATAGATAATGGAAAATCTGTGCGCCTATAGACACTCTTTTCTTCGAGAAATAATCATAATAGTGAATAAGCATCCCCAAAAATATTAGTTTTAAGTAAAATATGTATCATGTCACTCTAGACTACGCTAAAAAACACTTCGAGGAGATTATCGAACGGGCTAAATCTGAACCAGATGGAGTTCTGATAGTTCAAGATAATCAAAGTTTTCTGTTAATTGATAAAAGCGAATTAGAATCATGGACAGAAACTGCTGAATTACTTGAAGATCCTAACATTGTATCAGATATTCAAGAAGCGCGAGCAGAATATAGAAAAGGAGAAACATTAACAATGGAACAAGTTTTTGAGCAATAATGAATAATTATCAAGTGTTTTTCTCTAAGAAAGCCCAGAAAGACATTAATCAGTTAACTGATAAACAAAGAGAGAAATTAAAAGAGATTATCAATGAAGTTTTGCGAGTAAATCCATATTTAGGAAAACAACTTAAACGAGAACTTAAAGGACTTTATTCTTATCGTTTAAATATTAAGGACAGAATTTTATATGAAATTTTTGAAGAAGATAAATCAATTTTGATTGTTAGGACAAAAACTCATTATGGAGAGTAGCATTAAATAGTTATTCATACTCATTAACCTATCTTTACAATTAAGTTAACTTAAATTATTACTGTTTTGTTTTAAATTTCGAGTATTATTAACAATTGAATTAGCAGATAATAACAGTTTTTAGACCATAGTAAGGAGAAGTAAATGCCTAAACAAGATTGGTTAGTAACTGAAGCGGGTAACTGTATTGCTTGTGAGTCTCCCAGACAGTGGGATTTATTAATACCGACTACTCAATATCGATTTTATCGATTTCTTTGTGAATTAGAAGATATTCTTGAACAAGCAGAGATAACGGGAGAAACAGAAGCAGAATTTTTACCTAATTTACGGCGGTTAGTGCGTAAATTAATCCTTAATGTTTATTGGGTAAATACCCGAATTCCTGAACCATCTCCCAAAACAGAAACAGGGGTTTTACTCCTTTATGATGAACTAGGATATCCTATTACAATTCAAACCGAAATTATGTTACCTGGTACTAGCACAACTATTCATAATCATGGGACTTGGGGAGTAGTCGCAACCTTGAAAGGACAACAAAAAAATACTTTTTGGCAACGAATTCCTACATCAGAATTTCCTCATAAAATTGATAAAGTCGAAGAAAAAGTGTTAGAATCAGGGGACATTATTGCCTTGACTACTGAGGCTATTCATTGTGTAGAAGCGGTAGGAGATGAACCCTCTATTACTTTGAATATTTATGGGGATACTTACCCTGCAAAACGATTTCAATTTGATGCTTTAACTAATAAAGCACGGAATTTTTAGCTTAGACTTTTTCCCCTGGTTCTTCTTCTATTTCTATTCCCTGAATAATTAAGATTGAACAATGGGCATGGTGAACAATATAATTACTGACACTGCCTAAAAACATTTCACTAATTCCTGTAAGTCCTCGTCTTCCCACTATAATTAAATCCGCATTCCAATTTTTAGCTATATCTCGTATCCAACGGCCAGGTTCTCCAATTTTCCAGTCATATTCTGTGGCAACACCTTGTTCATTCGCTAAAGTACAATAATTTGATAACCATTCCTTAACTGTTTCTGTTTCTGTTTCTATTTGTTGTCTAATTAAATAAGAAAAATCGGCAAGTTCTCCCTCATATACACTAGCATAAGGAGGAATTGTTCTATTTTCAATTGGTAAAGAATGAAACAACATTAAAGCTGCTTCATTTTGTTTTGCTAAAGATACAGCTTTCTCAAAAATAACCTGACCAAAAGGGGACTTATCTAAGGCGACAAAAATTCTTTTGTATGACATAATAATTCTCCTAAAACTGTTAAAGACTATTGACAAATTGACTTAATCGATCTATTCCTTTTTCAATAGTTGTAAGATCGGTTGCATAAGATAACCGAATACAATTATCTGCTCCAAAGGCGATGCCAGGAATCACGGCTACTTGTTGTGATTCTAACAGTTTATCACTAAATTCTAGAGAATTCATGCCCGTTTGACTAATATCTACAAAAACATAAAAAGCCCCCATAGGAGTCGGACAACTCAAATGAGGAATGGCACGAATTTTGTCTAAAATGACTGTCCGCCTTTGGGTGAAAGCTTGTAACATTTCTTGGACACAATCTTGAGATTCTTCTAAAGCGGAGATAGCCCCATATTGAGCAAAAGTACATACATTAGAGGTGCTATGACTTTGAATAATACTGGTTGCTTTAATTAATTCTTTTGGCCCTGCTAAATAACCAATACGCCATCCTGTCATAGAATAACTTTTAGCAAAACCATTACTAATAATAGTCCGTTTAAAAATCTCTGACCCCAATGATCCAATACTAATCTGTTCTGTTCCATCATAGAGAATTTTTTCATAAATTTCATCAGAAACTACCCATAAATCATGTTCTATAATGATCTCAGCTAATGCCTTAATTTCACTTGTAGTGTAAACCATTCCTGTGGGATTAGAAGGAGAATTAAGAACAAATAATTTTGTCTTAGTAGTAATAGCTTGACGTAATTGTTCCGGGGTGATTTTATAGTCATTAGCTTCCGTTGTATTAACAATAACGGGAGTTCCTTCAGCTAATTTGACCATTTCAGGATAACTTAACCAATAAGGGGCCGGAATAATAACCTCGTCCCCTGCTTCAATTAAAGCTAACATCAGGTTAAATAGAGAGTGTTTACCCCCATTAGTAACGATGACATTTTCTGGGGCATAATCTAACTTGTTATCATTCTGCAACTTTTTGGCGATCGCTGCACGTAATTTCGGTTCTCCTGATGCCGGCCCATATTTAGTTTTACCGCGATCGAGAGCCATTTTAGCAGCTTCTTTGATATGTTGTGGTGTATCAAAGTCCGGTTCCCCTGCGCTTAAGCTACAGATATCAATTCCTTGCACTTTCATGGCCTTAGCCTTGGCCGCAATATCTAGGGTAATGGACGGAGGAACTTTTGTGACTCTGGTTGCTAGTTTAATCATCAGGGTATTTGTAAGCCTATTAATAATTGTTACTGATATTGTGTCACTACCATTCTTTGGTTGTCTTTAGACTAAGACTTTTTTAACAAGAATGACCATAGCACTTATCCGAGTAGTATTGTCTAGTCTTTAATAAAGTTAAGGGGGCTTATTCAGAGTAAACTGATTAATAAACACCGAAAACTCAAAAGCAAAGATGCGAATTTTATTTGTTGGGGCTGAGGTCGCTCCTTTAGCGAAAGCTGGAGGTATGGGGGATGTTATTGGGGCTTTACCTAAAGTCTTACATCAATTGGGCTATGATGTGCGGATTTTTATGCCCTATTATGGTTTTTTGCCCGATAAAGTCGATATTCCTGATGAACCTGTTTGGGAAGGGTTCGCTATGTTTCAGGCTTTTAAGGTCTATGAAACTAAACTGCCTGATTCAGATGTTCCTCTCTATTTATTTGCTCATCCTACTTTTGCCCCTCGTCGCATTTATCATGGAGAGGATGAATATTGGCGGTTTACCCTATTTGCGAACGGGGCGGCTGAATTTGCCTGGAATTATTGGAAACCTGAGATTATTCACTGTCATGATTGGCATACGGCTATGATTCCCGTGTGGATGCACCAATCTCCTGATATCACCACTGTCTTTACTATTCATAACTTGGCTTATCAAGGGCCTGGGCGGGCGTTTTTAGAACAAGTGACTTGGTGTCCCTGGTATATGGAAGGGGACAATGCGATGGCTTCTGCTGTACAATTTGCGGGACGAGTGACTACTGTTTCTCCTACTTATGCCCAACAAATTCAAACTCCTACTTATGGGGAAAAGTTAGAGGGGTTACTTTCCTATATTCAAAATAATTTGGTGGGTATTCTTAATGGAATTGACCTGGAAATGTATAATCCAGCTACGGACAGATTTATCCACCAAACCTTTAGCCCTGATACTTTAGACCGGCGTGTGGCTAATAAAATTGGTCTTCAGGAGGAAACGGGTTTAGAAGTCAATAAAGGGGCTTTTTTGATGGGTATGGTTACTCGTCTAGTTGAACAAAAGGGTATTGACTTAGTATTACAAATTCTCGATCGCTTTATGGCTTATACTGATGCTCAGTTAGTCATTTTGGGAACTGGTGATCGTTATTATGAGGGTCAACTGTGGCAACTAGCTTCTCGTTTTCGGGGTCGTCTTTCTGTACAATTATTGTATAATGATGCTCTCTCACGGCGTATTTATGCGGGTTCGGATGTGTTTTTAATGCCTTCTCGTTTTGAACCTTGTGGTATTAGTCAACTTTTAGCCATGCGTTATGGGGCAGTTCCTATTGTTCGACGCACGGGAGGGTTAGTTGATACGGTAGGATTTTATGACCCTATCAAGGAAAGTGGTACCGGTTATTGTTTTGACCGTTATGAACCTTTAGACTTACTTACTTGTATGATACGGGCTTGGGAAGGTTTCCGCTTTAAACAAGACTGGGCTAAGTTACAACAGCGTGGAATGACTCATGAGTTTAGTTGGTATAAGTCAGCCGTTGAGTATATTAAGGTTTATAAGGAGGTTCTCGGACATCCGGGAGAATTAAGCGAAGATGAACAGGATAAATTGCAAATTTTAATGAAATTGTCCGGTTAGTTCTCATTAAAGGCTGAAACCTTGAAAGGTTCAGTTATCAAAACCAAGCCCGCCTTCACGGGCTAAGATAGGAAAAGCCTACGCAGGTAGGCTTTGTTTCTATAGCCTCAACCTTGAGGTTGAAGGCTGTTTAATAACAGAAAACTCCTGAAACCTTGAAAGGTTCAGTTATCAAAACCAAGCCCGCCTTCACGGGCTAAGATAGGAAAAGCCTACGAAGGTAGGCTTTGTTTCTGTAGCCTCAACCTTTAGGTTGAAGGCTGTTTGATAACAGAAAACTCCTGAAACCTTGAAAGGTTCCGTTATCAAAACCAAGCCCTCCTTCACGGGCTAAGATAGGAAAAGCCTACGAAGGTAGGCTTTGTTTCTGTAGCCTCAACCTTGAGGTTGAAGGCTGTTTAATAACAGAAAACTCCTGAAACCTTGAAAGGTTCCGTTATCAAAACCAAGCCCTCCTTCACGGGCTAAGATAGGAAAAGCCTACGAAGGTAGGCTTTGTTTCTGTAGCCTCAACCTTGAGGTTGAAGGCTGTTTAATAACAGAAAACTCCTGAAACCTTGAAAGGTTCAGTTATCAAAACCAAGCCCGCCTTCGCGGGCTAAGATAGGAAAAGCCTACGCAGGTAGGCTTTGTTTCCATAGCCTCAACCTTTAGGTTGAAGGCTGTTTAAACCAATATGGATAATTGTTGTATTAATTGAGACGCTTGCATCGCCCCTTCTATACGTTCTACTGGTTTACCATTCTTAAATAATACCAGAGTCGGTAATGCTTGAACGTGATATTTAGAGGCTATCCCTGGATATTTGTCTGTATCAATTTTAACTACTTGTAACCTATTTCTCATTTGCAGTCCTACTTGTTCTATAGCAGGCATCATCATTTGACAAGGGCCACACCAAGTCGCATAAAAATCAACTAATACGGGGATTTTTGAGCTATTTAGAAGATCTTCAAAACTTGTAAATTCTTTTTTAACTGCCATAACTTTTAACAATGGATAATGGATACTTGATAATTAAGAATTGTTAGTGGACAATTCTTAATTATACTTTATTTTCCATCTCTTGAATTAATTGTAACATATAATTAACAAAGGTCGGGGCGGGTTTATTTAGTTTTTTTGTGAGAATCGAGGAATAAATAAATGATGAATTTCATCTAAAATCAGACCATATATTGTAGGTTGGGTTGAGGTACGAAACCCAACAAACCCTAATTACAATACACCAAATTAGCGGAAAATAGTCCACTACTAGACATATAATATTATTTTGTTATCACCCTAAGTATTTAGGAGTCATTATCATGATTACTTACACCTTAAATTTAGAACCTATTTGTCAAATGACGGATGAACAATTTTATCAATTGTGTCGTCGAAATCCTGATATAAACTTTGAACGAAATGCCAAAGGAGAATTAATTATCATGTCACCAACAGGAGGAGAAACAGGAAATAGAAATGCAGAATTAGTCGTTGAATTTGGCATCTGGAATCGACAAAAAAAGTTAGGTAAAGTTTTTGATTCTAATACTTGTTTTAAGTTACCTAATGGTGCAAATCGTTCTCCTGATGTTTCTTGGATAAGTTTAGATAGATGGAATCAATTAACTCTTGAACAACGAGAAAAATTCCCCCCCATTGCTCCTGATTTTGTGTTAGAATTATTATCACCCAGCGATAATTTAAAAGATATTCAAACCAAAATAGAAGAATATATGAGTAATGGGGTTAAATTGGGATGGTTAATTAATAGAAAAACTCGTCTAATTGAAATTTATCGTCAAGGGAAAGATAAAGAGATTTTAACTAATCCTGAATTTTTATTAGGGGAAGAAGTATTACCAGAATTAGTTTTAGATTTAAAAATAGTTTGGTGATTATCTAATAGAGGAAAGTCTCGTCTAACTTACCCTAATGGACTGTTTCATGTAATGCACGTGGATTAGATTAGGGTTTGTTGGGTTTCGTACCTCAACCCAACCTACAATTTGATTAATTATTTTTACATTCCACCAAGAAAGAATCTAGCACACCAAAAAGGAATTAACATTCCTAATGCAATCCAATCCCATCTAATTAATCGTAATTGATGCCATTGTACCCGATGTTCGTTAGGAGTTGTAAACCCTCTAACTTCCATTGCTATGGCGATTTCTTCAGCCCTCATTAACAGATTCTCTAATAATTTTTCTACCACTACTAAGCATACTTGTAAACTTCTTTTAATTCCTAATTTTTGCCAATTAATTGCCCTAGTACGAATTGAACGAGCTAAATTTTGTATTTCCTCCAAGACTAAAGGAATAAATCTTAAGGAAAGAGTTAAAGTTAACATAATTTCCGTAATCGGAATTTTTAACCGACGTAAAGGTTCCGATAATTCTTCTAAACCTGCCGTAATTTCTTCAGGAGCAGTTGTTAATAAATAGAGATTTGTGCTATAAATAAGAACGAAGATTAAGGTGCTAACTCTTACGCCTAAGTCTAAGGAACGACGGGTAATAAACAATCGACCCTTATCTACTAAAACATATTGATAATTATTGGGTTGTGGTAAAGAAAATTCCGTTTCTGGTAGACGAGGTTGAGAAGTTATCCCTAAACCATCGGGAGTTAAAGTAGTAATAATAAATACTAGGACACATAAAGTTAATAACCATCCCATTTGCTGCTTCCAAACTCGTAAAGGAATTTTAGCTGCGAATGTTAAGAATATTAACAAACCAACTAAAAATAATCGCCAGATAGGATTAGATAAAAGAGGGGCAAGCAGAAAGGTCATTAGCCAAACTAATTTAACTCTCGGATCGAGTTGATGTAGCCAGGTAATCGGTTTTTCTAAATATAGTCCAATGGGGAGCGATCGCAGTAAGTCCATAGTGTATTATGAAGGTAATGATATTTACATCTCAAGACAATTTTGCTAGATGTAAATATCATTTTAGTATCTCACAATTATAGCTCAAATAGTCAAATAATCTAATTTCTCTAATCCTAACCTCTGAAAAATTAATTAGTTCAAGTATTGAGGAATATTGTATGAGAAAACCTTGGTCAAAGTGGATATATTTTGTATTATTATTAATGGGATTATGGAGTGTGAATGCTTGTCATACTCAAGCACAAATTGAACGTCCCAACCCATTAGAACAAGATTCGTTTATTCAAGTTTATTTTAATCATAATCAGGCAAAAGGGGCTGATTATACGGAACCTTATCGCTCGATGAAACGTGGGGGTGATAATTTAGAACAAATTCTCATTGATAATGTGAATTCTGCTACTTCAATGATTGATATAGCTGTTCAAGAATTACGTCTGCCAAATTTGGCTAAAGCTATCGTTAAAAAGACAGATGAAGGAGTTAAAATTAGACTAATTTTAGAAAATACTTATAATAGTCCTATTCGTCAATTAACTACTACAGAACTTGATAATTTAGAAGAAAGAGAAGCAGAAAGATATGAGAGTTATTTCGCTTTTATTGATGTTAATAAAGATGGTAAATTAAGCTCACAAGAACTTAGTGATAGAGATGCTATATTTATTTTAAAACAGGGAAAAATAAACATTATTGATGATACAGAAGATGGTTCTAAAGGAACAGGATTAATGCACCATAAATTCATGGTAATTGATCAAAAAAAAGTGATTACAGGTTCACCTAACTTTACCATGAGTGATGTTCATGGAGATTTTGATAATCCAGAAACGAGAGGCAATGCTAATAATTTATTAACAATTAATTCTGCCCCACTTGCTGATATTTTTACCAAAGAATTTAACCAGATGTGGGGAGATGGAGTCGGAGGCGAAAAAGACAGTAAATTTGGCATCAATAAACTTCAGCGATCGCCTAAAACTTTAACCATTGGCGACTCAAAAATGACGGTAAAATTTTCTCCTAATTCTGCAACTAATAATTGGGAAATAACCAGTAATGGACTGATTGGCAATACGTTAAATCAAGCAAAAAATTCAATTAACTTAGCCTTATTTGTTTTTAGTGAGCAAAAATTAGCTAATATTCTTGAAGAAAAAAACAATCAAGGAGTTTCTATAAAAGCCTTGATCGATCCTCAATTTGCTTATCGTAATTATAGTGAAGCATTAGATTTATTAGGAGTAGCTTTAAGCAATAAATGTAAATACGAATTAGATAATAAACCCTGGCAAAAAGCAATTAATACGGTAGGAATTCCTAATATTCCAGATGGGGATAAACTGCATCATAAATTTGGTATAATTGATGATAATATAATTATTACAGGTTCTCATAATTGGTCAAATTCAGCTAATACTCAAAACGATGAAACTTTATTAATTATCAAAAATCCAACAATCACTGCTCATTATTTGCGAGAATTTAAGCGATTATATCAGGATGCTATCTTAGGTATTCCTGATTTTGTTAACAAAAAAATTAAACAAGAACAAGAAAAATGTTCGGAGGTTTCAGCACCAGTATCAGTTGAAAAATCTCAAGAATTAGTTAACGTCAATACTGCTAGTTTAGAACAATTAATGACCTTACCTGGAATTGGAGAAAAACTAGCCCAAAGAATTATTGAAGCACGTCAAGAAAAATCATTTACCTCCTTACAAGATTTAACAAGAGTCAAAGGAATTGGTAATAGTAAACTCAAAAAATTAGAAAATAAAATCACTTTGTAGGGGCGGGTTTTTGACAAAATTTCATGATGCTGACAAAAATAAAATAAACCCGCCCTGGGTTTTTGACAAAATTTCATGATGCTGACAAAAAATAAAATAAACCCGCCCCTGTTTTATTATACGTAGGGGTCAACGGCCGTTTATTAGTGTCAACTTAGTCCTAAACGCCGACAGGCTAAAGCCTGTGGCTATACAAACAAAGCCCGACGAGCGCGGACTTTTATTAACATTAGCCTGTGTAGACAGGCTTTGTACAGTTAACCCCACCCTTGGCAGGGTGTGGGTGGGATAGTGCTATGTTTATTAAACAGATTCAGTGCGTAAATCGTCAATTAATTGAGTCAAATGATCACTACTGGCTTGATAAACTTCCCCACAGAATTCGCAAGTCGCTTGCGCCCCATCATCCTTCTCAATCATATCTTGTAACTCAGCTTCTCCGAGCAGTTTTAACGCCCCTAAAACCCGACTAAACGAGCAACGACAATCAAAACGTAACATCTGAACTTCAGGGAAAATAACTAATCCTAAATCTCCCAATAATTCCTCAAAAATCTCCGGTAAAGTTTTGCCCGCTTGTAACAAAGGAGTAAAACCAGAAAGCGCACCCACACGAGATTCTAAAGTCGCCACTAATTCCTCATCTCTAGAAGCTTTGGGCATTACTTGTAATAATAAACCACCTGCAGCCGTTACTCCTTGCGCCCCCACAAATACCCCCACCAATAAAGCAGAAGGAGTTTGTTCAGAAGTAGCTAAATAATGGGCCACATCCTCCCCCACTTCCCCTGAAACCAACTCAACCGTACTCGAATAGGGATAACCATAACCCACATCTCGTACCACATAAAGAAAGCCTTCATTACCAATAGCCCCACCCACATCCAGTTTACCCTTAGCATTAGGGGGTAATTCCACATCAGGATGGGCTACATAACCCCGTACAGTGCCATCTAACCCCGCATCGACTAATAACCCTCCCAGAGGGCCATTGCCTTTAATGCGAAGATTAACGCGAGAGTCTTCTCGTTTCATGTTAGAAGCGAGTAATAACCCTGAAGTCATGGCCCTACCTAATGCAGCAGTAGCGACATAGGAAAGTTTATGTCTTTGTCTAGCTTCTTCTGTCAGTCGAGTGGAAATAATGCCCACGGCCCTAATTCCGCCCTCTGCTGCGGTGGCCCGTATTAATTGATCCGCCATGAATACCCTTTAAATTCTTGATGTCAATTGGTTATTTTAAATTTAACGTTTCTCAGACAAATTCTCCCAACTGTTTGAGGGCATTTTCGGCCGCTATTTTGGTGGCATCTTGTTTACGTCTGCCTTTTCCTATGCCATAAACTTGACCTTTAATGCGTACTCCAAAAGTAAATTCTTTACCGTGATCTGGTCCTGATTCTCCGATTAAAAAGTATTCTGGGACTTCTTGATGAGTGGCTAAGGCCCATTGTTGTAGACGGTTTTTCACATCAATAATAGTTACAGACACCACTCTCGACTCAGGCATAACTAAATCATTAATTGCGTCTTCAAACAGCGATCGCACAAATTCCTGTACTGCTTCCATCCCTGAATCAAGAAAATAAGCACCCACCATAGCCTCAAAGGTATCACTGAGCAAAGACGGGTTTTCTCGTCCCCGATCTTTAATGGCCCCCTGTCCTAAGTGCATAATCTCCCCAATGCCTAATTGAGCCGCAAATTTGGCTAATTGGGGTTCATCGACTAATCTAGAGCGTAAACGGGTTAATTGCGCTTCGCTTAATTCGGGATAACGCCGATACAAAAGTTCTCCTACCACAAACCCTAAGACGGCATCTCCTAAGAATTCTAGGCGTTCGTTATGTTCTATGGCCCCTCGGTGTTCATTGACATAGGAACGATGAGTCAAGGCACAGTCTAATAAGCTTGGATTGTTAAAAGAAGGTAATTTAGCCATTTGATTTACTAATTAGCCCACGTTTTCAATAACCAGCCGATAAGCACTCCTAAGCCACCAAATCGGATAATTTGCCAAAACATTTCCCCTAATAATCCTCGTCTTACCCCTTCCCAAAATAAAGTTTTCACGTCTCCATCCGAGAGTAAATTACTTTCTAATGTTAGAGATAATTGTTGTAATTCATCTTGAATATTTTGTAATTCTCGCTCTAATTCGGGATAGGTGGCTTGTTTGTCTTGTAAGCTTTGCTCAAGTTCGCCTTGACGTTTCTGTGCTTCTTGAATTTCTTTGTAGCGGGTTTTTAGAGCAATTAACGATCGCTCTAGTTCTCTGAGGGTATGGTCAAATTCCTCATTTTGACTGGGTGGGTGATTTGGCTCGGATTGAGACATTTTGACGGCAATTGTTGTTATTTATTCCCCATCAATCAGTATTACACAAAAGTCATTGACGTAAATCAAGGAAGTTCAAACGGGGACGAGACTTACAAGGTGCAGACGCAGGTTCCACACAAAAATATTAAAAGCCCTCGCTTCTATTTGTGCTATAATTTAGATCTAGCTATTCAACCTAACTCACCAAAGCTAACTAACAATTAATCCAAGGCGTACGATTATTTTCTAATCGTACTTTGCACATCTATCACCTTCATCTTCACTGGTAATACTATACCTGACTTAAGTTTGCTCAACTTTGAGTAGATTTAGGAAGGTTTGATTTTGCACTTTATCTTACCTCCTATGTTGAACACCTCATCTGTATCTAATACCGACCAGTTACAATCGGCTACTCCCCTCGCTTTAGCTCAAGCTTTGGCCGAAAAGCTAACTATTACTCCCAATCAGTGGCACAGTCTTAAAGGCGATCGCCAAGCACAAGCGCAACAACAATTAGCGGCTGCGTTAGTATTTTTACTTAAGGAACAACCTCAAGAAGCTCTCCCTCATCTCCATCAGGCTACAGGTTGGTTAGACCGTTCTATCTCTCCTCTTCCTTGTCCAGGACACGGTAATTCAACTAAACAGCATTAAACGCTGACACCTTTAAAGGTGCAGCTATCAAAACGAAGCCCGCCTTCGCGGGCTTCGTCCATATAGCCTCAGCCTTTAGGCTGAGGGAAATCAAGCGAATAACGCCTGTTTCTGCTTGTTTTTCTTGACTTGTTTACAAAGTCTTAATTGGGCCCCTTGTTTTTCCCAATGGACTTGATCAAAAATTTCATGTAACAAGCACAAACCCCTACCATGTTCAGATTCTTCAGGGGGTAAGTCATGAGGGGGACAATCTTTACAATTACAGGATTCAGGAAATCCTGCCCCTTCATCAGAAATAAGCCAAGAATATCCCTCTTTAGTAACAGAAAACTTCACCACAATTGACTTAGTTGGATCAAGTTTGTTACCATGTTTGGCCGCATTAACTAAAGCTTCTTGTAATCCTAACCTGATTTCTGGCTTTAAATATGAAGGGATCTTTGCTAACAGTAAATCAAGTACAGGACATAAATAAAGGGTGGAAGTGAAGCTCATTGTACTCCAGCTTCTTCTCGTAGGAGGCAGTGAAATAGAAATCACGTGGTTTACCTCTAATACTAATCGTTTAATAGGAATGAAAATTCATTTTTTAGCCAGCCATCGCACAGCTAGACCTCGCTAAATTCTTTATTTGACGATTTTTAAGAGGTCATAAATATTGCTTGATGATTACTATAAAAAAAAAGAAATAAATTAAATTTTTGCTTTCGTTGATCTTGATTCATCATTTTTTGCTATGACTTTTCATCATTGAACTCATTAGGATACAATATATTTCGCAATTATTCAGTCTGATTGATTCTTAAAAAATTCATAAGCCACATTTAATTGAATCTTTAGATTAATTGACTTTTAGAGTAAACTAAGCTATGCTGATTTGTTGGGACAAAATGAGCGTAAAAAAAATTAAACCTGTCAAAACAACTATTATTTATAATAACACATTTATGTCTAAATGTCTAAGAATGGCTAAACATTCAACATGAGCGGTTTGAGGAAAGAAATCTGCAGGTTGTACCCATAAAAGTTGGTAAATTCCATCTTTACAGAGTCGTTGGAGATCCCGTGCTAAGGTGGCTGGCTGACAACTGATATACACTAAGTAAGTAGGTTGAAGGTTTCTCAGGGTATCAATCACCTTGCGATCGCAACCTTTACGGGGAGGATCAAGAATGACTACATCGGGATGCCATGGAAGTTGAGGTAAAATAGTTTCTACCCTGCCTTGTCTAAAAGTGACATTTTTAATCCCATTAATTTGAGCATTCTCTTGAGCTTGGATGATGGAATTAGGGTTAATTTCAATCCCCAGAACCTCTGCGACCTGTGACGCAAAAGGTAAACTAAAAGTTCCAATACCACAATAAGCATCCACTAACCGTTCTTTTCCTGTTAATTCGAGTCTTGCTAACAACCCATTTAATAAAGCTTCTGCTGCTTCTGTATTAACTTGAAAAAAGGTATCACCCCGTAAATGTAATTCCAGACCCGCGAAATTCTCTCTTAAATAGGGTCGGCCGGCAATATTAAGGGTTTCTTCTCCAAAAATGACATTACCTCGCTCAGGATGATAATTAAGGGCAACTCCGACTAAATTTGTATACCGTTCTAACCATATTTGAGCTTGTTGAGTTAGATTTTTGAGTGTTTTTTCTGTACTAACTAAAGTTAATAACATTTCTCCGGTTCGCCGTCCAATGCGTAGAGAAAGATGGCGTAATTGTCCAGAATGCTTAGTTTCATTATAAATTGTCCAGCCTTGTTGTTGAATATCTCCTTTAATTTCTGCTAATAAAGGATTAAGGCGATTATCTTGTATAGGACATTGATTAATATTAACTAATTGATGACTTTGACGACGATAATAACCTGTTTGAACCATTCCGGTAGATGACAAACCCAAAGGATAAGTTGCTTTATTGCGATAGTTAAGTTCATCACGAGAAGATATAATAGGGGCAACAGGAGGATTAATAAACCCTCCGATATGTTCTAAAGCTTCTGTGACATGATGTTGTTTTATTGTTAGTTGATAACTGTGATCAATATGTTGCCATTGACATCCTCCACACTTATCAGCCACGATACAACTAGGACGCAGACGATGGGGAGAAGGAATCAATAATTGATGTAATTTCCCGTGAGCATATTGACGTTTCAGATGAAGTAGACGCACCAAAACGCGATCGCCTGTTACCGTATCCGGTACAAAAATGGCTCGTCCTTCAAAACGTCCGACTCCATCCCCCGTATTACTAAGATCAGTAATATCTATTTGAATGAGATTTCCTTGTTGATACATATAAATTATGAATTATGAATTATGAATTATGAATTATGAATTATGAATTATGAATTATGAATTATGAATTATGAATTATGAATTAGTAAGTAAGTAGACAAAATTAATTACATAATATGTGTAGTAGGGGCGGGTTTTTCTTAACCCGCCCTGGGTTTTTTACATAAATCCATGATTCTCACAAAAAAACTAGATAAACCCGCCGGAGTTTTTTTTACATAAATCAGTTTATCTAACATTGTCAAAAACCCGCCCCTACGGCAACTCCTGCTTGTTAAAATTTAACTTTAGATAACAGCCAATCGACAATTATCTTAGGAGAATTTTTTTTAACCCAATAAAAAGCAATAGTCCGAAACCCTGATTTAGACAAACGAGCGATCAATCGCATGATGCGATTAACCGGACGAACTTTAAATTTTTTATTAATATAGTTAACGGAACCAACATCATAAAGACAATCAATAATCATCTTAAATGTGGCTTCTTCGCGCTCCATTAGGTTCTCAACAAGAATTAGAACATTTTTCTTTTGTTCGGCTTCTAATTGTTTAGCTTCCGAGAGTTGGGGTAGATATTTAGTGACATTTACGGTGTTTTTCTGATCCTTGCGAGAAGTCAACATGACGATTTAAAAAGATAACACTTGCCGCTACTATAAACCAGAGTTGACCGTTTCACCAAAGGAAATGTTGCTAAATTTTACCGAAGCGTCGTTCTCGCTGTTGATAAGCTAACAATGCTTGGTGAAATTCTTCCCTATTAAAATCTGGCCAAAGAGTTTGGGTCACATAAATTTCAGCATAAGCTAATTGCCATAATAAAAAATTACTGAGCCGCATTTCTCCACTGGTACGAATTAATAAGTCAGGATGAGGAATACCTGTAGTATACAAATAACCCTCAAACACTGATTCATCAATGTCTTCAATATTAATTAAACCTTGTTTAACCTGAGTGGCGATCGCCTGACAACATTGAATAATTTCTTGTCGTCCCCCATAATTAGTCGCTACCGTAAACTGAATTCCGGTATTAGTTTGAGTATCCTGCATGGAACGAGAGATTTCATCTTGTAAAGAAGGAGGTAAAGCCTCTAAATTGCCCACAAAACGAATTCTAACGTTTTCCTCCATCATTTCCCGTAATTCACGACGCAAGACCCGCTCAAACAGAGTCATGAGAAATTCCACTTCTTCGAGAGGGCGGCCCCAATTTTCCGTAGAAAAAGCATAAGCCGTTAAGGCCGGAATACCCCAATCTCGACAACAACGCAATAAGTCTTTGAGAGTATCTACACCCCGTTGGTGTCCCATAATACGAGGCAGTCCACGACGCTTGGCCCAGCGTCCATTGCCATCCATGATCACCGCGATATGTTTAGGCAAACGGGCGTGATCGAGATCAGTGGGTAAAATGTCTAACACAATGGGCTTAACAGTCATTTCTTATCTTCTGATGAGTTCGAGGAAGAACCATTAACAGTACGTTTTTGCAATAGATTTCGGACTTTTCCCCTAATGGTACGGCTGAGGACACCCCAAGCTGGTGCAACAGATTCTCGCTCAACCAGGAGAGAAAATCGTTGCTCGAGTAACTCTTTTAGTTTACTGCTAGTTAGGGGACGATCAAGAACTCCCCTTTCGGCTAAAGAAATCGAACCCGTTTCTTCAGAAACAATAATACATAAACAATTATCCACTCTTTCGGTAATGCCCATAGCGGCCCGATGTCTAGTTCCCAACTGACGGGAGGTGGTTTGTTCGGATAAGGGTAAAATGACCCCAGCCGAGATAATACGAGAACCCCGAATAAAAACTGCTCCATCGTGAAGTAAAGTTTTTGGCTGAAAAATAGTCTGAATCAGTTCTTTTGATACTTCCCCATCTAAAGGAACCCCTGAATTGACAAAAACTCGGCCATCAACAGAGGCAAAAGTTTCCAGCACCATCAGGGCCCCGGTTCGGTTTTGGGAAAGTTCTTTAACCGCATCGACAATTTCATCAATCACACTATCAACTTTAGGGGCAGGTCGTCGCCCCTGAAACAATTTTAGGATTTGTCCACGACCCAACAATTCAAGAAACCGTCTAAATTCTCCTTGAAAAATAACGGCCATGGCCACGGCGGCCCCTAAAACTAATTTTTCCAACACAAAATTGAGCAGTGTTAATTGTAGCTTTTCGCTGATCACTGCTGCCAACATTACAATAATTAGCCCCCGAACCATCCATAGGGTACGACGCTCCCCAATAGCGAGGAGCATCAAGTAGGTTAATAACAGCACTAAACCAATGTCAAGACTGTTATGGATCAATTCTGAGGGCATCCAGCGATGGTCAGGAGGCTCACCCGACATGATGGAGGACGACAAGATGAAAGATCACTCAAGACAATAAGAACAATTAGGCATTCAGCTAAGCTAAAAGCCTGTCAGGTAGACGATCTTGTCGAATAAGATCGTTAATGGTTTCTCGTTGCACGATTAGATTGGCTTCTCCGTCTTGGACTAAGACGGCCGCCGGCCGCGGCAAACGATTGTAATTAGAAGCCATACTATAGTTGTAGGCTCCTGTCCCCATCACTACTAGAATATCCCCTGGTTGTGTTTGAGGCAACTGGGCATCTTTTATTAGGATATCCCCTGATTCGCAATGTTTACCAGCGACGGTGACAGTTTCTGTTAAGGGGGTTGACATCCGATTGGCAATAATCGTCCGATAAAGGGATTGATAGGTGATAGGACGGGGATTATCTGACATTCCTCCATCAACTGCTAGATAAGTCCGTATTTCTGGTATTTCTTTCCGACTGCCTATGGTATAAGCTGTAACACAAGCCGAACCAATCAGCGATCGCCCTGGTTCGGCGATGAGTTTGGGTAAGGGAATATTTTCGGCAAGACAAGCTTTGGTAACAGCTTGACTGACGGCTTTAACCCATTCTTCGATACTGGGGGGATCATCACTTTGAGTATAACGAATACCTAAACCTCCGCCAATATTTAATTCTTCTAGGTTTAGTCCGTAAGTTTGTCCTTTTTTTATCCATTTGACTAGGACATCTGCTAAATCTTGATGAGGTTGACGTTCAAATATTTGGGAACCAATATGAGCGTGTAATCCTCTACAATTGAGAGCTTTTTGTTGACTAACATAGGTAAAAACGGCTTCAATTTGATGGGGATCAAAGCCAAATTTACTATCTAAGTGTCCCGTGCGAATGTATTCGTGTGTATGACATTCGATGCCTGGGGTTAATCTTAGAAGAATGGGGATGGGATTATTGGGATTGAGATTACCTAATTTAACTAGGGTTTCTAATTCTAACCAATTATCGACGATAATAGTACATTTTATTGCGATGGCTAATTGAAGTTCTTCGACGGATTTGTTATTGCCATGAAAATAGATTTGATTGGCTATTTTTTCGGGGGAGTAGCCCATTTTTTCTAAGGCGGTTACAGTGGTATGAAGTTCTCCGGCTGATACCACATCAAAGCCTAATTGTTCACTAGCTACAATACTAACAACCGCTAAACAACTCCAAGCTTTTGAGGCGTAAATAACTTGAGAAATGCCTGGATAGTAAGTATTAAAAGCTTCTCGATATTGACTACAGGCGGTGCGTAGGGTAAATTCATCTAGGATGTAGAGGGGGGAACCAAATTGTTCTACTAAGGTCTTTAAATCACATCCACCGATTTCTAAACAGTCATTTTTGTTAATGCTGGCACTCAGAGGTAATAGAGATTGATTGGGCGATCTCTGTTTTTGTCCGGGGATAATTTCGGGAATATAATCCTTTCCTGAGTTGGCTGTTTTTAGCTCTGTTGATATCATAGTTTATGGGTAATCTGTCTAGATGAAATTTGGGACATGAGGGAAACTTCGGAATCAATAAGCACTCCCTCATCAATGAGTTAGCACATCTATCACCGAATTACTGATAAAACGGTTTCCTCTACCAGTCTACCTAATATCTGTATTTGATCGCTATAATTCATAATTTTTTTGACTGTCATTTTGTTAAGAGTTGAGCATGGCAGTTTATAATTTATTTGTGGGTTCCCTGATTTGTTAATGCCATGCCCCTACAATATTTATAATTCATAATTCATGATTTTATGTTTTCTTGCAATATTAAAAAGATTAAATCAATATTATGAATTGTTCACGGCGAGATCAAGTATTAGCCATACTACAACAACATAAAGCAGATTTATTTGAGCAGTATGGGGTAATTTCTTTAGGAATTTTTGGTTCTGTCGCTCGAAATGAGGCTAGGGATGATAGTGATGTTGATATTATCGTTAAACTGAACAAACCAAGCTTATTTATACTTACTCATTTGCGAGAAGAATTAATGACTCTTTTAGATTGCAATGTAGATATTGTTCATGAAAGTCAATCGTTTAGACCGTTTTTTCGTGAGCGTTTAAAACAGGAGACGATCATAATATGAGCGATAAAGATTATGCTCTCATTTACGAAATTTTCGATCAAATTGATGAGGGAATTTCTAGGATTTTTTATTATTTTGCTCCCATCCAAAGCCCGATAGATTTCACTAAAAATTATGATAATCAGATGCGACTTGATGCGATCTCCATGATGTTAATTGCAATTGGTGAAAGTATAAAAAAGCTTGAAAAAAAAATTTCGCCTTCTCAATTTGAACGCTTTCCTAATGTTGACTGGCGCGGCGCAAAAGGGATTCGTGATATTCTCAGTCATACCTATTTCCAAATTCAACCTGAAGTTATTTTTCAAACCTGTAGGGAAGACATTCCTATTTTACAGACAGCCATTCAAGCTTTAAAATCAGAGTACAATTGCTGAAAAATAGCGATCGCGTTCTTAAACCTCCATATGGTTTTTAAAAACTAATATAGGGTTTTATAATTCTGTTTAAGTAGTCGGACATAAATAAACAATACTATGTTAAGAAATGTAACTAGGTTGTAACCCCTCTCCGGCGCTCCGGCGCTCCCCTGCTCACTTCACCGTAACGTTTATTTTTGTCCAGTTACTTACCCCTTTGAAATTTTTTGTTGGGGTATAATATCATTATGCCCTGTGGGATTTAACGGTTAACATTTGAACGATGGGATCTAGCTATTTAAAGTTTTCTGTCGTAGAAGATAAGATGTTACACCGTGCAGTTGAAGAAATTCAATAGGATTATACTTTAAACTTCCTGTAATCAGATGCTGACCCATCGAAAGCTAACACCTTGAAAGGTTTAGCTACTAAAACAAAGCCCGCCTTCACGGGCTTACTTGTTTGTTAATATATAATTTTTTAGCAATCCTCAATAATGTGTGAGAAATTCCCAATTCCCAATTACTTCTAGGTGGACAACCGAACCTAAATTTACGGTTTTCTTCACTGATTAATCTCTCTATTTTTTAGGGAGTAAACTACACCATTTTTTGTCGAAAAACCCGTCTTGTCTTACCTATTTTATGACGTTAGGATGAAATCAATCAGAGACAACATTAACAAGTTGGAAGATAAGGAGATAAGAATCATGTCATTAGTTCGTTATAATCCTTGGAAAGAAATGAACACACTTCAACGTCAACTTAATCAACTATTTGATGATGGGTTGTTAACTAATTTAGGCCAAGAACTTAAAGATCTAACATATGTTCCATCGGCTGAACTTTCGGAAACTGATGATTCCATTCTACTTAAATTAGAACTTCCCGGAATGAAATCAGAAGATTTGGATATTCAAGTAACCAAAGAAGCCGTTTATATCAGTGGTGAACGCAAACAAGAAACGAAATCAGAAGAAAATGGAGTGACTCGTACTGAATTTCGTTACGGGAAATTCTCTCGTTCTATTGCCTTACCGGCTTTAGTCAATAATAATAATGTTACGGCAAATTATCAAGAGGGTATTCTTACCTTAACTTTACCTAAAGCAGAAGAAGAAAAGAATAAAGTTGTCAAAATTAATCTAGGTTAGTGATTAGTTAATTCTTGATAATTCCTGTCATGACTCCGGTTTGTACCGGAGTTTTTTTTGTCATGGTAATAATTAATATAGTAATGCTAAATAAAACAGCGTCCTGATTTTTTGAACATAAGCTAAAGCTAGTCTAAAATTATGGGGGTTTAGGAAAATTATTGATTAAGATCAGTAATAATATCAATGAAGTCAAACTTCTGTGCAATCGCGCCGAAGGAACTTCTAACTGTTAACTGCTGTGCAGTCGCGTCCAAGGAACTTCATTATGACCATCATCATTCCAGAACATAGTCTTGATCGGGACTGTACCACTCTTTCTCGACACATTTTACAACAACTTCAAAGCTTTTCCCCTGAAGCACAGGATCTCAGTGCCATTATGACTCGAATTGCCTTAGCAGGCAAATTAATCGCCCGTCGTCTCAGTCGGGCCGGGTTAATGGCAGATGTATTAGGATTTACCGGGGAAACTAATGTGCAAGGGGAATCTGTCAAAAAGATGGATATCTTTGCTAATGATGTATTTATCTCTGTTTTTAAGCAAAGTGGGTTAGTTTGTCGTCTTGCTTCTGAGGAGATGGAGAAACCATATTATATCCCTGAAAATTGTCCTATTGGTCGTTATACTTTGCTCTATGATCCTATTGATGGATCATCCAATGTTGATATTAATATGAATGTTGGCTCAATCTTCGCAATTCGTCAACAAACAGGAGAAGATTTAGATGGAGAAGGCACAGATTTATTAACAAATGGACGAGAACAACTTGCGGCTGGTTATATTTTATATGGCCCCTCTACTATTTTAGTTTATTCTATTGGTCATGGGGTTCATTCTTTTTTACTTGATCCAAGTTTAGGGGAATTTATTCTCGCCCAAGAAAATATTAAAATTCCTGATCATGGGCCAGTTTATAGTACCAATGAAGGTAATTTTTGGCAGTGGGATGAAGCTATTCGAGATTACACTCGTTATGTCCATCGTCATGAAGGTTATACTGCCCGTTATAGTGGTGCTTTAGTGGGAGATATGCACCGAATTTTAATGCAGGGAGGTGTATTTCTTTACCCAGGAACGGTTAAAAAACCTGAAGGAAAATTACGTCTTATTTATGAAACTGCACCCCTAGCTTTCTTAGTCGAACAAGCAGGAGGAAAAGCAAGTGATGGGACTATTGATATCTTAGATATTGTCCCGAATAAGCTTCATGCGAGAAGTCCTTTAATTATTGGTTCTAAAGAAGATGTGAATCTTGTAGAATCTTTTATTACTGATCATAAACGTCGGGCTAGTCAAAGTAAATAAAAATAATAAAAAGCTGAAATACTGTCAGTTTTTTCATGTTTAAACAGTTCATTAGTTAAGGAATTACTGTCAATGTTACCCTACTCTTTTTTGTTAAAAATTATGTTAAGACGGTTTGGTTTGATCTTAAAAGGTTGTGCCATTAGTTAACAATTAGTAGGGGCCAATGGCCATTGGCCCCTATAGGATTTAAAGTAGGGGCTTAATACCATTAAGCCCTGATATCTAACAATAACGACTTAATACATCGATTAAATATTCATACTGCTCCAAATTATTATAAAACTGAGCAGAAATTCTGACTAAATATTGCTCGTTTCCCCAAGGAATAATCGGAATTTGTATCTTAAATTCTTCTCTTAAATCATGATATAATTTGTCTCCTGATACAGATAATTTTGGCAAGGGAATAGAAGCCATAGAACCTATCATTTCATCGGGACATGGTAGACAAATATTCAATCTTTCACAGATTATATCTCGTCCTTGACGGGCTAAAAGATGATTATTTTCCCATAACCCTAACCACCCATTATTGAATAAGTTTCCCATCACTTCTATGGCTTTAGGAATACATAAATAAGGGGTATAATCATTAGTTCCCATCCAATCGAATTCTAACAGAAAACGAGAGCGATCGCTACGAGTAGAATTGGCCCCATGACTAATAATTAAAGGGCGTATTTGGGATTGTTTATCGGGTCTAACATAGAGAAAGGCTGCTCCTTTGGGCGCACATAACCATTTATGACAATTTCCGGTATAATAAGTTGCCCCTATTTTACGAAGATTAAGGGGTAAAAAACCTGGTGCGTGCGCTCCATCTATTAAGGTTTCTACTCCTCTTTGACTCAATTCTTTGACTAAATATTCAAGGGGAAAAATTAACGCTGTTTGGCTAGTAATATGATCAATTAATGTTATTTTTGTGCGAGAAGAAACCTTATCTAAAATAGGATTTATAATTTGCTCTAATGAAGTTAAAGGAAAGGGAATAGAAGCAATAATAACTTTAGCACCTGTTTGTTTGGCGACTAATTCCACAGTATTAAGACAAGCATTATAGATATGATTGGTAATTAAAATTTCGTCTCCTGGTTTAAAATAAAGAGAACGTAAAACTGTATTAACTCCAAAAGTAGCATTAGGAATAAAAGCAATATTTGGGGAATCAATATTAATAAAATTGGCTAATTTTTCTCTTGCTTCATCTAATAATGGTTCTAATTGTTGAGCCATAAAATCAACAGGTTCTTGTTCTAATTTTTCTCTAAGATAAGTTTGATAATTTAAAACAGGAATAGGAGTAGCCCCATAGGAACCATGATTAAGAAAGGTAATATTAGAATTTAATAACCAAAGAGAATTATTCATGTTTTTTCTACAACTATTAATGACAAATTTAAATTTAGTTTAATTACCTTAGTAGGGGTCAACGGCCGTTGACCCCTACCCTATTTTTATTTAATCCCTAAAAATTCCATTGCTACTTTAATTAAATTATAATAGGGAGGTTGAGTAACATCAACTTGTTTGGCGGTTTCTCGACTTATTCCTAATAATCCCATTCGTTGCCCTTGTTTAATGGCTAATACTTTCCCTCCTTCATTTCTAATTCTTAATTCATTTTCATTTTTAACAAAGTTACAAGTGTAAGTTTTTCCTTGATAGTAAAACATTCCTGGTTTAAGATTGATGGAAGACAAAGGTAAACGCATCCCCACAATCTCTAATTCTATATTTGTCTCCCCATTCCAACTATTTTCTTTCAGTTTATAAGCTAAATCAAGTCGTTGAGATAAAGGAAAATAGTCACCACAACGCCAAGCAACAGCCTTTATTAACGGTTCATTATTATCTTGAGAAAGCACTAACTTTAGGTGATTTTTGCCGACAATTCTTTGTTCTACAATTTTAACATTAGGTGTCCAAAAAACAGGAAAATCATTACCTATTCCCCAAGGTTGTAACCCGTCAATATGTTGATAAAGATTGGGTGTTAATTCTTGAAAATCTGCCTGAGCATCAATTTTAACTAAAGGTTTAAGATGTTCAGGTTCTAAAGATTGATGAGCAAATTCACTTAATCTTTGCTCAAATATCTCTAAATTATTAGCTAATAAACTAAACCCACCCGCTGCTTTATGTCCCCCATATTTGCCTAATAAATCATCACAAAATTGTAACGCTTCAAACACATTAAATTCTTCAATTCCTCGCGCAGAACCTCTAATTTTACTAACATCTTCTTCGTAGCTTCCAATAAACACAGGAACCCCATAACGTTCTACTAAACGAGAAGCTACAATACCAATAACCCCATGATGCCATTGAGAGCTAATAATCACTAAAACTCTAGCTTTTTGCCAAAGAATAGGCTTAGTTTCAACTAAATAAATGGCTTCTAATTCAATTTGTTCACACATGGCTTTACGTTTAGCATTAATTTGTTCACATTGCATGGCCCTGTCTAATGCAATACCTAAATCATCAGTTGTTAATAATTCAATGGCAATTTGAGGATCACCAATACGCCCCACTGCATTAATTCTTGGCCCTAATCTAAATCCAATATCATCAGGTTTTAATTGTTTTTGTTCTTCACTAACTCCCCCTACCTGCATTAATGCTTGAATTCCAGGTAATTGAGAATTAGGCAATTGACGCAAACCTCGTTTTAACCAACGACGATTAACCCCTACTAACGGGGCTAAATCGGCAATTGTTCCTAGAGTAAAAAGTTCTAATAAAGGTGTGGTAATTCCTTGTATTTTTCCTAAACTTTGAGCAGTTGTTACCGCTAAAATATAAGCCACTCCTACCCCAGCTAAGCCCCGATAAGGAGAATTTTCTGGTAATAATTTAGGATTCAAAATAGCATCAGCAGGGGGTAATTTTTCTGGTAGATCATGATGATCAGTAATAATAACATTTAATCCTAATTCTATTGCTCTTTCAATGGGTTCATAAGCAGCAATACCATTATCAACTGTTAAAATAAGTCCTACCCCATCTTGAGCAAATCCTTCCACAATTCTAGTATTAATTCCGTAACCGTCTTTCATACGACTAGGAATTTCATAATAAACATCTGCTCCTAAATGCTTTAAAGCCCTTAATAATAGTGCGGTACTGGTCATACCATCCGCGTCATAATCTCCACAAATAGCAATTTTTTCTCCCGTTTCAATCGCATTTTTTAATAAATCAATGCTAATAAATAAATCAGGAAATTCATCTAAAGGAGAAGGCAAAATCTGAGATTCAGGATTAAGATAAACTTGAGTTAAATTAGGAGTATCAATTCCTCGGTTAATAATTACTTGAGCCAGGAGAGAAGATAAACCAGTTTCTTGTACTAATTGATTAACTTTTGTCAGATCAGGAGAAGCAATAGACCATCGTTGATGGGGTAATTTCATAAGATTAAAAGACAAAAATATATAAGAAATTAGGAATACCATACCATACTAAACTAATAATTAATAAAAGGCTAAAGCCTTGTGCTATAAAAACGAAGTCCACCTTCGCGGACTAATTTCTAGGTTGGGTAGGCAACCTTTATTTGTTTTGTAGTAGGGGTCAACGGCCGTTGACCCCTAGTCTTTAGTTGACCCCTACTCTTTAGCATTAAAGTCTATTATTTATAATAATTTACCATAACTTGTCGGGTAGAACCATCTTGACTCAACTTTTAAAAATGAATTAAAATAGAAAATATGTAATTCTCATATTAAGTGTGAAATTTATGAAACCCGTATCTGACAAAACAAAATTTTTAGCATTAACATTGATCGCACTTGTCTCTTTAACAAGCGTTGGGTTAACTTCCTGTGCGACAAGTTCCCAAAAAGATATTCAAACCTCAAAAACCACAACAAATGGTAGTAATAACCAACAGATGAACCATGAAAGCATGAATCATGGTAGTAATATGAGTTTAGGGCCAAATGATGAATACTACGACTTACGGTTTATTGATGCCATGAGGCTGCATCATGCTGGAGCGATCGCCATGGCAAAAGAAGCCTCTGAAAAATCTCAACGTCCTGAAATCAAGAGTTTAGCACGTAATATTATTGTTGCTCAACAGCGAGAAGAAAAAGATTTGTTGCAAAAATGGCGGCAAGTTTGGTATCCTAAAGCCAGTAAGGAACCTGTCGTTTATGGGAGTGAGATTCAACCGATAATAGCTATGACCAAAGAACAAGAAAAAAGCATGGCTATGGTTGAATCTCTTGGTGCGGATGATGATAAGTTTGATTTACGCTTTATGGATGGCATGATTATTCATCATGAAGGGGCTGTAGCAATGGCTAAAGATGCCTTAAACAAATCTAAACGGACTGAAATTAAACAATTAGCTAATGAGATTATTAGTTCACAACAAAAAGAAATTGAACAAATGAAACAATGGCTAAAAACTTGGTATAAACAATAAAAAAGTATAATATTAATTATTAAATAATCTATGCCCATAATTCAATGGTATCCTGGCCATATTGCCAAAGCAGAACGACAACTCAAAGAACAATTAAACCGAGTTGATGTAGTATTAGAAGTGATTGACGCGCGTATTCCTTTAGCCTCCCATCATCCCGATGTTCCCCAATGGATAGGTAGTAAACCCCGAATTTTGGTGATTAACCGTGTAGATATGATTTCCGAGTCGGCCCGTAAAGACTGGTTAGCTTGGTTTAAAGCACAAGGCGAAAACCCCTATTTTACTGATGCTAAACAGGGAAAAGGGGTCAAAGCTATTGAAAAAGCTGCTCAAGAAACTGGAATATCCATCAACCAACGACGAAGCGATCGCGGAATGCTGTCTCGTCCGGTACGTGCTGTGGTGATAGGATTTCCTAATGTAGGAAAATCAGCCTTAATTAACCGTTTATTGGGGCGTAAAGTCGTAGAAAGTGCCAGACGAGCAGGGGTGACTCGTCAACTCAAATGGGTACGCATATCTGATCATATCCAATTATTAGATGCTCCTGGAGTAATTCCCATTAAACTTCATAATCAAAAAGATGCGATAAAATTAGCTATTTGTGAAGATATTGGGGAAGCTGCCTATGATAATCAACAAATTGCAGCCGCTTTAATTGATTTATTAGTAGAGTTAAATTATGAAGAAATTTTCTTATCTCGTTATCAACTTGATCCTATTGAAATAACAGGAGAACAATATATTCACACATTAGGAAATAATCGTTATAAAGGAGATAAAGAAAGAGCAGCTATGCAATTATTAAATGATTTTCGTAAAGGGCTAATGGGAGAACTTTCTTTAGAATTTCCACCGTAGGGGCGGGTTTATCTAGCATACTTTAGAGAATCAGGTAATTGTGTGAAAAACCCGCCCTAAGTAACTGGACAAAAATAAACGTTACGGTGAAGTGAGCAGGGGAGCGCCGGAGCGCCGGAGAGGGGTTACAACCTAGTTACATTTCTTAACATAGTATTGTTTATTTATGTCCAACTACTTACACCCCCTATTATTGATACAAAACCTTTAGCAATTTCATATTACCTAATGATGAAAGATCTAGAAAATAAAGTCGCTTTAGTCACCGGAGGAAGTTCAGGAATTGGCCGAGCAACTGCCCTTGCTTTTGCTCAACAAGGGGCTAAAGTTGTAGTTGCTGCCCGTCGTATTCAAGAAGGCGAAGAAACGATTAAATTAATTAAAGAAATAGGAGGAGAAGGAATTTTTATTGCCACAGATATTACTCAAGAAGCACAAATCAAAGCCTTAATTGAGCAAACAGTTTTCCACTATGGTAGATTAGATTGTGCCTTTAATAATGCAGGGGTTGCTGTGGGGAATCCTCTACTAGAAGAAACCGAAGAAAACTATTATAAAGTCTTTGATCTCAATGTTAAAGGAGTCTTTCTTTGTCTCAAATATCAAGTCGCTCAAATGTTAAAAAATGGAGGTGGGGCAATTGTTAATTGTTCCTCTATTTTGGGAGTTGTGGGATTAGCACCAGTTTGTCTATTATATACAGCTAGTAAACACGCTGTATTAGGATTAACTAAGTCGGCCGCCTTAGAATTTGCCACCGCCAATATTCGCATTAATGCCGTGTCTCCTGGTGTGATTGAAACAGAAATGTCTCGTCCAATGTTAGCCTTTCCTTTTTATCAAGAATTTATCGCTAAACATCCTATGAAAAGAGTTGGAAAAGTTGAAGAAGTGGCTAATATGGTCGTCTTTCTCTGCTCTGATAAAGCCTCTTTTATTACTGGAGAAAATATTGCGATCGATGGAGGGTTTCTTGCTCAATAAGTGCTTATTATCCTCTTTTTCCCTAAAATAAGAAAATTATGTACCTCACTTGTATAATATAGTAAAAAAACGGGGCGGGTTGATCTAGTTTTTTGGTGAGAATCATTGATTTATGTAAAAAAACCTCCGGCGGGTTAAGAAAAACCCGCCCCTACTACAAATTTTATGTAATTAATTTTGTCTACCTACTTAAATATTTCAGGAAATTATTAATAATGAAACCAAATCCTATACCCCCACAACCAGGTCAAGAATCTGTTTGGGATTATCCCCGTCCTGCTATTTTAGAAGATACAAATAAACATCTGAAAATAATCTGTAATAGTGTTGTTTTGGCAGAAACAACTAGAGGCAAAAGAGTATTAGAAACCAGTCATCCACCTGTTTATTATATTCCTTCTGAAGATATTAAGTTAGAACACTTGATAGAAACACCTAGAAAAACTTGGTGTGAATGGAAAGGTTGGTGTAGTTATTACGATGTTTCTGTCGGTGAGAAATATATAAATAATGCTGCTTGGCGATATTTTGAGCCAACATCCAATTTTATTAATCTTCAAGAATACTATAGTTTTTATGCTAGTTTAATGGATGCTTGTTATGTCAATGATGAGTTAGTAAAACCTCAATCAGGGGATTTTTATGGGGGATGGATTACAAATAATATTGTTGGGCCATTTAAAGGGGAACCAGGAACAAATTGGTGGTAAGAGTCAAGATAGTACGTTAACTTAGTACTTGAATAATATCGTCTAATATAGTCTTTTCTTTATGCTTATATTAAGTATAGTTTAATTTTGTATTAACTTTTTGTCGAATAATCCTTTATTATTAACTTATTTTACAAAATATGTCAAATAATAAATATATATTTTTTTTTTTTTCGAAAAATCACTTTCTGTTAGTTATTATAGAGATAAATCAACTAGATTTTAGGATTATTTTTATAATTTTTTATGAAAATTTGACATAAAATTCTAGTAATTGCAATCAACCAATTCTCATGGGATTATTTAAGTCATGAAAAATTTGACAAATTCATTAGCTATCGCTACTACAGGAATTACCCTAGTTTTGGGTCTAAGCAATGCACCCGCTAACGCTCTCAATCTTAATTTTACTCAGTTAGGATGGGATAATGGCGGCACAGTAAGCGGAGTGTTTGCAGGACAAGATAATGATGGGAATGGCTTCATATCTTTGAATGAAGTTTCTACTTATATGATGACCTTTACTGCACTAAACTCAACTTCAACTATTCCTAGTTTTACCCACACTTTAGCTAACTTAGAAAGTGTGCAATTTAGTTTAGAAAGTTTTTCTTTTGACGAGTTATCTTCAAGCGATAATACATATGACTATGATGCCATTGTGGGGATTATTTTTGTTTCTAATAATGTCCAAACAGGTACAGTTGAATCGCTTGCTATAGCCCCTAAACCTGTTCCTGAAACGAATCATTTAACGGCATTATTAATTTTCGGTATTAGTGGTTGCCTCCATAGACAGTTAATGTCTTCTAAAAAGTAAAAAAAAATTCTCTTGAAAATAGTTTAGGGGTCAACGGCCGTTGACCCCTACGAAGATATGTAGCTTATATTTAAAGAATTGGTAAGTAGGTACACAAAACTAATTACCAAAAATTTTGTAGGGGCGGGTTTTTTACATAAATCCATGATTCTCACAAAAAAACTAGATCAACCCGCCGGAGGGTTTTTTACATAAATCCATGATTCTCATAACAAAGTTAAATAAACCCGCCCTGGCTGTGAATTAATTTTGTTTAAGCACTTATGGGTGGGTAAATCTTCTAAAAAACAATTCTCTCTATTAATTTAGAGAGAACTAGGAGAATTAGAAAAATTAGGTATTTTTCTGAACTATTTAGATAATTTCTTCCTCGACATCCCTACACCAAGTCCAGCAATGACTAATAACCCAACAACTGAACTAGATTCAGGAATAGACTGTGCGTCAGAATTCGCTGTAGAAGGGTTGTACGAAATTGACGGTGGTGTTACAGGAGGTGGTGTTACAGGAGGTGGTGTTACAGGAGGTGGTGTTACAGGAGGTGGTGTTACAGGAGGTGGTGTTACAGGAGGTGGTGTTACAGGGGGTGGTGTTACAGGAGGTGGTGTTACAGGGGGTGGTGTTACAGGAGGTGGTGTTACAGGAGGTGGTGTTACAGGGGGTACTACCAGACGATCAACTAGGGTGAAATCGTTGAAAAATATTGTAGGCGTGACGGATATATCTTTAGCTACTCTAGCAGATGAAGCAAAAAAACCATTCCTTGCGGGATAAGTATTATAGGAGATGGCCTTAAAATCCCCAGTCACTAGATTGTAGTTAAAGTTGCTTGTAAATCTTGTCGTAGAAGCAAACTCTAAATCAAACGATTTACCCTGAGTATCTGTATAGTTAAAGCTTGTTAAATCCGAATAACTATCAAGGACATTGTTGATTACATTTGCGTCATCCCAAGTAAATTTTAAGCTACCTATGATTTGACCATTACTATTATTCACGATACTTTTGTCAAATGAACCCGCAAGAGCAGGTTTTGTAGCTGCAGTTCCTAGCATCAATCCTAAACTAATACTGACTGCTAACAGAGGTATTTTTCCTATGGTATGTTTCATCATTAACCAAAATATAAATAATTGGAATCAAGAATCTTTATGATTAAATGATCAAACTTTTTTGTCCTTTTGCCTGTGATCCAAATTACCTAAACTGTGTGATAATAATCACAGTATTACTTGTAGATTACTTAGTTAGTCAGTAATAGAGAGAATCTGACAATTATTCAATTTGAGAAATTAACCTGAAACGTGTTACTGTTGATTTCACGTAGTAATTAATACTGTAAAGTACTATTTATATTTTATCCAAATCTTATAATTATTATGTTATAAAATGAGACAAAAGATGACAAAAGTATCTGAGAATGTCTGGCAACTTGCTTGGGGGAGATTTTGCTGCGATCGCTTAGCCATTGTAGGACTTACCCTCCTAATCATCATTATTCTCGCTATTGTGATCGGGCCCTTTGTTTATACAATACCAATTGATGCCATAGATTTTACGCAAGCGGCCGCACCACCAAGTAGACAACATCTCTTAGGAACTAATGATCTTGGACAAGATCAACTAGCTAGGGTGTTGTTTGGGGGACGCATTTCCTTAAGTGTCGCTATTAGCGCGATGATAGTCGCTATTGCGTTAGGAACCACTATCGGTGCGATCGCCGGATTTTATGGGGGGTTAGTAGATAATTTATTAATGCGCTTAACGGATTTATTTTTGTCCCTACCTCAATTACCCTTATTACTATTGGTAGTTTATTTATTTCGGGATAGTCTAAAAGCGATCGCGGGGCCAGAATTGGGTATCTTTGGATTAGTTGTAATTGTCATTGGAGGACTTAACTGGATGTCGGTAGCGCGACTGGTAAGAGGAAATGTGTTAAAACTCAAGGAAATGGAGTTTATGAGCGCAGCAACAGCCTTAGGAGCAACTCCAAGTCGGTTGATCTCGGTTCATTTATTGCCGAATGTTTTGAGTGTAATTATTGTAGCGGCCACCTTAGCGGTAGGAAATGGGATTATTACAGAATCTACCCTAAGTTTTTTAGGATTAGGATTTCCCCCTGATGTACCAACCTGGGGACAAATGCTGTTTCAGGCCAAAGATTATTTAACCACGGCCCCCCATATGGCCTTATTTCCAGGATTAGCCATCTTTCTGAGTGTGTTAAGCATCAATTATATTGGAGATGGTTTACGAGATGCCCTTGATCCAAAAACGAGTCGATCCTGATTTCACATTTTATTTTAGATAAAAATTATTTTTTCAATGACTTCCTTAAAAACAGTACCTTTTGTTGACTTGAAGATCCAACATGAACCCCTTCACAAAGAAATTGACCAAGCGATACAAACCGTAATACAACGGGGAGATTTTGTTTTAGGCCAAGCATTACGAGAGTTTGAGAGTGCTTTTGCTCAAGCTTGTGGGGTAGAGTATGGGGTAGGGGTTGCTTCAGGAACTGATGCGATCACCTTGGGATTAAAAGCTTGTGGTATAGGTTCAGGGGATGAGGTGTTAGTCCCTGCTAATACATTCATTGCTACGGTAATCGGAGTCTTACAAGCAGGAGCAACTCCAATTTTAGTCGATTGTGACCCCGAAACGGCTCTGATTGACTTAAATCAGGCGGCTAAAGTAGTGACGACAAAAACTAAGGGTATTGTTCCCGTTCATCTTTATGGACAAATGGTTTCCCCCAGAGCGTTATTAGACTTTGCGGGGGCTTATAATTTAATTATTGTCGAAGATGCGGCTCAAGCTCATTTAGGGCAACGAGAAGGCTATTATGCGGGTTCTGTGGGTAGTGTGGGGGCCTTTAGTTTCTATCCGAGTAAGAATCTGGGTGCTTTTGGGAATGGGGGGATAGTGGTAACTCGTGATGAGGACATTGCCAAAACCCTGCGTAGTTTGCGTAATTATGGCGCACCGAGTAAATATTATCATACGGAATTGGGAATTAATAGCCGTTTAGATACAATTCAAGCAGGGATTCTTCAGGTTAAATTACCCCATCTTTCCCAATGGAATCAATTACGAAATGAGGCGGCAAAACAGTATGATGAGTTGTTGAAACCTTTAGAAAATAAAGGTATTGTTCCCATTAAAAATTATAGTGAGGAAGGTCATGTTTATCATCTTTATGTAATTCGTATTGGACAAGAGTTTCCTTTCAATCGAGAAAAGGTTCAAGACTTATTAGGAAACAAAGGAATTCAAACGGGTATTCATTATCCTATTCCTTGTCATTTACAACCTGCTTATAAAGCATTAGGCTATCAATTGGGAGATTTTCCCAACGCTGAAGATCTTTGTCAACAAATTTTATCTTTGCCTATGTATCCTGGATTAAGTACAGAACAAATAGAATGGGTTGGGTCACAAATTTCATTACTTTAAAGATATTACATTGATTGTTAGGTAAATAACGATGCAAATTACTCAAAAACTGCGACCATTGATTGAGAAAGAACTAGGTAATGTTTTGATTATTGGGTGTCTTACCTTGATGTATGCGCCTATTTTGCTTCACTGGGTTGATGGCTGGCTCAATAAAAATATTAACACTGAGCATGAATATTTTAGTCATGGATTAATTGGCTTGCCTTATGCTGCTTATTTAGTGTTTAATCAAAATAGTAAAGAATGGGAAAACTTAGATAATAAAATTCATCCTCTGGGAGGTTTTTTGTTGGGGGTGGGGATAGTCTTTTATATTACGGGTTCCATTGAGTTAGTGAATTTATCTTTCCCGATTATTTTGGGGGGAATTTTATTATGGCTTAAAGGAATGCCAGGCTTGAAATTGAATAGTTTTCCCTTATTATTGGTGCTTTTGGCGACTCCCAATTCTATTCCTTATCTGCTTACCCCTTATACCTTACCGTTGCAAAAATTTATTGCAGGAGCGGCAGGATTTATTTTAATGCAATTTGGAGCAAATGTTAATGTTGATGGAATTTATTTATATGTCAATAATATTCCGGTTGAAGTAGCTCCCTATTGTGCTGGATTAAAAATGCTATTTACTGGCTTATATGTCTCTCTTTTATTGTTACATTGGTCAGGTAAAATAGATGATAAAAAAAGGGTAATTTCTCTATCAATAAGTGCCGTATTTATTAGTGTAATCACCAATATTATCCGTAATTCTTTATTGGCCATGTTTCATGGAACAGGAAATAAACAGGCATTTGATTCCTTACATGAAGGAACAGGAGGAGACATTTATTCTGTGATCATGTTAGGCATTATTGTTGGTGTAAATTGGCTGATGGATAAAATTTCCATAAAATCTCAAGAAAGTCTGGAGTTAGAGAGGGAAAATTCCCATGAATAAACTAAAATATAGAGTAAATTTATCAAGAGTCGGGTTGAAAATGACAAAAGGGATTTTACCATCTCAAATAATTATTTTATGCCTACTAACTTTAGCAATAACCATAGCTGCTGTTCCTGGATATTTAAGCGGAAAATGGACTTGGAAAGATCAGCCTCAAGTGACACAAATTAAGGAAATTGCTAGTATTCGCAAAACCAGTTTACCCTTAGAAGGATGGAAAACTCTAACCCAAAAAGAAATAGTCATAGGAGGAAATCAATGGTCAATGCAGATTATTGAAAAACCCGAACAAGATCCGGTTACTTTATTATTAATGCCCCAAGATTACTACAAAAATCATCCTCAAGTAGAGTGGGTAGATATTCAGGGACTAGAAAAATGGAAAACAGACTCCCATACAACTTTAAAATTTAAGACAGGAGAGAAAGAAAATAATGAAGTAACGGCTCATTTTTTTAAAGGTTGGAATAATCAGACCTTTGCTGTAGTCCAGTGGTACGCTTGGCCGAATGGGGGAAATTTTGCACCTGCTCAATGGTTTTGGGTGGATCAAAAGGCCCAACTAAAGAGACAAAGAGTTCCTTGGGTAGGGGTTTCGGTGAAAATTCCTATTGAACCGCTTAGTGAATTAAAAGACGTAGAACCCTTAGCAAAATCCCTAGCTCAAACAATACAAGCTACCCTAGATAAAAATATCTTCCAACGATAATTGAGGAATGATGATGGTGAGAGTGAGTGATTTTTTTGAACATAAGATAAAAAATGTATTTAAACTGCCCTTAATGATTTCTCTGTTGTATGGGTTTTCGACGGGGATAGGTTTATGGAGTGTATTAGAGGGGATTTCAGCAAATCCTAGCTTAGGGGTTGAAAGGTTAATTTCTCAGTCTGTACCCCAAACCTTTAGAGAGTCAGATATACCACCTGAAAACTCTGCCCCTCCTCTGTTTGATGTGGATACTTCCGAACAGTTTAATTTGTATCGGTTAGCAATTGGGGATAGTATTAGTGTCAGTGTGCGTGATTTTCCTGAATTTAGCTTTGGTACCCTGATTGATCCTGAAGGTCAAATTCGAGTCCCCTTCTTAGGGAAAATTTCGATTGTGGGACTAACTCTTGATGAAGTAGAAACCAAGGTTGCTTATGAATTAGGACAACGTTATCTTCAAGAAGATCCTGAAGTGATCGCCGTATTGACTGAACCTCGTCCTGTACAACTGACGATATTAGGGGAAATTAATCGTCCGGGTTACTATTTCTTTGGCCCAGGAGTCAGCTTAAATAACGTTTTAGTCGGAGTCGGAGGCAGTACCCCCCTAGCTGATTTACGTTCAGTCATCATCCGTCGTCGTTTGGTAGATGGAACTGTTCTCGAAGAAAGAGTTGACTTATATACCCCTCTAATTCAAGGGAAACGCCTACCAGATTTTCGCTTACAGGGAGGGGATACCATCATTGTTTCTAAACTACAAATTGATCAAAAAGATTATGATCAGACTTTAATTGCTCGTACAACCCTAGCTCAACCATCTATTACCATTCGGGTATTAGTACCTAGTGAACCGGCCGGATTAGCCATTCGTAATCTAACACTTCCTAATGGTAGTACCTTCCTCGATGCAGTGGCTAATTTACCGCCAATTATTCCCTTATATAGCAAAGAAGAAGTTACCTTACTGCGATTTGATCCTGAACAGGGTAAAGTAGTCAGTCAGGGACTTAATCCTATTAAGACGGTGGAAAATTTGGACTCGACTCAATATGTTACTTTACGTAACGAAGATGTGATTATTGTCAGTCGTACCCTATTAGGCAAGGTATTAGCTGCTTTCAATGTTATTACTCGGCCTATTCGGGATCTTTTAGGGTTTACTAACTTTGTTTCTAATCTGGCTGATTTTAGCCCTGGTGATGGTTTTGGTGGTAATAATAATAATAATAACAATAACTAAGTGGAAGACTCTGTTTTGTCTAGGTGAACATAAGAGCAACTGTCCCCCTATTTTCCAGTTTTTGTTCGGCAACCGTCTAAAATAATAATATTGATAATTGTATTATTAAACTTATGGTTCCCCCTATTGTTAAACGATTTCTTATTTCTTTTGGGCAAAATTACTGGCTCGGTTTTTTAACCTTTATCGCTTCTTCTGCGATCGCTGGAGTAGTTGCCTTTCAGCCTCCTGCCCAACCTCCTAAACCCACTTATAAAGCTATCGGTCAATTAACTTTTAGTGAACCACCACCGGCCTTTACTAGCACTGGTAGCCAGTTACAACAAGAAGGACGGGCCGTGAGTAAGAATACGCTTTTATCTGAGCGAGTTCTTAAGGGGGTCATGGAAAAATTACAACTAACCCAAGAAGAAATCTACGAGATTCGTCAGAAAACACTCCAGATAACTTTTCCAGGACAAGAAGAAAATAAAGACAAAAAAACCGAAACTCCCCAATCTCAAGTAATTGTACTCGAATATACGGACAAACAATCTCCCACAAAAGCCACCTTAATTTTAGAAACCTTTATGAAGGAAATGGTGGATTACAGTCGCTGGGTAAATACTTCAGAATTAAGGGGAAAAATTGAGGCTCTTAGTAAACGTCTTTCCCAAGTTCAAAAAGAGTTAAGAGCAGCCGAAAATAAATTCTATCGTTATATTTCTCAACAAGGCTCAGACTTATTAGCTATTCAAGATGGCAGTTTATTTAGTGGTATTACGGGTTCCCAACAACGGCAAAGAGAACTTCAATTAAGTCTACAAGAAATTGAAGGTCGTATTAATAGTTTAATTAATCAATTGGGATTGACTCCTGAACAAGCTTATACCTCTGTTGCTCTGAGTGCTGATCCGATTTTGGCGAATTTACGGGCCAGAATTCTGCAAACAGAAATCGAATTTGAACGTAGACAAATAGATTTGCGGCCAGAACACCCTGTCATTGTTAAGTTGCTCAAAGAAAAAAAAGCTAATGAAAGTCTTCTACAACAACGGGCTAAAGAATTGATAGGGAGCAGAGATTTAACTCCCATTCCTCTTAGTCAAATTCGTCAAGATAGTAGTCTTGATCCTGGAAGACAACAGTTAGCTAGTCAGCTATTAGTGTTACAAACAGAACGAGCAGGGTTAATTAAACAACTCCAATCTATTGTTAAAACAGAACAACAATTACGTCAGCAATATGAAAAATTCCCTGATAAGCAATTACAACAAGCAGGTTTAGTACAAGCGGTTGAATTTCAACGGATCGTTTATCAGAATATTTTAACGGCCCTGGTGGATGCTCAAGCAGCAGAAGCCGAAACTGTCGGCAGTTTAACTGTGGCTTTTCCGGCAACCTATCAGCCAGCACCTCCTTGGCAACCAGAGAACAGAAGCCGGACTTTGATTATTTTGGCAGGTGCTGGTATTGGTATTGTGGGCGGTGCTGGAGTCATCCTCTTATTAGCTTTACTTGACGATCGTTTACATAGCCCTCAAGAATTACGAGATGCGCTCGCAGATCGGGAAGTGCCGATATTGGGACAATTGCCCTTTATCTATCGTTCTTTAGTGCAGGAAGACCAAAGCCCGATTTTACTCGAAGGAGAATCAGGAGATCTCAGTTTTTACGAACGCTTACGCAGTAATTTACGTCGTCTTGTCTCAGATACCTCTAAGGTTATTTTGATCACCAGTATTACCAATGAGGAAGGCAAAAGCGTCACCGCTTATAATTTAGCAATCGCCTCTGCTCAGGCCGGAAAACGGACTTTACTCGTAGAAGCTGATCTGCGCTCCCCATCTAAAGTCCAATGGCTCCAAATTACCCCAGATCCTGAAGCTAGTATCGAACCTTTACGTTATTATGCGGCTCGTACTGATGCCATTAGTTTAGTCCCGGCGATCGCCAATTTATATGTGTTACCGAGTCCTGGCCCCCAAAGACAAGCGGCGGCTATTATAGAGTCTAGCGAACTCCAATTATTACTCAAAGACGCGCGGGGACGCTTTGATATGGTGATTGTTGATAGTCCCTCCCTTTCTCGTTGTAATGATGCCCTCTTAATTGAATCTCTAACGGATGGGTTACTGTTAGTAACACGGCCAGGGCTGACTCGTTCGAGCTTATTAAATGAAGCGATCGATCAGCTATCAGAAGCAGAGGTTCCTGTCTTGGGGGCGGTGATTAATGGAGTTGAAAATCTAGAAGTTCCTAGTACCATTCCCTTAGAACCTATTGGAGTTGATTCTGAGCTATCCACTCAAGAAAAAGTTGTTGAGCAAAAGAAGGTAGGGGTAAGAGCGGGTTTGTGAAGTATGTAGTACGTAGGGGCGGGTTTTTGACAAAATTCCCTGATGCTCACAAAAAAGTCAGATCAACCCGCCCTAAAAGGCTTACTACAAACTACTTACTTAGTGCCAAATTCTTCCTAATAGCTAGGGGTTTACCCTCTAAATACTCAGGAATAGGAGCATCCATTAAAGATAGGATAGTTGGAGCCAGATCGAGAACGTGACCTTGAGATAAACTTGTTCCTGGCTCAATTTCTGGTCCATAGGCCAGAATCATTCCTTCAGGACGATGACTCCCTGCTCGATAGGGAGGTAAGGGGCCACATCGACCATAATCAGGACTATCTATCACATCTGTGGCATAATCATCTTGCCAAACTACAATTAAATCTGGATCAGGTAGCTTAGGATGACGCTCACAGGGATTTTCTCGCGTACGGACAATCTTTTTGACCATAGGAATGCCTTTTCGAGCATCTTTAAGAGCATATAGCTTCTCACATAGCTCATCACACAAGGCATGATATTCTGAGGGTTCTACAATTCCTTGCGGTTCTCTTCCTTTGAGGTTAATGCGGATATACCCTTCGGCAAAACTTGGTAAAGCAAAGGCTTTCATCGATGGCCATAAAAGTTTGTACCATTGGGTCGGATTCCAAGGGATCACCCTTTCTCCTCGTCGCATCAGTTCCCAAGGGGAAATTAAATCAGGTTCGTCACTTTTTTCGAGCCAGGGTTCTATGATCTTAAAAATTCGGTTGTGTAATTCTCGTCGCAGAAACCGTCTCAAAGGATTAGTATCATATTTTGTCCCCCAAATATGCCGTTCCCAGTAATTACATTTCATCTTAGTTACAGGAGGGGGTAAGGGGTCGGAAATCTTACTATAACCAAGGGCGTATTGGCCAGGAAAATTGAAGCGATAAAGAAACTCAGGCAATGCCACAAATGTTGGTAAATCAATGGTCGCTGGCCCCATCCCATGAGCCGAAAATATCACCACATGAGCATTATCAGGGGCTTTGGCTACAATCTCCCCAATAGCTTCGTCCATGAGTTGGAATAGCATCAATAAGGGGTCATATCCTACCTGAGAATGCAACGCTTCGTATAAAGGATGATCCGGTTGACTTAGTTGCCATAATAAATGGCCCCCAGCATGAGGCGTATTAAAAACGGTTAAAAATAAGTCCCAATCTTCTCGTTGCAATAAATCTTGACAATTGGCCGATTGTCGCAGAATACTGGTTTTTAATCGTTCTACTATTTTTAAAGTGGATTTGAGATCCAAACAAACGGCATAATCTTTATGTAGGGACGGACTTGCACCATGTTTGTCAATTAATTCTTGCCATAGGGTTTCAGGTAAAGATCCACTGTCAACTTGAGGAGAATGGGCCCCCCAAGCAGCAACTTGCACTCCATTAATTTTATCAGTTAACCTAACTTGAGGTACATCAAAGGTAGCGACTCGATAATCTGGCCCTAATGAGTAAAAAGCGGGATATTCTTCAAATTTATAAGCGGCAATGGTTTCAAAGTTATAAGTGCCTTCACACAGTCCCATATGCGCCCAAAACCCTGTTTTTTGCGGGGAACAACCTGTAGCAAAGGTAGTCCAAGCGGTTTCTACATTGGAATCATCAAAATTCTGCAGTCTGCCGTAAATTCCTTTTTCTCGTAATTTAGATAAATTTTTTAAATATCCTTGTTCCATCCATTTTTCGACTAAAGAAGGTTCAGCCGCATCTAGTCCAATGGCAATTACAGGTTTTTTAAGCATTGACATGATAGTTATCCTTTAATTTGGTTTAATGTCTATCAAAATCTATTTGAACAATGAACAATGAATGGCTCCTTACATTGTCAACTATCAATTATCAATTGTCAATTGGTTGGTAATGATTATTATTGTAAGCTAAGACCTATTTAAATTGTATATTAGCATATTAGGAAACAAACCATCACTTCATCATCCCATCAGTCGAATAGGACTAATTTAGATGCGTCACAGCTTATCAGCTAGTTTGACACAAGTTCTGAGGCTATCCGATACACAGAATTAGCCCATTGATCCCAATTTAATCTTTTTTCATATTCTTCTCTCGATGAACGCACTAATTGTTCATAAATATTTTTATCAGAAAAGTAAGTAGCAATCAAATTAGCATATTGATCACCCGAATCATTTAGGGATAACATAAAACCATTTTTTCCATTTTCAATAATATCGGGAATTCCTCCTACATCGGTTGTCATTACGGGAATACCATAAGCATTTGCTTCACAAATAACAATGGGGGAACAGTCGGCACGAGTAGGGAAAATCAGAAAATGTGAGCTTAATAAAAGTTCTATAAACTGTTCTTGCTCTTGGGGAATATTTTTGTCTAAAAAAGGAATAATTTTAAATTTTTCGTGTTGAAATTCTGGGGGAGGAATACAGCCAAGTATCACTAATTCTACTTCTAAATTTAGTTTTAGTAAGCTCAATAAAGTTTCCCAGGCAATTTTTCCCCCTTTTCTTTGCCAATCTTTACCAATAAATAATAAACGACAAGCAGAACTTTGACATTTAGTCAAGATTTTGTCTATCTCAGGAACCTGCTCTATATTAGCACCAAAGGGAACAATTTCTATTTTGTTGGGGTCAGCTTCATAGTCGTTAATAGCAGAATTTGCTGCCCATTTTGAAGAATATACTATCTTGCTTGCCCTGACAATTTGTTGTTTTTCTTCCTCATCCAATAATATTTTTTTTCCGTAAGTTTGAAGAATTAGTCTTGGAGTTGTATCCGATAAATAGATAATTGGTAAATCTGTTTCTAGGAAGGGTAATTCTTTGGAGGCAACGGGGGCAAATATTACATCAAAATTATTCTGTTCTAATTGTTTTTTAATGAGCTTAGCAAAATTTTCATTATTCTCTTTTTTTTGCTTCTCAGTATCTTGAAAAGATCCCCAAGTTTTTTTGATTTTTTCTTTTATATTATTCCACTGTGAGGGAGGATAAGGATCACCTAAATTTACTAATTCAAATTCTTTTTTAGACATTAATGCTTGGTGCATATAGTAAAGAGTTCCGGAAAAAGTATTCCGATTCATATAATTTTTTTGAGAAAAGAAACCAAGCTTAACTTTTTTCATAAATCTTTAATTTAAACTATTCATTAACATTAATGATAACATTTAAGTGAAATCCTCGTCAATTAAAATTATATTAATGTATCATTCTATTACTTATAGTTCTGCCTATACTTTAGTACCTACTTATGAATGTTTCAATCGTTGTACTTATTGTAATTTTCGGGTTAATCCACTTCAAGATTCTTGGTTAACCTTAACTCAAGCCGAACAAATTTTACAACCATTTCAAGGAACTAATCTCTGTGAAATTTTGATTTTGAGTGGGGAGGTACACCCCCAGTCTCCCAGGCGAAAATCATGGTTACAGCGTATTTATGATCTGTGTGAATTAACTTTATCGATGGGATTTTTACCTCATACTAATGTCGGCCCTTTAAGTTTCATTGAAATGGAAAAGCTTAAAGAAGTTAATGTTTCTATGGGTTTAATGTTAGAACAAATTACACCAAAACTTTTAACCACTGTTCATCGTCATGCACCTAGTAAAATCCCTGAAATACGCTTACAACAGTTAGATTTTGCCGGACAATTAAAAATTCCTTTTACTACAGGTATTTTATTAGGAATTGGGGAAAATAATCAAGATTGTTGGGACACTTTAGACGCGATCACTCACAGTCATCAACAATGGGGTCATATTCAAGAAGTTATTTTACAACCCTATTGTCCTGGACAAAAACAAAGTTTAATAATGGCTGGTTTTAATATTTCTCAATTACCAAAAATAATAGCAAAAGCTCGAACTATTTTACCAGATACTATTAGTTTACAAATCCCTCCTAATTTAATTTCAGACCCTTATTGTTTATTAGATTGTTTGGCAGCAGGAGCAAGAGATTTAGGAGGAATTAGCCCAAAAGATGAAGTAAATCCTGATTACCCTCATCTTATTTATAGCAAATTATCAGCCCTTTTAAGCTCATCTCAATGGCAATTAATTCCTCGTTTACCTATCTATCCGAGCTATGATAATTGGTTATCTGTCCCGTTACAAAATGCCGTTAAAAAATGGAGAAAAATTATAAATTATAAATTATAAATTATAAATTATAAATTTAGTCAAAGCTTCACTTGTTTATTCCCCGTTAATATGAGAGTAACAAAGGTTTTGGCTAAACCCGCCCCTACAAATTTTGTGTAATTAATTTTGTCTACCTACTTATAATAGTCTTTTTGTCTATCCTTTGAGGGAATGGGTTTTATCGATTAATAGTATTATGCCTCTACATGATAAAATGATAAATAATGAATCATAGAAAGATGAAGCCTTATCAACAAATTCCCATCTCTGAGTGTGGGGAACCTTTAGTTTCTATTCCCTTAGAAAAATTTGCTGTAATGTCTCCCCATCCCTATGAGAAATTAGGAGCTAATTATCAAGGGAAATCTCCTTATTATTTGCGTAAAAGGGTTGTAAATGCCTTATTACAAGCTCAAACTTTCTTACAGCAAAATTATCCAGGGACGAACATTTTAATTTTTGATGCTTATCGGCCTGTGGCAGTACAACAATTTATGGTAGATTATACCTTTGCTTCGGTGGTTAAACAACAAGGTTTAACCCCTGAACAGTTATCAGAGGCAGAAAAACAAGCTATTTGGCAACAAGTTTATCAAATTTGGGCTGTTCCTAGTGAAAATCCTGCTACTCCTCCTCCTCATAGTACGGGGGCTGCAGTCGATATTACCCTAATCGATGAAACAGGAGCTATAATAGACATGGGAGGGCAAATTGACGAAATGTCCGAGCGATCGCAACCTAATTATTATGCTCAGAGTATAGATGTAATCAAACAAAATTATCATCAAAAACGAGAACTATTAAAGCAAATTATGATAAACGCTGGATTTTCTCGACATCCGGGGGAATGGTGGCATTTTTCCTTGGGAGATCAAATGTGGGCCTGGGAAACCAAACAAGCGATCGCTTATTATGGAAGAAAATTTTAGAGTTGCTAAAGTTTCTCAATAAGATGATATTGTTGCAAATAGCTCTTGATACAGACTATCATTGTCAATTAAAGAGCATTAGTTAAGAGCAATTTATTATGCCTCCTTACACCGCCAATTCCCTAAAAGCCGAATTGAATGCCAGAGGGTGGCGTTTAACCCCCCAACGAGAGAAAATTCTCCACATCTTCCAGAACCTCCCCACAGGAAACCATTTGAGTGCTGAAGAACTCTATGAACTCTTAGAACAAAGAGAGGAGTCTATTAGCTTATCAACCATTTATCGTAGCGTGAAATTAATGTCACGGATGGGGATTTTACGAGAATTAGAACTCGCTGAAGGTCATAAACACTACGAACTGAATCATCCTTATCCTAACCATCATCATCACATGGTTTGCATTCAATGTAACAAAACCATTGAATTTAAAAATGATTCCATCCTGAAACATAGTTTAAAACAATCAGAGAAAGAAGGCTTTCAATTAATTGATTGTCAATTAACTGTTATGACCATTTGTCCAGAAGCAATACGCATGGGTTGGCCTTCTTCTCTTCCGAGTAATTGGTCATGTACTCGCGCGATTTGTGATCATGAAACTTAGGCTCAAAATCAAGCTTACCCTCTCCTAAATATCAATGATAACTCGTCCGGTAGGATAAGCAATACAACCTAAAATATAACCCTGATTTCGTTCACTAGGATCAAGTCCGTCAGGTTCTCCCTCATAGCGAATTTCTCCTTCTAACTTTTTGATTTTGCAAGTGCCACATCCTCCACTACGACAACTGGAATTAACCTCAATCATGGCTTCTTCTGCTGTTTCTAAAATAGAAGTATTAGCATTAATTTTAACTTCTTTTTTAGACTGGGCAAATACAACCGTATGAGTCTCATTTGAGGACTTAGGAACCCCTGGAGAAACAGGAGTAGTTTTGACAGAAGTAGGAGGGGTCAGCACAGTAGTAGAAGCAGTGGGAGTTGATGAGGCTTTTTTGCTTCCTCCGAAACTTTCTTGATGATAATTGACCATCGGAAAACCCATTCCCTCTACTAAAGTTTTAACCCCTTTCATAAAGGTATCTGGGCCACAAACATAGATCATTCTCTCTTGAAAATCTGGGGCAATTATCTCTAATAATTTATCAGTTAACCGTCCGGTAAATCCCCACCAAGGTTCTCCCAGACTAGCACGAGTCATAGTTAAGGCCAGATGAAAATTGGGGTGTTGTGCTGTCATTACTTCCAACTCTCGTCGAAAAATAATATCTTGAGGACTACGCGCACTATGGAAAAAGATTATATCCCGTTGCGCTCCCGTATCCAAGGCCCAGCGAGACATAGACATCATGGGAGTAATACCACTACCTGCCGAAATAAATAACAGTTTAGGATGATTATTATCCACACAGGTAAATTTTCCAGAAGGGCCACTTAAACTAATTTCACTTCCAACAGAAATATTATCATGTAACCAATTAGAAACTAGTCCTGGTGGTGCATCAGGGACATCTGATGGGGGTGGGACTCGTTTGACGGTAATTTCTAAGGTATGGGGACGAGAAGGAGTGGAAGAAATTGAATAGGCCCGTTTAATAGTTTTGCCGACAATATTAAGCTTTAAGGTAACAAATTGACCTGGTTTATAGTTGAATAAAACCGGAGAAGTCCCTACAAACCGGAAAGTTTTTACATCCTGAGTTTCTTCAATAACACTCAAACAACGAACGGTTAAATCTCCTTTTGTCCACCAATTAATTCCATCAAGAGGGGGTGTTTCTAATACAGTAGGGGTGTCTACTTTGGGAATAGGAGAAGAAGAAACAGCAATAGGGGTGATAATTTGGGAAACCGTGGCCGAAGGAGTATTAACAGATACAGAAGTTTCTTTATTTAGGGAAGTTTTTGGATTCTCAGAAGTGGTAGAAGAAGAACGACGATTTTTCAAGGCCAAAGATTTCATGGCCTGCAAAGATTTTCTCGGTCGTTGATTTGATGTTTGGCGAGAATCAGCGTTTTTTCTTCTAGATTTACTTTTACTATACTTAGATTTTCCTTTTAGGGGGAGGCCATCAATAATGAGGACAAATTCCCCAATACGGATAATATCATCGGTTTCTAGGGAATAAGGATGTTCAAGGGTGATTTCTTCATCGTTGACTTGGGAGTGTCCTACCTTAGTCATGTCCCTAAAATAGTATTGTCCGTTATCGATAAATAGCTTACCGTGAATTTCCTGAACTTTCATACTCGGAAGGACTAACCCACAAGCAGGAGAACTACCAATTGAACATCCGTCTCCTTTCAAGCGATGATCACTAATTTCTAGTTCTTGATGCTCAATGGGGTGTTTAGAATTAAACAGTTTAATTTTTAGCATAGGGGGTAACTTATGGCAGTTACTAATCATGCTTAGAGTTCCCCAAAAATCGGCTAAACTAACATCACTGAAAAAGTTTGTTGCGTTGGTGATTGGATAAAAGCTATATTGTGGCCTCCTCACCTAGACTTAGTGTGTCCAGGGGTTTATTATTATTTTACGAAAGCTATTACACAGAAACCTCAATGATCTTTTTAAAGTCTTACTTATCTCGTTTGTTGGCACTGGTACTGGTAGGGGTGATTTTCTTAGCTGGTTGTGGTAATACGATTAGTGGCCTCTCTGGCGATTATACCAATGATACCCTGAAAGTGATTAATACCTTGACTACCGCTCTAGATTTACCCAATGATGCTCCTAATAAAACGGAAGTTCAGTCTCTTGTAAGAGAGCAGATTAATGATTATATTTCTCTGTATCGACGCAATGGAAAATCCGGGGGACTGCGTTCATTTACTACCATGCAAACCGCATTAAATTCTATCGCGGGTTATTATACCGCTTACGGAACTCGTCCTATTCCTGAAAAACTCAAAACACGGCTCAAACAAGAGTTTAAACAAGCAGAAATCTCTGTTCAACGGGGTGTTTAATTGAGGAGGTTAACTTATCACAAATATACCTCAAACCCTTAAGGGTTTAGCTATAAATACAAAGCCTACCTTCGTAGGCTAATATGAAGGCTGCGTAGGCAGTCTTAGCTTTGGTAGCATCAGTCTTTAGACTGTTAAGATTAAAGGTTTGAGTCCATCAAGCCTTTTTTTATTCTTAAAAAATTAACTGTGTCAGTCTACAACATTTATTTATCTCCTACTACTTAGTCTAAATCTAATAAATTTTTTAAAAAATCAACAAATTTTGCCAGTGCAGGAACTTCTTTTGGTGTTTTTTCACTAATCCACTGTCTGCTTTTTCACCATTTTCTAGTGGACTGACACAAACTAATTTGGTGTATTAGGATTCGGATTTGTTGGGTTTCGTACCTCAACCCAACCTACAATCTATTACCTAATTTTAGATGTGTCAATTTAGATATGTCAGTCCACTACTTTAAGTGTAACTTAATAAGGGTTATTAATTTTTATATTAAGATGAAACTACCTCAACTTCTACCGTTGGAATAATTTCTTCTCCTCGCTTATCAAATAATAAATGATTATCCTGACAATCTATTAAAATTGTATCTCCAGCAGAAAACGTTGTTTCTAAAATCTTAGTAGCGATCGGATTTTCTAATTCCCTTTGAATCGCCCGTTTTAAAGGTCTGGCCCCATATACCGGATCATAACCAGAATTCACAATATAATCAAGGGCCGCATCACTCAATTCTAAACTAATTTTTTGTTCATCTAATAATCGTTCAATACGCTTAATTTGCAAAGTAACAATGCGTCTTAATTCATCTTTTTTCAATGTATGAAAAATAATTAAATCATCAATTCGATTGAGAAATTCTGGACGAAAATGTTTGCGTAATGCTTGAAAAACTTCCTTACGCATCGGTTCATAATTATTATCATCTCCCGCCAAATTAAGAATATATTCACTGCCAATATTACTGGTCATCACAATAATAGTATTACGAAAATCTACCACTCTTCCTTGAGAGTCCGTAATCCGTCCATCATCTAATACTTGTAATAAAATATTAAAGACATCTATATGGGCCTTTTCTACCTCATCTAAAAGTACCACCGAATAAGGACGACGACGCACAGATTCTGATAATTGTCCCCCTTGTTCATACCCCACATATCCTGGAGGGGCCCCGATTAACCGCGAAACTGCGTGTTTTTCCATGTATTCAGACATATCAATGCGTACCATCGCATCTTCTGAATCAAATAGAAACGCCGCTAAGGCCCTCGCTAACTCAGTTTTACCCACACCTGTTGGCCCCATCAATAAAAATGAACCAATAGGACGGGAAGGATCTTTCATACCGGCCCGGGCCCGTCGAATAGCGGCCGCTACTGCTGCGACGGCTTCATTTTGACCGATAACCCGTTGATGTAAATGACCCTCTAATTCCAGGAGTTTTTGCCGTTCTGACTCCAATAAACGGTTAATAGGAATACCTGACCATCCAGCTACAATTTCAGCAATATCTGACTCGGTAACTTGTTCTCTTAATAGGGTTTGACCCTGAGATTGAATTTCTATTAATTTAGTTTCTTTTGCAATTAATTGTCGTTGTAATACTTCTAATTTACCATATTTTAATTGGGCTGCTTTATTAAGATCATAAGCCCGTTCTGCTTGTTCAATTTGTACCCTTAATTGTTCTTCTTCTTCTTTAAGGGAATTAATATCTTCTAACATTTGCTTTTCAGCTTGCCATTGAGAAGCTAATTTTTCGTGACTTGCTTCTAATTCTTTAATTTCTTGTTGAATTTTTTCTAACCGTTCTTTAGACGATCGATCAACTACTAACATTCCCCGTTGTTCTTCTCCTTCTAAAGATAATTTTTCCATTTGTAACTGCATTAAGCGTCGATCAACATCTTCTAATTCGACTGGTTTTGATGTAATTTCCATCTTTAATTTAGCGGCCGCTTCATCCACTAAATCGATGGCTTTATCGGGTAAAAATCGATCTGTGATATAACGATCAGATAAGGTGGCCGCAGCAACTAAGGCTGAGTCTGTAATTTTGACCCCGTGATGGACTTCATAACGTTCTTTGAGTCCTCGTAAAATTGAGATGGTATCCTCAACACCCGGTTGCTTGACATATACCTGCTGAAAACGTCGTTCTAAGGCGGGATCTTTCTCAATATGCTTACGATACTCATCAAGGGTAGTCGCACCGATACAGCGCAATTCTCCCCGCGCTAACATGGGTTTTAAGAGGTTCCCTGCATCCATTGATCCCCCTTCGCGTGAACCGGCCCCGACCACCGTATGTACTTCATCGATAAATAGGATAATCTGGCCTTCAGAATGGGTCACTTCGCGCATGACTGTGCGTAAGCGTTCTTCAAATTCTCCGCGATATTTAGCCCCTGCGATGAGACTTCCCATATCTAATGACATTAATTGCCGATTTTTGAGAGATTCTGGCACATCTCCATTAACAATACGTTGGGCCAACCCTTCCGCGATCGCGGTTTTTCCCACTCCGGGTTCTCCGATTAATACAGGATTATTTTTAGAACGCCGTGATAATACTTGAATAACTCTGCGTATCTCCTCATCTCTACCAATTACGGGATCTAGCTTGCCTTTTCTTGCCTGTTCAGTGAGATCCCGTGAATATTTTTCTAACGCTTCATAACGGTCTTCTTGGTTTTGTTCGGTGACTTTTTGTGATCCGCGAACGGCTTTTATCTGTTGTTCTAAATCTTGAGGATCGAGGTTAAAATTGCGTAAACAACGCCGTCCGATGCGTTCATCTTCAGCAAAACCGATCAGCAAATGTTCGACAGAAATGTATTTATCTTGCCAACTTTCACGGGAAGCATCGGCCCGATCTAACATTACATCTAAACTACGTCCGAGATACAATTCAACGGCCACACCCTTAGCTTGTCGGTTAGCGAAGGTTTCTAACTGCTGCAGCAAGCGGGGGACTTCTATATTAGCCTTGTCTAAAATCCTTACAGCTAAGCCTTTTTCTTGTTCTAAGAGGGCTAAAACAACGTGTTCGACTTCTAAGGTTTGGCTTTTGAAACGACGGGCCACATCTTGGGATTTAACGATGGCATCCCAGGCTTGTTCGGTAAATTTGCTTGAGTCGGTAGGTTGCATTATGGGCTAAACAGCAGTGTTAGAGCTATATTATATCTCAGTTCTACTAACACAAGCATCTTGCTTGTGACCTGAGTTCGAGATCGCACTACTTCAAGGCTTCAATTGTAACAGTACCGCCCTCAACTGTCTCAATCTGAAGCTTGAAACCATACAGCAAACCCATTCCCACTAACGGATCTGCATCAGAAGCCACCACATCAATAATTTTGTTCTGACCATCCCAGATCACAGAAGCTTTGTATACTTCAAAAATTACTTCGCTCCCGTCGCCTAACGTACCAATGTCTCGGTAGTGCCAAGGCAAGCCAAGACTTGTGATGATAGAAAGCGGTAAAGACAAAAAGCTGGTGAATCCCGTATCAATGACTGCATCAACGGTTATTTTAGGTAAACCGATACGACCCACTGCAATTTTGATGATTGCCTCACAATTATTATTGACCACACCGAACATCATAGGAGCTTTCTGAGACTACGACTGCTAAAACGGAAGACGGCTCTATGTCCAATCCGAATCACCCAAGGTTGAGCATCGGGTTCACGTTCATAAAGTCGATCAACTGCTAGCATCGGCGTGTCGGCTACTTCAAAAGCACCTGTTTCAATATCAATCGCTACAATTTTGCCGTAGTTGCCTTCCTCAACTTGCGATCGCACTTGATCTTCATAGATTGCTTTACCTCGTTGAGCAAATTCTTCTTTGCTATAGCGGGGTTGTCGAACTGCCATAATTTAGATCTCTCTTTGAGCATTGTCTGACCTTCATTCTAGCGGACCTCTAGGTTATATCCAACTTGCCCGTAGATTGTTGGGTAAGAGTCTTCAACCCAACTTACAAGATCGGCGATCGCACTAAACTTCACGATTACATTTCATGCTTCGCACCCTACAAGAGCGATCGCACTACAAGATCGGCACTTGTATTGATATACGGCGAAACTCATTTAATTCTTGTTGAGATAAGGGGAGACAGTCCGAATCTGCTTCGGCTGCTTTGTCAATTTCCTCCTCAGTCATTGCTTCAACTTTTTCCCAATCTGTCTTGCCATGACTAGGATTTTTGGGATCAAGTTTAACTCTGGTAATATTGTCGTCGTTCATTTTTATTGGCTCTCCTTGCTGAAATAATACGATATCTGTCGTTTCTTTTGGTATAGACGACAAATAAAACTACTTGATTAACTATACCAATTACTTGATTTCTAGTTTCACCATAATCACGTTTATCTTCTCTTTCGAGACGGTTGGGATCTAGAAAAATATTTTTTGCATCTTCAAAATCAATGTTATGCTTGATCAAGTTTGAAGCAGCTTTATCATCGTCCCATTCTATCTCCATTTTATCGAGATTTTATATCTAGTTAATAACATCTGGGATTATACATGATGGGATTATACATGATAGGGTTATATTTATATTTGTTGGGTTTCGTCCCCTCAACCCAACCTACAAGATCCGCGATCGCACTTACCTACTCCTATCGCCCTCCAAGTGATCAATAGCATCTTGATAGAGTTCTACATCTGATTGATGCGGTTTTTTTTGCCGTTCGTATTCAAGGAGTCTACTACACATTTTCTGATCACCGTAGCAGAGATTAAGCAATCGTTTTTTCAATCTATCTAACTCTTTGGAAGGTGAAATTTCGCCCGACTGCCGAAGCTGCATGACATATCGTTGGGCAAAATGGTACTCAGCATCAGTCAAGTATCCCAGCCTATGACCTGGATGGTAATTCTGTTGAGCCACATCACGGCGATAGCCAGCCAAAAAAATTTCTCCAAATCCACAAATAAACATACACAGATCCGTGTAGCGTTCGTTCAAATTCACATCGCTTTTGCGAATCCCAGAATTCTCTAAAATATAATGACAGACTTCATGAACCAGAATTGCTTGTGCTGCTAATTTGTCTTGAAAAAAATTGGCTCCTACCTCAATTGTCACCCAACCTTCCTCGTCAACTTTGAACATCCCGGCAGCAGCAGGCAGTGACACGACTTGAACCCGTGGTATCATCTGAGGCACGCTAAATCCGGGTACTATCCGCCTTGCATGACGGATTAAAACCTCAATCACTTGGGTGGGTGCTGTAATATTGACAAAATCTGCTGGATTGAGCAAAAACTGAGATTGCTGAAAGGATTCCTCCGTTGTCCAAGCCTGGGTCGCAAGTTCTAGCAACTGAGTTGCTAGGTCGGGAAACGTGGAGAGAGAAGATGAATGAGATGGTTGTACGGGAGATTTCGCTACTGCTAAATACAAAAAAACTATCAACAAGAAAACTAGGATCCAGATGATGCTCATAATTCACCTTGGAAGTAATACAATTAGGGTAATTGGATTCTAAATGTCAATTCCTTTTTATTGGAACTTTGATAAAAAATATAACAAAAAGATGGTTAAATACAAAAATTATTTGTAACAAGCTTTTTCAATTTCAAAGTGTTGTTTCTGGGGTAAGGTCGAGGTTGCGATAAACTTGTTCAATTGGAAAACTTAGATTAATGCTTTTGAGTTCTACGGTATCGCCTTCTTGGTAGTTAATAATAAGCCATTCACCTGTATCTTTTTTGTGATACAAATCCATTTCTATGCTCGTGGAACTCACTAATAAATAATCTTGTAAGACTAGATTTTTGCGATACATTCTAAATTTGCCACCTCTGTCATAGGATTCGGTGCTAGGTGAAAGAACTTCAACGATGAGACAGGGATAAGTAATGTATTGGGTTGTGGTTTTATCGCGCTCCTCGCAGGTTACGGTTACATCGGGGTAAGTGTAGTTAGTTGTTTCAACAATGTTGATTCTCAGATCTGAGTTACCTACTTCGCAGCCACTGCTTTCAAGGTGATTGGAAAATAGGGTAATAAATCTAACGGAGATGAGGCTATGGTTTTTGCTGCCGCCGCTCATGGCGTACACTTGACCGTCGATCAATTCGTGTTTTTCTAGTTGCTTTTCTTCCCAAGCAAAGTATTCTTCTGGGGTAAGTTGGGGAAAGTTTTCTTTAATGGCAATCATGGGAAATCACTCCTTGGTTAGCTTTGGTACTATTTTAACGATTTACACAAACATTTTTTGGCTTCTCCCGACATTTTGGTAGAAAATATATAATAAGCTACAATATAACAAAAAGATGGTTAAATTTATACTTAAAATGTTATCTTTCATTAAAGTTATTTCAACAGGTTTGATGTGCATTACGATCGCTTGGGAATTGGGGCATTTGTCTGACTTACCAATTTGGCAAACTATCCCCAATTATTTTAATTATATTTTTCTGTTGGCACGTTTTGCCCTTATTATTCATGTTATAGAAGGTATCGCCGCAGCTTATTACGCCCCTACTCAAAATAAAAATCCTCTTAAATATGGTATTTATACTTTTACAGCTTAATTTTAAGCCTGGGTAGCCAGGGTTAGTTCCTAAATTCATAATTCATAATTCATAATTCATAATTTATAATTCATAATTCATAATTTATAATTTATAATTCATAATTCATAATTCATAATTTATAATTCATAATTCATAATTTATAATTTATAATTCATAATTCATAATTCATAATTCATAATTCATAATTTAAGTATGTATCACTACATTCTATTTAATAAACCTTATGGGGTATTATGTCAATTTACTGATAAAGATAACCCAAATTCTCCTCGTCCAACTCTAAAAGATTATATTCCCATTCCTAATATTTATTCGGTGGGAAGACTCGATCTTGATAGTGAAGGATTGTTATTATTAACTAATAATGGCCCCCTAAAACATCGTCTCTCTCATCGAGAATTTGCCCATCCTCGTACTTATTGGGTACAAGTAGAACGAATTCCTGATGAATTCACACTTGAACAATTACGTCAAGGGGTACAAATACAGGACTATCGGACTCGTCCGGCCCAAGTTCAACTGTTAGCAACCCCGCCGAATTTACCACCCCGTAACCCTCCCATACGCCATCGGAAAACCGTTCCTACCGCTTGGCTAGAAATCAGTTTAACCGAAGGGCGAAACCGACAAGTTAGGCGTATGACGGCCACTATTGGTTATCCTACCTTACGATTAATTCGAGTGTCTATAGGGTTTAAGGCCGGTAAAACTTTAGAAAAATTGAGCTTAGGGGACTTAAAACCTGGAGAATGGCGACAAATCACTCCAATAGAAAGATCTTCTCTAGAAAAATTAAAATAAAACTTTTGATTCTTCCGTATCTGTGGTGATAAGTAAAGCTTATAATTCGTAGGGTGGGTTAGACGCGGCTATGATTTTGATGAAAAACGCATAACTTTTAAGGCGCGTCGTAACCCACCATATAAAGTATTGTAGCTAATTATACATTTTATACCAAGATGTCGGGAGAGCTTAAAATTTCTTGAATCATCAAATTAGCCTGAGAACCATAACCCCCACCAAATAGATTAAAATGGTTAAGAATATGATAGAGATTATAAATAGTTTTACGCTTTTTATAGCCTTCATCTAACGGTAAAATCTCGTTATATCCCCGATAAAATGCCCCAGAAAACCCACCAAATAACTCAGTCATAGCAATATCAACCTCTCGATCACCATAATAGGTTGCAGGGTCTAAAATAACCGGTTCTCCTATCTCGCTTACAGCTACATTTCCTGACCATAAATCTCCATGAACTAAAGAAGGTTGAGGTTGTCTATCTTGTAACAAACCTCGAACTTTTTCTACTATTTGTAAATAGTCCCCAAAATTACCACCCTTGCGCTTAGCTAATTTTAATTGATAACCAATCCTTTGTTCAGCAAAAAAATCAGCCCAATTATCCATCCAAGTGTTAACTTGAGGTGTAGAACCAATCGTATTATTCCGTTCCCAACCAAACTGAGAAGAACCTTGATAAGCGTGCATTTTAGCAAGTTTTCGTCCCATTTCTTGCCGAGAATCATTAGTCCCACGACCAAATTCTAACCACTCTAAAACAATATAACTCACTCTTTCGGCCATGCCCCAACAAATCGGTTTAGGAACTCGAATAGTATGAGTTTCTGACATTTGTTTTAATCCTAATGCTTCGGCCGCAAACATTTCTATTTGAGAAGCTTGATTAATTTTAACAAAATAAGTGACTTTATTATTTGTTATGGAGTAACCTTGATTAATACAACCACCACTCACAGACCGTTGATTTTTCAGCTTAAAATCTTCGACCGTAACTTGGCTAATATGTTCAGTAATTTGTGTCCACATCATCAACCTAATTAAGTAATAAGTAATAAGTTCCTTCGGCGCGATTGCAAGTAGGGGAGGGTTTTTTCCTAAAATTGCTAGTTTTCAACCAATATCTTAGATAAACCCGCCCGTACATAAGTAATAGGCAAACATAATGTTTTTGAACTATTTTAACACTTCTTAAAACAGAAATGTTAATTTATATCAACCTAATTATTAATTTAAAATCACTAATGGTTAGGCTTGACAATTGTGATGCCATAAGCATCAGTTTTGAGATACTTTTGAGCAGCTAATTGAATATCAGTTTTGGTCAAAGATTGAATAGTATTAGGATAAGTTAAGGCGGGTTCTAAATCACCTAACTGAGAATAATAATACCCGTAAAGATTAGCGCGATCGCTTGGTCTTTCATTGCCAAAAATAAACCGATTAGATACTTGAGTGCGAATCCGATTTAATTCTGCTTCTGTGACTGATTCTATTTGAATTTGCTGCAAATGTTCAATAATAAGTCTCTCCACTTTGGGAATATTTTCAGACACTAACTGACTTGAAATATAAAAAACACCTTGAATTTCTTGAGTCATATTACTAGCACTAATACGAGTAACTAAACCCCTATCTTCTCGTAAATCTCGAAATAAACGAGACAATTTTCCTTGACCTAAAATCACCGACAACACATCTAAAGTATAGGTTTCATGTAAGTCAATTAATCCAGGAACTCGCCACATCATTATTAAACGAGCTTGTTGTAAAGTATTATCTTCATACTCTCGTCTTACAATATCAGTAAACGGGGCTTCTGGAGTAAGTTCAATTAAACTTTCTTTTGGCAAACTTTCTTGATAATTCTTAACAGTATAAGTTTGCTCAAAACTATCTGCTACAATATCAATTAACTGTTTTGTGGGAAGATTGCCAACAGCCACCGCCGTCATTGAATTAGGTTGATACCAAGTATCATGAAAAGTCCGCATTTGTTGCGATTTTAACTGTTCAATCACATAAGTGGGACCTAATACTGGACGACGATAAGGTAAAGACTCAAAACCCGTTTCCATAGCCCGATAAAATGTGCGACGACGGGGGTTATCATCAGAGCGACGAATCTCCTCTAAGACTACCATTCTTTCCCGTTCAAAGGCTTCATCGGGAATACTAGCATTTAAGACAACTTCCAACTGTAACGGGGTCAAGTGAGCAAAATCTGAGGGCGCACTGGTGATATAATAATGGGTATACTCTTGAGAAGTGGCCGCATTGGTGACAGCCCCCCGTTCTTCAATCAAGCGTTCAAACTCTCCACTAGCTAACCGGGGCGTTCCCTTAAAGATCATATGCTCTAAAAAATGAGCCATGCCATTGATTTCATCAGATTCGAGGGCAGAACCTACCTTGAACCAGAGATTGAGGTTAACAGCGTCTACAGGCATTTGTTCCGCAATAATGGTCAAACCATTAGGTAAACGTTGAATCACTGGGTTATTGAGAGAAACTGGCTTAGGCAAAGAATCGAGCATTGAGGAAGTCCTGATAAACCTGCTCTTTCTATCTTACCCGTACAAGTCTCAGCCATGAAAAAAGACCCTCTTGTACCAAAAACAATATCGATAAATCTCCCTTTTGGTATTGGTGGAACCGAGTGGGAAACCGATCCCACCGAACGTAGGGCTGATATTGCTAGAATCGAAAAGTAGTAAGGGGAAATTGACAAATGACTGAGAATCCCGAAACCGCACAATTGACCGCCGAGGAATGGTTTAACCGTGCCTATAATAAAAGTCAATCAGGAGACAAGCAAGGTGCGATCGCTGACTACAATCAAGCTATTTCAATACTATGCTGATGCCTACAACAATCGGGGCATAGCCAAGAAAACCTTAGGAGACAAGCAAGGTGCGATCGCAGACTACAATCAAGCAGCACAACTTTACTCGCAGCAAGGCAATATGGAATGGTATATTAAAGCCCTCGACAACATCAAAAATCTTGAAAAAGGATTTTGGGGATTGATTCGTCTTGAATAATATCCCTTGAGATTACCTAATAGTTTCTCATAGGGCGGTTCATAGGGATTTTGTTTGATGATTTTCAGTAAGGATTTCAAATTTTCCTCTAAGTTGGCCCCTTTCAATTTTTTTGCATCTTTTAAAGCAGTACGACTAAATTCAATCTTCCAGTTCATTAAATTCTTGCATAAATTCTTCTTCAGATATCCAATCTTTTGCTTGTTCAGCCTCTCTAATAGACTCCATCAAGCCTGGTATTGACTGTAAATAGAGAGTTTCTTGAATACTTTCCCAATCGTCTTTAGACAGTAGCACAGCATCACCTTGCTGACTGGTGATAATTCGTGGTAAATGGTCTTTATTGACCTGTTCAACCAGACTAAACAATTTAGCCCTTGCCTCACTTGCACTGAAAATTTCCATTACCCACCCAAACTCCTACAACTCATTGTACCATGTTTTCTTAGGTTTCCTTTAAAGCTGACTGATCAATACACTGACTTTGGCGATCGCACCTGAACCCCATCAGAAAAAAAGATTAATCAACACTTGATCTTATACAATCATTTAGTCTATAATGTTTGATTGTGGCCAAAAAACGGCTATGACTTAAATTGCTCGCCGCTTTGGGATACTGAGGGAAAAGCCCTTAAGTCTCGAAGGTAAAACGGCAATAAACCCTTAACCAGAGCCATCACCTGGTTAAATGTACATCAAGCATCTTCTTGATATACCTACATCTGCTTTCAAGTTAACCCATGAAAGTTAGGGGTAATAACCTCCTGGCTGTTGGGAAATGACTTGATTGTCTCAAACCTGTCGTTTAGTAGAGGAAAACATCCGTGACTGTCGGTCTCCTCGGCACGAAACTCGGCATGACCCAGATTTTTGACGCAGAAACAGGACTAGCCATTCCTGTAACTGTAGTTCAAGCGGGACCTTGTCCCATTACTCAGGTCAAAACCCGTGATACAGATGGCTATAGTGCCATCCAGATTGGCTATTTAGAAGTAAAAGAGAAAGCCCTGACTAAACCAGAATTAGGGCATTTGAAAAAAACAGATACGGCACCAGTACGCCATTTAAAAGAATATCGAACCGAAGATCTCACCCCCTATGAAATAGGAAACGCCATCAAAGCAGACCTATTTAAAGCAGGGGACTTAGTAGATGTCGCCGGAAAATCGATGGGGCGTGGGTTTGCCGGCTATCAAAAGCGGCATAACTTCAAACGAGGACCAATGAGCCACGGCTCAAAAAACCATCGCCAACCAGGTTCAACCGGAGCAGGAACCACACCTGGACGGGTTTATCCAGGAAAACGCATGGCCGGACAATATGGGAATACCCAAGTCACCATCCGTCATTTAACAGTGGTTAGAGTTGATGCTGAGCGCAACCTAATACTGATCAAAGGAGCCGTTCCCGGCAAACCAGGTACACTGCTAAATATAACCCCTACTAAAACTGTCGGTAAATAAAAAGTCATCCATTTTTAGGATAGACAAAAAAACCGAAAACTGATGAGTGATCACAACTATGGTTAACTGTATCGTTAAAAACTGGGAAGGGGAACAAGTAGGCGAAGCCACCTTAGAATTAAAAGTGGCCAAAGAAGAAAACGCCGCCCATATTGTTCACCGAGCCTTAGTACGTCAAATGACTAACGCTCGTCAAGGAACAGCCTCCAGTAAAACCCGCTCAGAAGTGAGAGGAGGAGGACGTAAACCCTGGCGACAAAAAGGAACCGGACGAGCTAGAGCCGGATCAATTCGTTCACCCCTATGGCGAGGAGGGGGCGTAATTTTTGGGCCCAAACCGCGAGATTTTGACCTGAAAATGAATCGCAAAGAACGTCGTTTAGCCCTGAGAACGGCGATAAATAGTCGCGCTGAGGATCTAGTCGTAGTAGAAAACTTTGCCGAACATTTGTCTCAACCCAAAACCAAAGAATTCGTGGCAGCCCTGAATAGATGGGGTATTGACGGGAAGCAAAAAGTTGCTTTGATCCTAGTTGCTCCTCCCGAAAACGTCTATTTATCGATTCGGAATATTCCTTATGTAACATTGTTACGAGCCGACAGCCTCAATATATACGACATATTGAATGCGGATAAACTGGTAGCCACCTCCGAAGCTTTAGAAAAAATCCAGGAGGTTTACTGTGACTAAAGCCACCTTACGAGAATTGGCAGATTTAATTATCAAGCCAATTATTACCGAAAAAGCAACTTTGCTCCTAGAGCAAAATAAATATGTCTTTGACGTTGTACCTAAAGCGACGAAACCCCAAATTAAAGCGGCCATTGAGCAACTATTTGAGGTCAATGTAGTAGGAGTTAATACAATGCGTCCTCCTCGCAAAAAGCGTCGTGTCGGTAAATTTATGGGTTACAAAGCTTTATATAAACGAGCTATTGTGACCTTAGAAGAAGGAGACTCCATCGTATTATTCCCCGATGTGTAACAGTGAATAGTCAATAGTCAATAGTGAATAACTATCAACTAAAAACTATCAACTAATAACTAACAACAAATAACTAAAATGGGTATTCGTTCCTATCGGCCCTACACTCCTGGAACCCGACAAGCATCTGTATCAGACTTTGCGGAGATTACCAAAAGTGAGCCGGAAAAATCGCTAACCACCTACAAACACAATCAGAAAGGTCGCAATAATCGCGGCGTGATCACCAGTCGTCATCGCGGTGGTGGACACAAAAGATTGTACCGGATCGTAGATTTTCGTCGGGATAAATATGATATTCCCGCCAAAGTCGCCGCCATCGAATATGATCCCAACCGTAACGCTCGTTTAGCCCTACTATTCTATCAAGATGGAGAAAAGAGATATATTCTTGCTCCGGCCGGTTTAGCAGTAGGTACTACGGTCATTTCTGGCGAAAATTCACCCTTTGAAGTGGGTAACGCCCTTCCCTTATTTCGGGTTCCTTTAGGAAGCGAAGTTCATAACGTTGAATTAGTACCCGGTAGAGGGGGCCAAATGGTACGGGCAGCCGGTGCGGCGGCTCAAGTTGTAGCCAAAGAGGGAGATTATGTTACCCTCAGACTGCCCTCAAAAGAAGTGCGTATGGTACGAAAAGAGTGCTATGCCACCTTGGGGAAAGTCGGCAATATCGAGGATCGTAACATCACGTTAGGAAAAGCCGGAAGAACTCGTCATTTAGGACGCAGACCCCATGTTAGGGGAAGTGTCATGAACCCTGTGGATCACCCCCATGGAGGTGGAGAAGGACGCGCTCCCATTGGCAGAAGCGGCCCCGTTACTCCTTGGGGTAAACCCACATTAGGAGCCAAAACTCGGAACAAGAAAAAAGCCAGTTCCAAGTTAATTGTACGCCGTCGCAATCAAGGCTAAATGGCTTTTATTTTAGCCTTTGTCGTTTCATTGTTGAATTACTTATGGCTCGCTCGTTAAAAAAAGGTCCCTTTGTTGCGGACAGTCTCCTCTCAAAAATTGAAAAACTCAACGAGAGAGGGGATAAACAGGTGATTAAAACTTGGTCTAGGTCTTCTACCATTCTCCCAGATATGGTGGGCCATACCATCGCCGTTCACAACGGCAAACAGCACGTCCCTATCTATGTTTCCGAACAAATGGTGGGACATAAATTAGGAGAATTTGCTCCTACCCGAACCTTTAGGGGACACGCCAAAAGCGATAAAAAATCGGGTCGAAGATAACCGAATTACGTCATTACGGGTAATTGATTAATTATGGCAGTTGATACAACAACCGAAGCCAAAGCCATCGCTCGCTACATTCGGATGTCACCCTTTAAAGTGCGACGAGTGTTAGATCAGATTCGTGGGCGTTCCTATCGTGAGGCATTGATGATTCTTGAATTCATGCCTTATCGCGCTTGTGAACCGATTGTCAAAGTATTGCGATCGGCGGCGGCTAATGCTGAACATAACCAGGGACTAGACAGGACTACTTTAGTCGTGAGTCAAGCTTATGCGGATGGCGGCCCCAGTTTAAAACGCTTTCGGCCCCGGGCCCAAGGTAGGGCTTATCAAATTCGCAAACCTACCTGTCATATTACGATCGCTGTTGCCTCTGAGGTAACTGATGATTAATTTACATTCCTAACCTCTTTACCCCAAGAACCAAATGGGACAGAAAATACATCCAGTCGGTTTTCGTCTCGGTGTTACCAAAGATCATAAATCTTGTTGGTATGCCGATGGTAGACGCTATCCTGAGCTATTACAGGAAGACCTCAAAATTCGGAAATATGTTGAGAAAAACCTAAGTAACGCCGGAATTGCGGATATTCGGATCGAGCGTAAAGCCGATCAGATTGACTTAAGCATTCATACCGCTCGCCCCGGTGTAGTGGTAGGTCGCGGTGGAAGCGGCATTGAGCAATTACGGGTCGGTTTACAAAAGGAATTAGGCAGCAACCGCCAAATCCGCATTAATGTCATTGAAGTATCACGAGTTGATGCGGATGCGGCTCTAATTGCTGAATATATTACCCAACAATTAGAAAGACGGGTTTCCTTCCGTCGAGTCGTACGCCAAGCCATTCAACGGGCCCAAAGGGCTGAAGTCAAAGGCATTAAAATACAAGTCAGTGGCCGTCTCAACGGGGCTGAAATTGCTCGGACAGAATGGGTCCGCGAAGGACGAGTTCCCTTACATACTTTACGGGCCGACATTGATTATTCTTACCGCACCGCCCAAACAATCTATGGGATTTTAGGGGTGAAAGTGTGGGTATTTAAAGGGGAAATTATTCCTGGACAAGAAGATATTCCGGTTCCAGTTCCCGCTCAAGCTCCCCGTCGTGGGCGACGCAAACCACAGTTTGAAGATCGTTCTGACGAATAGTTAAAAATGTATAGTCAATTAACTATCAACTGATCATGTTAAGTCCTAGAAGAACTAAATTCCGAAAACAACAGCGCGGACGGATGAGAGGGTTGGCCCAACGGGGTAGTACCCTCAACTTTGGAGAATACGCCCTCCAAGCGACTGAACCCTGTTGGCTCACCGCCCGTCAAATTGAAGCTGCTCGACGCGCCATGACCCGTTATATCCGTCGGGGTGGCAAAATCTGGATTCGAGTTTTTCCTGATAAACCTGTCACCATGCGACCGGCTGAAACTCGGATGGGTTCAGGTAAAGGTTCCCCCGAATTTTGGGTAGCTGTTATTAAACCAGGGCGGTTACTGTTTGAATTATCTGGAGTAACTGAACCTATTGCTCGTGAAGCGATGCGACTTGCGGCTCAAAAATTACCCATCAAAACTAAGTTTATTAGTAATGAGGAGGAGTATATATAGACTATGGCTCTACCCAAGATACAAGAAGTAAGAGAATTGAGCGATGAGGAACTGTCCTCTGAAATCGTGGCCACCAAGAAAAAATTGTTTGACCTACGATTTCAACAAGCCACTCGCCGCTTAGAAACGCCTCATCAGTTCAAGCATATGCGCCATCGGTTAGCCCAACTGCTGACCATTGAGCGTGAGCGAGAATTAGCGATTGAGTCTTCAGTCCCAACCCAAGAGGAGGAGTAAACAGATTATGGCAGTTAAAGAAAGAGTGGGCCTTGTGGTTAGCAATAAAATGGATAAAACCGTGGTGGTTGCCATTGAAAACCGCTCTCCTCACCCTAAATATGGCAAAATTGTCGTTAAAACCAAGAAATTTAAGGCACACGACGAAGATAATCAGTGTAAGGAAGGCGACCGTGTTCGCATTCAAGAAACAAGACCCCTCAGTAAAACCAAACATTGGGTGGTCGCCGAAATTTTAACCTCCCATTAATCACCTATATTACCGCCGTGATTCAACAGCAAACCTATCTCAATGTCGCTGATAATAGTGGGGCCCGCAAGTTAATGTGTCTGCGAGTCCTGGGAACCGGAACCTGCCGCTATGGGGAAATTGGTGATGAAATCATTGCCGTGGTCAAAGATGCCATTCCTAATATGCCTGTCAAACGGTCAGATATTGTTAAAGCTGTCATCGTCCGTACTCGCAAATCCATAAAACGAGCTAGTGGTATGACTATCCGCTTTGATGATAACGCCGCCGTGATTATTAATAATGATGGCAACCCCAAAGGAACTCGCGTTTTCGGCCCAGTTGCCCGTGAATTACGGGATAAGAACTATACGAAAATCGTTTCATTGGCACCGGAGGTACTCTAATGAGTAACAAAAAAAGCGAAACCCCTAAACGCTATAAAATGCACGTGAAAAAAGGGGATACCGTTCAAGTGATCGCTGGACGCGATAAAGGCAAAGTGGGGGAAATTTTGAAAACTATCCCCAAAACTAGCCAAGTTGTGATTCAAGGGGTCAATATCAAAACTAAGCACGTTAAACCTCAGCAAGAAGGTGAATCAGGACAAATTACGACCGTTGAGGGCCCGATTCACAGTTCTAATGTCATGTTGTATTCCACTAAAGAAAAGGTGGTCAGTCGCATCTGCTACACCTTCACCGAAGAAGGACGTAAAGTGCGGATGTTAAAAAAAACAGGAGAAATCATTGACTAAATTATGAAGGCTGAATAGTGAATACCGAATTTTCCCAAAATTAAATTCATAATTCATAATTCATAATTCATAATTTATAATTCCCCCTGACCAAGCCCAGGAAATCTAAAAAGATCAACGTTATGACTCAACGACTCAAAACCGTTTACACAGAAACAATTGTTCCTAAACTCAAAGAACAATTTGGCTACACCAACATTCATCAAGTCCCTAAAGTTATTAAGGTGACGGTGAACAGAGGATTAGGAGAAGCGTCTCAAAACGCCAAAGCCCTTGAATCCTCCATTGCAGAACTGTCTACCATCACCGGACAAAAACCCGTGGTGACAAGAGCGAAAAAAGCGATCGCTGGCTTCAAAATTCGTGAAGGAATGCCAGTCGGGGTCATGGTCACATTACGTTCAGATCGAATGTACGCATTTTTGGATCGTTTAATTAACCTGGCCCTACCACGAATTCGGGATTTTCGTGGTATCAGTCCCAAAAGCTTTGACGGCCGTGGTAACTATAGCTTAGGTATCAGAGAACAGCTTATTTTCCCAGAAATTGACTACGACACCATCGATCAAATTAGGGGAATGGATGTCTCCATCATTACCACCGCTCAGACTGATGAAGAAGGACGGGCCTTACTTAAAGAAATGGGAATGCCCTTCCGTAGTTAGTCAACCCCTGCGGGGAATTTTAAATTATGAATTCGGTCAAAGTGGTCAATCTCAACCTTACAGGAGAAATTCATCGGCAATAATGGCAGCTAACGACACTATCTCAGATATGCTCACTCGCATCCGCAATGCTTGCTCGGTACGTCATCCAACTACCCAAGTACCGACCACCAAAATGACCCGCAGCATTGCCAAAGTTCTACAAGAAGAAGGCTTTATTGAGGGCTTTGAAGAAGTTGGCGTTGGAGTGCAAAAACATCTCATTCTTTCTCTCAAATACAAAGACAAAAACCGTCAGCCGATTATTAATACCCTAAAACGGGTCAGTAAACCAGGCTTACGAGTCTACTCTAATTGTAATGATATCCCTCGCGTTCTCGGTGGTATTGGTATCGCTATTATTTCCACTTCCAAAGGGATCATGACTGATAGAGAAGCGCGAAAACAAAAAGTAGGCGGAGAAATTCTCTGCTATGTTTGGTAACTTTTGCCGTGAACATTAAACAGTAAACGCCTGAACAGTGGATTGATGTCCTAACTGATAACTGCTAACTAATAACTGGTAACTGATAACTGATAACTGGTAACTGTAATTATGTCTCGTATTGGTAAACGTCCTATCCCCATTCCTCAGAAAGTCACAGTTGAGGTCAAAGGGCAGCACGTCCTCGTAACTGGTCCTAAAGGATCTTTAGAACGAGAGCTTCCTGACAAAATCAACGTGATTCAAGAAAGTACTACCCTATTGGTGGGCAGAGCAGATGATTCTAGACCCGCTAGGGAGCGTCACGGCTTATGTCGTACCCTAGTGTCCAACATGGTCGAAGGCGTATCCAAAGGATTTGAAAAACGCCTGAGTATTCAAGGGGTGGGCTATCGGGCCCAATCACAAGGGAGCAAATTAACCCTTAATGTGGGCTATAGTAAACCCGTTGAAATAATCATGCCTAACGAAATTCAAGTGGCTGTTGAAAACAACACCCTGGTGATTATTAGTGGCATTGATAAAGAAATTGTGGGTAATATAGCAGCCCAAATCCGGGCCGTTCGTCCCCCAGAAGTCTATAAAGGTAAGGGTATTCGCTATCTCGGTGAAGCCGTCAGACGTAAAGCTGGTAAGACAGGTAAGAAATAAACTATGAAACTCACTCGTAGACAGTCGGTAAAACGTCGTCATGAACGTATCCGCAATAAGGTTAATGGCAGTCCTGAGCGTCCTCGCTTAGCGGTTTTCCGTTCTAATCATCATATTTATGCTCAAGTGATTGATGATTTGGGGCAACATACTTTAGCTGCGGCCTCAACCCTAGAACCAGAAGTCAAAACCGCCCTTTCCTCTGGCGCAACTTGTGAAGCTTCGGCCGTCGTCGGCAAATTAGTAGCTCAAAGAAGTTTGGCTAAAGGAATCGAACAAGTGGTCTTTGATCGCGGTGGTAGTCTCTATCATGGACGGGTTAAAGCCTTAGCTGACGCGGCCAGAGAAGCTGGATTACAGTTTTAGACACCGCACTCATCAATATAGTTAAAGGGTAAAAAATATGGCAAAACGTCGTAAAGGTGGCCGAACTAAAGCCAAAGAAACAAACTGGCAAGAGCGAGTAATTCAAATTCGCCGTGTTAGTAAAGTGGTTAAGGGCGGTAAAAAATTGAGCTTCCGAGCTATTGTGGTTGTTGGTAATGAAAATGGCCAAGTTGGGGTTGGTGTTGGTAAAGCTGGAGATGTCATCGGAGCAGTGCGTAAAGGCGTTGCTGATGGCAAAAAACAGTTGATTGATGTGGCCTTGACTAAATCTAATTCTATTACTCACCTAGTTAATGGAACCTCTGGCGGGGCTAAAGTAATTGTAAGACCTGCCGCTCCTGGTACTGGTGTAATCGCAGGGGGAGCCGTGCGGACGGTTTTAGAATTGGCCGGGGTGAAAAATATCCTCGCTAAACAATTAGGTTCTAATAATCCTCTCAATAATGCTAGGGCCGTGGTTAATGCTCTCGAAGCGTTACGCACTTTGGCTGAAGTGGCACAAGAAAGAGGTGTTCCTTTAGAGCATCTGTATACCTAAGTTAAACATCACCAGAAGAGAAATTATGAGAATTCATGAACTTAGCCCGAAAGAAGGCTCTACACATCGTAGCCGTCGGGTTGGCCGAGGTATCGCGGCTGGACAGGGTGCTAGTTGTGGTTTCGGAATGCGGGGGCAAAAATCCCGTTCCGGTACAGGGACAAGAGCAGGGTTTGAAGGGGGACAAATGCCTCTTTATCGCCGCGTTCCTAAACTGAAACATTTTCCTCTGGTTAATCAGAAACATTACACCATCGTTAATGTTAGTCAACTGAATGTAATCTCTCCTAACTCATCTGTTACCTTAGAAAGTTTGATGGAACTGGGAATTATTACTACTAATGATGGCCCTCTTAAAGTCTTGGGAGATGGAGAGTTAACCATTGCTCTGGAGGTAACTGCTGCGGCTTTTACTAAAACCGCTCAAGCCAAAATTGAACAAGCTGGCGGCAATTGTCAAAGCGCATAAGTAAGTAGGTAGACAGAATTAATTACACAAAATTTGTAGGGGCGGGTTTTTTACATAAATCAATGATTCTCACAAAAAAATTAAATAAACCCGCCCTTACTACCTTTGTTACTCAACCATTACGACTATATCAAAACCCGCGCCGGAGGCTGTGCAATTAATTTTGCGCGCGGTACTTAAGGAAACAGGCACAAGGGCCAAGGAAATATTTTTAGCCTTTGGGTTCATATTTCTTAACTTAGATAAATTTTAATTTATTCTTGCCTTTTGCCTTTTGCCTTTTGCTTTTTGCCTTCCCACAGGGCAGACTCCTGCTATAACTGCAAAAACCATTGATAATTAATAAGTAACAATTGATCATTGATAACTGAGGTCGCCATTAATGGTTGTCAGTCGAGATAAAACTCCTACAGCACAAGAAACGTTTTTACAAATGGCCCAGGCAGCCGGCCTTCGAGGTCGGCTGCTGATTACCATTGGATTATTAATTTTAATTCGCTTTGGCATTTTTATTCCCATCCCAGGAATTGATAGACAAGCTTTTGCTGCCGCGATTAGTAATAGTCCGGTTTTAGGCTTTCTCGATATCTTTACGGGGGGAGGGATTTCCACTTTGGGGCTTCTTGCCTTGGGAATTCTTCCTTATATTAATGCCTCCATTATTATCCAGCTTTTGACGGCTGCTATTCCTTATCTGGAAGATTTACAGAAAAATGAGGGAGAAGCCGGAAGAAGAAAAATTGCCCAATTTACTCGCTATATTTCTTTGGGTTGGGCAGTTATTCAAAGTTTGGCTATTACGGTTGGGTTACTCCAACAATATGCCGTTGATAAGAATTTCTGGTTTGTCCCATCAACGGTTTTGGCTTTGACTGCTGGTTCCATGTTAGTTATGTGGATATCAGAGATAATTACAGAAAGGGGCATTGGTAACGGGGCTTCTTTATTGATTTTTGTCAATATTGTCGCTAGTTTGCCAAGAACACTAGGAAATACCATTGATTATGCTCAAACGGGTGGCCGTCAAGCGGTTGCTCAAGTGGTTATTCTCTTGTCTGTCTTTTTGATGATGATTGTCGGTATTGTCTTTGTTCAAGAAGGAACTCGACGTATTCCGATTATTTCTGCTCGTCGTCAAGTGGGCCGCCGTTTATATCGAGAAAGAACCAGTTATTTGCCTTTGCGACTGAACCAAGGTGGGGTTATGCCTATCATTTTTGCTTCAGCCGTCCTCATTTTACCCCAGTCTTTAGCCGGATTTTTTGGAACTCAAGGGCCCGTAAGTCAGATTCTGGTACAAATAGCTAATGCTTTACGTCCGGGAAGTTGGATTTATATTGGGGTTTACTCTTTGTTGATTCTCTTTTTTAGCTATTTTTATGCTTCCTTGATTGTTAACCCGGAAGATATCTCTAAAAATCTTAAGAAAATGGGGGCTAGTATTCCAGGGATTCGTCCAGGAGAGAAAACTAAAGAGTATTTAGAAGGGGTACTCAATCGTCTGACGTTCCTGGGGGCCCTGTTTTTAAGTATTGTGGCTACTATTCCTACCCTAGTTGAAGGGGCAACTCAGGTCACTACCTTTCAAGGGTTGGGAGCAACTTCTCTCCTGATTTTAGTCGGGGTAGCCATCGATACTGCTAAACAAATCCAAACTTATGTGATCTCCCAACGCTATGAAGGGATGATTAAACAATAGTTATTGTATTTTTTGTAGGGGTAATTCACAAATTACCCCTAAATTTTGAACAACATAATCAAAATATTAAAAAATGACGCAAGCTAAGGGATTAATTTTTTTGGGGCCTCCTGGTTCAGGAAAAGGCACTCAAGCAGAGGTTTTATCAGAACAATTACAAATTCCTCACATTTCTACTGGAGAAATGTTACGACAAGCTATTGATGCTAAAACTGTCTTGGGACAAAAAGCACAAAGTTATGTTGATCTCGGAGAATTAGTTCCCGATGAGTTGTTATTAGATTTAATTGAGGAACGATTAAATCAAGAAGATGCTCAAAAAGGGTGGATTTTAGATGGATTTCCTCGCAATGTGACTCAGGCAACTTTTTTAGATCAGTTACTTGAGAAATTGCCTCAATTTTCTGAACAAGCTGTTAATTTAGAAGTGCCAGAAGACGTACTGGTAGAGCGATTACTCTCTAGAGGGCGTAAGGACGACAATGAGGAGACTATCCGCCGTCGGTTAGAAGTTTACCTCGAAAAAACTCAACCAGTCCTCGATTATTATCGTCAACTTCAACGTCTTCATTCGGTCGATGGAAATCAACTGCCCGAAGCCGTAACCACTTCTTTAAGCAATATTATCACCCTATAAGTGAAAATTTGGTATTTCCCAGCATCTTGGGGAAAATGTATTATATGTTACAAAATCTCGAAAAGTGGGTTACGGTGCGGACAGGAAAACTAGATTAGAATTCACAAATTATGGCCCGCGCCTAACACACCCTACGATATATAAGATTTTGTTATCACCACAGGTACGGGAGAGAAAAAATCAGTAACTAAATGACTATTGTTTGCTAATATATGTATAAGGGAGAGTCTGTCTCCTAACCATTGGCTTGTCTAAAAAAGACAGGTTAGGCTAGTGAGGGGATTTTTCTGGCGTGTACCATTTGAGGCGAAATAGTTTGTCTAAACAAGATTTAATTGAAATGGAGGGAACGGTAATGGAATCTCTTCCTAATGCCATGTTTAGGGTGGATCTCGATAATGGGTTTAACGTATTAGCTCATATTTCCGGGAAAATTCGTCGAAATTATATTAAAATTCTACCGGGAGATCGGGTTAAAGTGGAACTAACCCCTTATGACTTGACCAAAGGAAGAATCACTTATCGACTCAAAGGCAAAAAATAAAAAGGCATAAGTTGGAATAATAGGAAGTTCTCAAAAAAAATTCTTATAATAAGCTGACTTAGAACGTAAAATTTGCTATAATAATAAGCTTGCAGTAATGCTGTAGAAAAAGCAATGAAAGTTAGAGCATCAGTCAAAAAAATGTGTGAGAAATGCCGTGTCATTAGGAGGCGCGGTCGGGTAATGGTAATTTGTTCTAATCCGAAGCATAAACAACGCCAAGGTTAAGAACGACAACCTATCTCAAAATTGATTAACTTAAAGACCTAGCATTAAAACCAAACAACGTACAGGGAGAACAAACGTGGCGAGGATAGCTGGTATAGACCTGCCTCGGGATAAGCGTGTGGAAATCGGGTTAACTTATCTCTATGGTATCGGTTTATCTCGATCTCATGAAATCTTAGCAGAAACAGGAGTCAATGCTGACACCCGAGTCAGAGACTTAACGGATGAAGAAGTCGCGGCCTTGCGGGCCTTTATCGAAACCAATTATCAAATCGAAGGAGATTTGAGACGTTGGGAAGCGATGAACATCAAGCGGTTAGTAGACATTGGCACTTATCGAGGTCGTAGACACCGTCAGGGATTACCCGTGAGAGGACAAAGAACTCGAACTAATGCTCGTACCCGTCGAGGAAGAAGAGTCACAGTAGCTGGGAAGAAAAAAGCTCCAGCTAAGAAATAAAGCATTGTTATTAGCAATTGAATTAACCAGAGATTTCAGCAAAGAACTATGGCGCGACCAACTAAAAAAAGCGGCCCAAAGAAACAAAAGAAAAACATTCCTACAGGAGTGGCTCATATTCAGTCCACCTTTAACAATACTATTGTTACCATAGCAGATACCAGAGGTGACGTAGTATCTTGGGCATCCGCCGGATCTAGCGGATTTAAAGGGGCAAAAAAAGGAACACCCTTTGCGGCTCAGACAGCAGCAGATGCGGCCGCTCGCCGAGCCGTTGATCAAGGAATGAGACAACTTGAAGTGATGGTCAGTGGGCCAGGAGCAGGACGAGAAACGGCCATCAGGGCCTTACAAGGGGCAGGATTAGAAATTACCCTGATTCGGGATGTAACCCCCATTCCTCATAACGGTTGTCGTCCACCAAAGCGACGTCGAGTTTAGCCAATCGTCCTCAATCTTGGATTACAAGGATTTTTGGCGTTGGTGCGGGCGCGAAATTCCGCGCCTTGGAGGAATTTGACAATGAAGGGAGATCATGGTCGTGGCGCAATTTCAAATTGAGTGTATAGAATCTAAGACTCAAAAAAATCAAAGTCAATACAGTAAATTTGTTTTAGAACCTTTAGAGCGTGGTCAGGGAACAACCGTAGGCAATGCCCTAAGGCGCGTTTTATTGGCCAATTTAGAAGGAACGGCGGTGACTGCTGTTCGCATTGCGGGGGTCAATCATGAATTTGCCACCATTCCTGGGGTGAGAGAGGACGTATTAGAAATCATGCTCAACATGAAAGAGATGGTTCTCAAAAGTTATGCTGATCAACCTCAGATTGGTCGTTTAGTAGCTACTGGCCCTGGCACGATCACCGCCGCTCAATTTGATATGCCATCAGAAGTGGAAGTGATCGATCCGACTCAATACGTAGCCACTCTTACAGCAGGGGCTAAACTAGAGATGGAATTTCGTATTGATAAGGGAACGGGATACGCGGCGATAAATCGGAGCAAAGATGATGGTAGCTCTCTAGATTTTTTACAAATCGATGCAATTTTCATGCCCGTTACGAAAGTTAACTATAGTATCGAGGATATCCGAGGAGATGAGGGACAAGCTCAAGATCGGCTAATGTTGGAAATTTGGACAAATGGGAGTTTTAACCCCAAAGAAGCACTTTCTGAAGCGGCCGAGATCCTTGTAGATTTATTTAGTCCCCTCAAAGATCTCAATCAGCTTGAAACTAGTACCCCTGATTATCAAGATGATGATAATCCTCAAAGCCAAATTCCCATCGAAGAATTACAGCTATCGGTACGGGCTTACAACTGTTTGAAACGGGCGCAAATCAATACAGTAGCCGATTTATTAGATTATAGCCAAGAAGATCTGCTAGAAATCAAAAATTTCGGTCAAAAATCTGCTGAAGAAGTTATTGAGGCCCTGCAAAAGCGTTTAGGCATTACCTTACCCCAGGAAAAAGCCAAAACTTAACCCCTATTACCCATGATCATTGTTCTTGAATAATTGATCATGGTAATTTTACCATTAGGAGAAACAAGCACTATGCGTCATCGGTGTCGCGTGCCTCAACTAGGCAAACCAGCCGACCAACGGAAAGCGTTGCTGCGATCGCTGGCTACTCAATTAATCCATCACGGTCAAATTCAAACCACCCAAACCCGGGCCAAAGCGGTGCGGGCCGAAGTGGACAGAATGATTACTCTAGCTAAAGAAGGTTCTCTGTCGGCCAGACGTAAAGCGTTAGGCTATCTCTATGAGAAAAAGTTAGTTCATAAGCTGTTTGCCGAAGCTCCAGAACGCTATGGCAACCGTAACGGCGGCTATACTAGAGTAGTTCGTACTTTGCGTCGCCGAGGGGATAATGCTGAAATGGCCATTATTGAGCTTGTCTAATGGGTTCAAGGAACGAGTAAGCTTATGGAAAATGTTGCCTCATCAAAAAAACAACGAGTTGCCTTAGTCATTCAATACTTAGGCAACGATTTTCATGGCTGGCAGCGACAACCCAAGCAGCGAACCGTTCAAGAAGAGTTAGAAAAAGCCATAACCGAGGTATTGGGCCATCGGCTGAATGTAAAGGCGGCCGGACGAACTGATTCGGGAGTTCATGCGGCTGCCCAAGTCGCTCATTTTGATACCTTTAGCCCCATTCCAGCGATGCGCTGGGCCGATATTCTCAACCCTCGCTTACCCGATGACGTTCTGATTCGTGCCTCAGCCTCAGTGCCTCTGACATGGCACGCCAGATTCTCGGCCCGATGGCGACGTTATCGTTATACCTTTTACACCGACAAACGACCTAATCTGTTTGTGAAGCCTTTTAGTTGGCACTATTATCATTCGCCTTTAAACCCTTTTTTGATGCAAGAGGCCTTAATCCCCCTGATGGGAAAGCACCACTTGTCGGCTTTTCATCGGGCCGGTTCTGATCGAGATCATTCTTGGGTTGACATTCAAGCGGTTCAATGTTACCAACAAGGGCCTTTGATTCATGTAGAAATTCAAGCCAATGGGTTTTTATACGGGATGGTACGTTTGTTGATGGGAATGTTGGTAGAAGTCGGTAGTGGAAAACGTTCCTTAGCCAATTTTACCGATATTTGGGTTAAGGAACGGCGAGAAGAGGTTAAATATTCGGCCCCCCCTCAAGGACTGTGTCTGTTGCGGGTTGGTTATGAGGAGTTTCCTTTTCCCTCCCATGTTTGGTTTGATACTCAACCCCTGTTTATCTTTAATCAAGTTCTTGATAGCTCCTTATCGGTGACTCAGGGACGAATTCCTTGTTCTATGAGTTAATACTCATGAAATAAATCACACAAACCTTCGATAATTCTCATGAACAAAACCATAATTCCTAATATTAATAACCTCGAACCGAAATGGTACGTGGTAGATGCAGCCGATCAGCGTTTAGGCCGGTTAGCGTCTGAAATTGCTCAAATTTTACGGGGCAAAAACAAACCTACCTATACTCCCCATCTAGATACGGGGGATTTTGTCATTGTCGTCAATGCTGAGAAAGTGGTGGTAACAGGCAAAAAAAGTAGTCAAAAACTCTACCGTCGCCATTCTGGTAGACCAGGAGGGATGAAAGTTGAGAATTTTGAGAAACTGCAAGCCCGTATTCCTGAAAGAATTATTGAACAGGCGGTTAAAGGAATGTTACCGAAAAATTCCTTGGGCCGTAAACTGTTTACCAAAATGAAAGTCTATCCAGGTGCGAGTCATCCTCATGATGCTCAACAACCTGAAGAATTGATCCTTAATACTATTCCCGCCGGAGATAACTAATGCAAGCCACTGATACTAAAGATAAAGTCGTTTATTGGGGAACAGGTCGTCGTAAAGAGGCGGTGGCTAGAGTTCGTTTAGTCCCTGGTACTGGAGAAATTATTGTGAATAAGAAACCAGGAAAGGACTATTTTAACCGTATTCCCGCCTATATCCAATCTCTGAAAGCTCCTTTAGAAACTTTGGGACTGGAAAATGACTATGATATTCTAGTTAATGCTCATGGGGGAGGACTGACTGGCCAAGCGGATGCGGTTAAACTAGGTGTAGCTAGAGCTTTATGTCAACTGGCTCCCGAAAATCGTCAACCTCTAAAAACGGAAGGCTATTTAACCAGAGATCCTCGTGCGACAGAGCGTAAGAAATACGGGTTACATAAAGCTCGTAAAGCTCCTCAATACTCTAAACGATAAGTTAACAGTTTATTATCTCAAGCAAGACTATGGCTAAACCTGACATTCATCCTACTTGGTATCCAGAAGCAAAAGTCATTTGTAATGGCGAACACGTTCTGACGGTTGGTTCGACTAAACCTCAAATTAACGTTGAAATCTGGTCGGGAAATCATCCCTTTTTCACAGGAACTCAAAAAATTATTGATACTGAAGGACGGGTTGATCGTTTCCAAAAACGTTATGGAATGCTTGGCAAAGGGGGTAAAAAAGAAGACAAAAAATCTGATGCCCCAGCAGAATAACCGAGAGGTTTATTTAATTAACCCAGCAGAAACTCTGCTGGGTTAACATTATTTATCAGAAGTAGAAATAACTGGTTAACATCTTATGGCTGAATCTTATTTATTAGAAAAATTACAATCAGTTGAGCAAACTTTTCATGAGTTGACTCGCCGTTTGGCTGATCCGGCTATTACGAGTAACCCTGATGAGTTACAACGAGTAGCTAAGGCTCGTTCTTCTTTAGAAGAAACGGTGAATACTTATGAAATTTGGCAGCAAACCACACAAGAATTGGCCGAAGCTAGACAAATTGTTAAAGATGCTGGTGGAGATCTAGAATTAAAAGAAATGGCTGCTTTAGAAGTGGCAGAATTAGACGAGAAGTTGCAAGAATTGGAAAAACATCTTAAAGTTCTTTTGCTGCCTCGTGATCCTAATGATGATAAGAATATTATGCTAGAAATTCGCGCCGGAACTGGGGGAGATGAAGCCAGTATTTGGGCGGGAGATTTGGTGAGAATGTATTCTCGTTATGCTGAAGAACAAAAATGGACAGTTAAGTTGGTTAGTGAGTCTTTAGCGGATATGGGCGGCTTTAAAGAGGCTATTCTCGAAATTACAGGAGAACGGGTTTATAGTAAGCTTAAATTTGAAGCGGGGGTTCATCGGGTACAGCGTGTTCCGGTGACGGAAGCGGGAGGACGGGTTCATACTTCAACTGCGACGGTGGCTATTATGCCTGAAGTCGATGAGGTGGAAATTCATATTGATCCTAAAGATATTGAACTGACGACAGCGCGTTCTGGTGGGGCCGGTGGACAAAATGTTAACAAGGTGGAAACGGCAGTAGATTTGTTTCATAAACCGACGGGTATTCGTATCTTTTGTACTGAGGAACGTTCACAGTTACAAAACAGGGAACGGGCCATGCAAATTTTGCGGGCTAAGTTATATGAGGCCAAATTGCGGGAACAACAAGAGGCCGTTAGTTCTATGCGGCGATCGCAGGTGGGAACGGGATCTCGTTCAGAAAAAATTCGTACTTATAACTATAAGGACAATCGGGTGACGGATCATCGTCTGGGGCAAAATTTTAGTTTGGTGGGGGCATTAGAAGGGAATATTGAGGATATGATTCAAACTTGTATTGGTCAAGATCAACAGGAACGTCTGGCGGAATTAGCGGCTTCTCCTGAGACGGCTGATGCATTTAATTAGGATTAAAGTATGAAAATAATTAGGTATCTTCATAGTTCTATTTTAGTGTCTGATCTAGAAAAAGCCGAATATTTTTATGGCACTATTTTAGGGTTAGAAAAGGTTGAGCGGACTTTGAATTTTTCGGGGGTTTGGTATCAGTTAGGAGATTATCAAATTCACTTGATTGTTGATCCTAATTTAATAGTTAATTTGGCGAATAAAGAAAAATTGGGACGTAATTATCATCTTGCTTTTGAGGTTGATAATTTGGATGAGATGCTCGAACGTTTAGAAAGTTATGATTGCCCGATTCAAAAAAGTAGTTCAGGTCGAGGGGCTTGTTTCACTCAAGATTTTGATGGCAATGTGATTGAAATTACGGCGGTTGGATAGGAGATTTTGTTGAAAATACACTAGACAAAGTATTTATTTTAGGTAAACAATAATGACTATATCAATTCAAAATCAACGAAAAATTTATGACGAGTTTATCGATTTTCTGGCAGCAGGAGTCACACCAGAAACTTTAGTCAACTTCCAGTATTCTGAGAGTACCCAAGAACAGTTAGAAGACCTTATTTATCGAGCAAAACTGGAAAAATTAACGCCAGAAGAACAGAAAGAACTAGATGAACTTTTAGTGCTGGAACATATTGTTACATTAGCTAAAGCTAAAGCATACATTATCATGCAAACTCAATCAGCGCAATCTCACTAAAAGGGTAATTATGTCTCGAACTTATATAGGGATAGAATTAAGAAGATTAGTTGCACAAAGGGCTAATTTTAGATGTGAGTATTGTCTTATTTTAGCCAGGGATCGTCTCTCTGGTTGTCACGTTGATCACATCATCAGTCTTAAACATGGGGGAGAAACAACCCCGGAAAATTTAGCCTATGCTTGTATTTTTTGCAACCTTAATAAAGGAACAGATTTAGGATCAATTATTTGGCGAACAGGAGAATTAATAAGATTTTTTAATCCTCGCCGTGATCAATGGAAAGAGCATTTTCATCTTGACAATGCTATCATTCAAACTATAACAGATATTGGTGAAGTAACGGCACGAATTTTTCAATTTAATAATTCTGAAAGGATTTTAGAAAGACAAATGTTAATAAAAGCAAATAGATATCCCTAATTGGGATTAACGGTTTCTAAAATAGGTTCCGTGTCTTCAATATTCGCTTTCATTTATTTTACAGCTAAGATCAACAAAATGGCGAGAACTTGTTTGGCGATCATTAACAGTTATAAATCTACTATTAATAAAATATTAGACTAATTTCGTAACATTTTTAACTCACGAAAAGTATTGAGATACTTTTCGTGTTATAATTGCAAAAATAGCCTTATCGATTTCTAAAAAAGATGACAGTCAATAAAATTAATAACGAAAGAATTGTTTTTCTTTATCCTGATGAAGATGGTTATATTATTGCAGAAGTGCCTAGTCTTCCAGGATGTATTAGTCAGGGAGAAACCCGTCAAGAAGCTTTACAAAATATTCAAGAAGCGATTACACTTCATTTAGAAGTGTTGCAAGAAAGAGGTGAATTAATTCCCGAAGACAAAATAGAAATTACCTCTGTTACAGTATGAGTAAATTACCGATAATTTCTGGAAAAGAATGTATTAAAGCATTAGAAAAAATAGGCTTTGTGATTTTTAGGCAAAGAGGAAGTCATATTACAATGGTAAGAGAAAGTCCTCAATGTCAAGTAACTATTCCCAATCATAAAACGGTAGCAAAAGGGACATTAAGCGCAATTATTAAACGGGCTGATTTAAGTATTGATGAGTTTATCAAACTATTGTAATTTGTAGAAATAATTTTATTATTTACGTTTTTTAGAATTATCAGTTAGAAATATGGTTCTACGGGACAAACTATGCTAAACTAATAATTAATAAAAGGCTAAAGCCTTATCCTATAGAAACAAAGTCCACCTTCGTGGACTAAATTATACGTGTGGAACACCGCATCTTGCCTGTTTTGTAGGGGTCAACAGCCGTTGACCCCTACAATATTATTAAGCTAAATTGAGATGAAATGTATGTCGGAGCTACAATACTTAAGATGGTGGGTTAAAATAAGGCAATAGATGGTAGGTTGGGTTGAGGCACGAAACCCAACCTACCCGAATTCTAATACACCAAATTAGCAGCAAACAATCGACTACAAATTATAAACTTTAGTAAAAAAAGTATTGAAAAGTTAGGAGAAACCCTCATGAGTTATCGTATGGATCGTCAAAAATATGCTGCTATGTTTGGCCCCACTATCGGCGATCGCATTCGTCTAGCCGATACCGATTTACTGATTGAAGTAGAAGCAGACTATACTACATACGGAGAGGAGGTAAAATTTGGCGGTGGGAAAGTGATCCGGGATGGTATGGGACAATCTCCTATTATTAACGGAGAAGGGGACGATCAGGCTGCTGATACGGTCATTACTAATGCTTTAATACTTGATCATTGGGGCATTGTTAAAGCTGATATAGGCATAAAAAACGGCAAAATTGACAAAATTGGCAAAGCGGGGAATCCTTACACCCAAGATAACATTGATATTATTATTGGCCCTGGCACCGAAATCATCGCCGGAGAGGGGCGAATTTTGACCCCTGGAGGCATCGATACCCACATTCACTTCATTTGTCCCCAACAGATAGAAACCGCCCTAGCATCGGGTATTACCACGATGATCGGAGGGGGAACGGGGCCGGCCGCCGGAACTACTGCCACTACTTGTACTCCTGGCCCTTGGCATATTTACCGGATGTTACAAGCGGCCGATGCTTTCCCCATCAATTTAGGATTTTTTGGTAAGGGTAATTGTAGCGTTCCTGATGGATTAGTACAACAAATAAAAGCGGGGGCATTGGGGTTAAAGCTGCATGAGGACTGGGGAACTACTCCTGCGGCCATTGATACTTGTTTGAGTGTGGCCGATGAATATGATGTACAGGTGGCCATTCATACGGATACGCTAAATGAGGCGGGATTTGTGGAAAATACCATCGCTGCCTTCAAAAATCGCGTAATTCATACTTTTCATACGGAAGGGGCCGGAGGGGGTCACGCGCCTGATATTTTGCGGGTTTGTAGCTATGCGAATGTGTTACCTGCTTCTACTAATCCCACTCGTCCTTATACGATTAATACTATTGCAGAACATCGAGATATGTTGATGGTTTGTCATCATCTTGACCCAAATATTGACGAAGATGTTTTATTTGCTGATTCAAGAATTAGAAAAGAAACTATTGCGGCTGAGGATATTTTACATGATTTAGGTGTAATTAGTATTATGTCTTCTGATTCTCAGGCGATGGGACGAGTAGGAGAAGTGATTATTAGGACTTGGCAAACTGCCCATAAGATGAAGGTACAACGAGGATTTTTATCGTCTCCTAGTCCGGTTTCTACCACTTCAGATAATGATAATTTTCGGGCTAAACGATATATTGCTAAGTATACAATTAATCCCGCGATCGCTCATGGAATTTCGACTTATGTGGGTTCTATTGAACCTGGAAAATTAGCGGATGTATGTTTATGGAAACCTGCTTTTTTTGGGGTAAAACCGGAAGTTGTTATCAAAGGAGGGATGATAGTTTGGGCGCAAATGGGTGATCCTAATGCCAGTATTCCTACTCCTGAACCTGTGTATATGCGTCCGATGTTTGGGGCGTTTGGGGGGGCTATTGGGGCCACTTCTTTAACCTTTATGTCTCAAGCAAGTTTAGAGTTAGAAATTCCGCAAAATTTGGGGTTAACTTCGAGGGTTGTTGCTGTTTCTAATACTCGTAATATTGGGAAAGCAAATCTGATTCATAATAATGCAACTCCTCATATTGAAGTAAATCCAGAAACTTATGAAGTGAGGGCCGATGGTAAATTATTAACGGCTGAAGCTATGGCAAAATTACCGATGGCACAGCGTTACTTTTTGTTTTAAAGTAACACACTATTCTAGGCTGTCACAGGTTACAATGTTTACAATTAATGATAAGTAGCGCGCGCAAAATTAATTACACAGCAAAGGCGGGTTTTGATATAGTCGGAATGGTTTATTAGCAAAGGTGGAGGCGGGTTTATTTAACTTTTTTTTAGAATCATTGATTTATGTAAAAAACCCGCCCCTACAAATTTTATGTAATTATATAATTGTAGATAGAAGACAAATGATTAATCGCTGTTTCTGTCTAAAGAATTTTCATTTTTGTAATCTAAATTTAGCTTTTACATCTTCAACGGAAACAACTTTTCCTGCTTCACTATATTACTCTAACTCAACTAAGTAGCTGGACAAAAATAAATAATGTCATTGCGAGGGGGGTTATTCAGTTATCAGTTATCAGTTATCAGTTATCAGTTAAAAGTTTTGATAACTGTTTACTGTTTACTGTTCACTGGTTTAACACCACCCCGAAGCAATCTTGCGATGGTTATGTTTATTTATGTCCAAGAACTTATTATAGCAAGAAATAAATTAAAATGTAATTATTAATTTTTAATAGTAAATAGATACACACAATTGATTTTTTAGTCACTTATTGAATTATAATTAAACGACGAAATAGACATCATTCTATGCTTGAAAATGGAGGACTTATTAACTTCTTAAAAAAGAATTTTCCTAACTATACCTTTGACAGAAAAACACCTATTCGACAGAAACCTGGTGGTAAAGCAGTAATATAGATCAAAATCGTTTTTCTAAGAAAGAACATACACCATTATTATTATTAAATTTACATCCCAATATTGTTCAACAAAGATGTCCTTTATTTCGAGAATTTTATGAATACTTAAATAATTTTGTCAACCTCAATAATGACCCGATTTAATAGCAGAAATACTCGCGACAGGCTGAAGCCTGAAGCTATAGGAACGAAGCCTGCCTACGCAGGCTCAAATATTAATAGGATAGCCCGCGCAGGCGGGCTTTGTTCCTATAGCCCAACCCTTTAGGGTTAGGGTATTTTAGAGAATGAAATAGCCCCGATTTAATAGTATTGAGTTATAATTAGGTAATATCAGTATAAAGTAGGTAAACAAATGGTTCAAGTTATCGCTAAAACTAAACCAGTAACCTTTGAAGAATTTGCCCAGTGGAAACTAGAAGGGGGACTCTATGAATTGCATGATGGAGTAATTATTGAAATGCCACAACCAGTAGGAGAACATGAAGAAGTTAAAGGATTTTTAATCAATGAATTAGCTTTTGAATACAGACGATTAAATTTGCCTTATTTCCTACCTAATCAAGCATTTGTTAAAGTACCTGATGGTGAATCAGCTTATTTACCAGATATTTTAATATTAAATCGTCCCAACTTAGTTAATGAACCTTTATGGAAAAAATCATCTACAGTAACTCAAGGTGTATCTATTCCTTTAGTTATTGAAGTTGTTAGCACTAATTGGCGAGTTGATTACTTAACAAAAGTAAAAGATTATGAAGAAATAGGTATTGTTGAATATTGGATTGTCGATTATTTAGGATTAGGTGGTAGAAGATTTATCGGTAGTCCTAAACAACCAACTATCTTAATTCATGAACTGATAGATGAAGAATATCAAATTACACAGTTTAGAGGTGATGAAGTAATAGTATCGCCAACTTTTCCCGAATTAATTTTAACAGCTAACCAGATTTTTCAAGCAGGTACTTAATAAATAGGACTTACGCAAAAAATAGTTAAATACGCTATAGATAGTGAGATGCGTTGGGAACACATCCTACATATTTATTGATAACTTTCCCAAGCTTGATAAAAAGTATAAACCGCTAAAATTGCTAATAATCCATAGAAACATAAGCGAACAATTCTATCAGGTAACTTAGGTAAAAAACGGGTACTAATTTGCGCCCCAATTAATCCTCCAGTTCCTAATATTATTCCTACAGAAAATAACACATTCCCATGTAAAGCATGACCCACACAAGCAGAAATAGCAGTAATAACAATCACCCCTAAACTGGTTTGAATTGCTACTTTAATTGATTCTCCTAAAAATAACATTTGTAGAGGAACCATAATCACTCCTCCACCAATACCAAATAAACCGGCTAAAACTCCTGCCAGTCCTCCAGTAATTAAACGAGCCAAAATCGGAGAAATATTGACCCCATTGGTTAAATTATCACTACTAATAAGATATTGACGTAAATTTCCTAATAAAATATTAATAATTAGAAATATTCCAAAAGACAATAATAAGATATAATTAGGTAAGTGATTTGATAAAAATACCCCTAATTGTGCTGTAATTAAAGCAGGAATAGCTAAAAAAATAACCCGATTAAAATCTAAATAGCCCATACGCCAATTCTGTATACTTCCTGAGACAGAAGTAATGACAATGGCTAAACTACTGGTGGCCACCGCTTGTAAGGGAGTATATTTGAGGGCTACCAATAAAGGTACTAATACTGTTCCCCCACCAATGCCCAACAGTCCGGCCAACAATCCAGCAAATAAACCACTTATAAGCAAAATAAAGGCATTGTTTGGCATTTTTGACTAATAAATCTAAATTACAATTTAATGAGATTGCTTCGGGGGGAATGATTACCGAAAATTTAGGTTTAAAGTCCCGTCATGAACGCAGAGCGAAGGACGGCTTTTTATTTGAGATTTAAGCCCTCGAATAAACTCTCTGATTAGCTCGCTTTGGTGTCTTCCCTCTTGCTATACTCAATATAACAGGCAAGGGTAATCAACCTGTTTAAAAACCCAGTAGCCGAGAGGCATACGCTTTACCTTGACAATCGAAGATATGGGGTTCTACCTAATTGTGCTAGTTTCTACCTGTGGGTAGGTAAAATTTTTGCAGGAACTAGACAAAGCAGTATTTGGAGTTAAACACTTCAATTCAAGCAAATTTTGTAGAAATACAACTAGGGTGGGGCGCACCCAAAGTTAAAGCTTGGGGAGAGAACCACCTCTGGCGAACGATAACGCAAGGAATCTAGGTTAAGTGGACTCGTTGAACCAAGAATCCCCGTCCGTTTTACGGCGGGGAGCGTCAATATTCAGGAAGCTTTTATTCGAGTTAGAAACTAGCTCTATTGCTCACCCTTATTTTAGAAGAACTGTAGGAGAACCGTATCATGTCTATCATCTTTCAATTTTTTTTAGCGGCCCTTGTTTTATTTTCCTTTGTTATGGTGGTCGGTGTCCCGGTTGCTTATGCATCCCCCCAAAACTGGAATCAGTCTAAACCCTTACTCTATCTAGGTTCTGCTATCTGGGCTATTTTAGTCGTGGTGGTGGCCATATTGAACTTCTTTGTGATTTAAGTTGGGTCTGAAAAATCCCCCGCCTTCGGTTAAGCTGTAGGTGGGGATTTTGCCCGAATATAGACAGAATTGGCTAATACTTATTAACTAAAAATCATGACAATTTTTGAGGGAACTTTTACTCAAGACCCGTCTTCCTTTCGTTTTGCCATTGTCATCGGTCGTTTTAACGATTTAGTCACCGATAAACTTTTGTCTGGGTGTCAAGACTGTCTCAAGCGTCACGGTGTTAATGTTGACCCTAACGGAACTCAAGTTGATTATGTATGGGTTCCCGGAAGCTTTGAGGTTCCCTTAGTTGCCCGTCAATTAGCTTTAGGAGGGGGTTATGATGCAATTATTTGTCTTGGGGCTATTATTCGTGGACAAACTCCCCATTTTGATTATGTGGCCGCTGAAGCAGCTAAAGGAATAGCGGCGGTTGGTTTTCAGACAGGGGTTCCAGTGGTGTTTGGTATTTTGACTACAGATACTCTACAACAAGCTTTAGAACGGGCAGGAATTAAGAGTAATTTGGGTTGGAATTATGGTCTGAATGCCTTAGAAATGGCGAGTTTAATGGGTCAATTACGTCATAAAGAATTATGAATTATGAATTATGAATTATAAATTATAAAATTAAGTAATGGGGTCTGAAACCTCGCCTTTTGAAGCGATACCTTTTTGGATAAGTTATAATTTTTTATTGAATTATAATTCATAATTTGTAATTCGTAATTCATAATTCATAATTCATAATTCATAATTCATAATTCATAATTCATAATTCATAATTCATAATTCATAATTCGTAATTCATAATTCGTAATTCATAATTCGTAATTCATAATTCATAATTCATAATTCATAATTCATAATTCATAATTCATAATTCATAATTCATAATTCATAATTAAAAAAATTATGTCAGATTTGTATATTTCCTGGGAACAATATCATCAACATATTGAAACTTTAGCGGTTCAAATTTATCGTTCCCAGTGGCAATTTAATCAAATTGTTTGTATCGCTAAAGGGGGACTCAGAATTGGGGATATTCTCAGTCGTCTATATCATCAACCTTTAGCAATTATTACTGCTGCTTCTTATGGGGGAAAAGACAATAAGATTCAAGGAGAAATTAAAATCAATGAACATCTATCTATGATTGGATCAAAATTAGGCAGTCATGTTTTATTAGTAGACGATTTAGTAGATTCTGGTATTAGTATACAACAGATTAGTCAGTGGTTATACTCTAATTATGGGGCAGATATTCAAGAAATTCGGACTGCTGTTTTATGGTATAAAAGTTGTTCGGTGGTTAAACCGGATTATTATGTAGAATATTTATCTGATAATCCTTGGATTTATCAACCATTTGAAAAGTATGAACAAATTAATATCGAAGAATTAAGTAACTTAACTAAGTTTTAGTTACTCAATAAGATTCGATTTCTGGAAACCAATAACATTTGAGTTGATAAGTCAGTCTGTAGTGTCATAAATTTGATACACTCCCATGAATTAAGCTTATTTTATTTTCAAGACTTTTCCTTTTATTTCTTGTCCTAACCAAGATGTATTACTACCTAAAGAATTTAGCGTAGATGGGGTAACTTTCCATACTTTTTCTGGATCAAATACAATAAAATTAGATGATTCTCCTACTTGAATAAGATTTAAAGTGTGTCCTAAACATTGTCGAGAATTAACACTTAAAACCTTCCATAATTGTAGCGCAGACCATTGACCACTAACAACAAATTCTTGCCACAATAAAGGTAAAGCTAATTCTAACCCAATTACTCCAGGAGGTGCTTCTGCAAAAGGAACGGTTTTTTCTTCATAAGTATAAGCTTGATGATCAACCGCGATCGCATCAATAACTCCTTGGTTTATTCCCTCAATTAATGCTTGACGATCTTCTTTATTTCCTAATGGAGGATTTACTTTTAAATTAGAATCATAATTGGCGAGATTTTCAGTATCTAATAATAAATGTAACCAAGTGGTACTAGCAGTAATAGGAAGTCCTCTTGCTTTCCCTGTAGCAATTAATTCTACACCACGACTGGTGGAAATTCGCATTAAATGAACTGGAGTTTGGGTAACAGCAACCATTTCTAAAATTGTCGCTATGGCGGTTGTTTCTGTCATTTCTGGGTTGCCAGGAAGTCCATAATTAATAGAACAAATTCCTTCTCTCATGACTCCATTTCCTTTAAGAGAAATAGCTTCAGGAACTAAAGCAATAGGTTTATTAAGGGGGTTAATATACTCTAAAAATCTTCTTAATAATCCTAAATTTTCAATACTTTTATTATCAGTAAATCCGACAACTCCTGCGGTTGATAATTCAACTAATTCAGTCATTTTTTCTCCTTCTCCTTTATGAGTAAGGTGTCCCCAAAAGTGAAGATTTACTTGAGAATCTAAGCTTTTAGATTGTTGTTGTAAAAATGCTAACGTTGCACAATTATCAATAGGGGGAACAGTTTGGGGGAGAATAACAAGATCAGTAAATCCTCCAGCAGCAGCAGCATTAGTCAAAGAAATTAGGGTTTCTCTATCTTCATATCCTGGTTCTCCACTATAACTATATAAATCCATTAAACCAGGGCCAATAATTAAATTTTCTGCTTCAAAAATTTGAGTTTCTGGAGTAATATTATCAATCTGAGGTTCAATGGCTTGAATAATATTATTATTTATTAAAATATCTCTGATTATATCAGTATCATTGACTGGATCTAAAAGACGAATTTGTCGAAAAAGAATAAGAGAATGGGTTGTCATAGGGAATGGAAATATGAGCAGGTTGATTACATTTTTTATCATCTATTAGTAAAAATTATAACAGATTGTCGGACATTACATTAAAGAAAATTAATAAAGTATATTACAAGGGGGTTAATTTAGGTTAAAATAAGTTTAGTGTTAAGTCATAATTGATGAATAATGGAACTTTATACTATTGGACATTCTGATCATAGTCTTGAAGACTTTATTAAGTTATTAAAACAACATCATATTACTGCTGTAGCTGATGTACGATCGCATCCTTATAGTCGTTATTTATCTCATTTTAATAAGTCAGAATTACAAGCTTCGTTAGAAAAAGAAAACATTACTTATGTTTTTTTGGGACAAGAATTAGGGGCTAGACCTAATAATGAAAATTGTTATATTAATGGTAAAGCTGTTTATGAAAAAATTGCTAATACTGCTTTATTTCAAGAAGGAATTCAACGGGTTCTCAAAGGAGTTAAAAAGTATCGAGTAGCTTTAATGTGTGCGGAAAAAGATCCCTTAACTTGTCATCGTACTATTTTGGTTTGTCAGCAGTTAAACTCTTATAATTTAGAGATTAAGCATATTTTACCGACGGGAAAATTAGAATCTCATGAAGACTTAGAAAATAGATTATTAGACAAACAAGGATTTAGTCAGTTACAATTATCTTTATTTGATATTATTAATACTTCCTCATCTTCTCTAGATAAAGAACAATGTCTGCAACAAGCATATCAAAAACAAGGTGAAATTATTGCTTATGTCCAACCTAAAGAAGAACAATCAAAATAATCTGATTAATCTTTATACGATTGGTTTTACTCAGAAAACTGCTGAAACTTTTTTTGAATCTTTAATTAATTCAGGGGTCAAAAAAATTATTGATGTCAGATTGAATAATGTATCTCAATTAGCGGGTTTTGCTAAGAAAAAAGATCTCATATACTTTTTGAGTAAAATTGCTAATATTGATTACATTCACTTAATAGAATTAGCCCCTACTCAAGATATTTTAGATGATTATAAAAAGAAAAAAGGAGATTGGAATATATACGAAACTAAGTTTATCAAATTAATCAGCGATCGCCAAATAGAAAAAACAATTTCTCCTGATATTCTTGAGGATGGATGTTTATTATGTAGTGAAGCAAAACCGCATAATTGTCATCGTCGTCTGGTTGCAGACTATTTAAACCAACATTGGGGTAATATTAAAGTACATCACTTAGTTTGAGTTATCAGTACAATGAGTTATGTAGCATAAGAATCGGGACTTGTTACAGGCAAGATTCCTGTGTTATTAATAAGTTATTAAAGCTAGGAATTATAGGCTTAAACCCTAAAGGGTTCAGCTATAAAGACAAAACCCGCCTGCGCGGGTTTAATTTAGCCTCCTTTCGGGAGGCTTAGTTTTTATCGACTACTTCAACCTTAAAGGGTTCAGCTATAAAGACAAAACCCACCTACGCGGGTTTAATTTAGCCTCCTTTCGGGAGGCTTAGTTTTTATAGTATCAGACATAAGGTCTGTCTGTAAGCATTTAGTGTGATATTTTATAAAATTTTGGGAATACTAAGAGATATCAATCAGATCAAGTTCTATGGCAAAATTAACTCAATTAATTTGTTTAGCGAACTCTTGGAAAAAAGGGGAACGGTGTCTTGCTGGTGTTGATGTTACTACACATCAATGGATACGTCCAATATGTAAAGATTATCCTGAAGATGGTCGAGTTCCTGCCACCATTAGATTAATAAATGAGCAAGAACCAGCTTTATTAGATATTATAGAAATACCTTTAGAAAATGAGGGTAATGATTTCGGTTTTGAGGCAGAAAATTATTGGATAGGTGAGGGAAAATGGCGCAAAGTTGGACAAGCTAAAGTGTCTGATATTGTTTGCTGTTGTGGATATTATTGGAACATTCTACATAATAATAATAAGTATGTAACGGTTCCTTTTTTACAACATTTACCTAAAGCAGAAAGACGCACTTTACAGTTAGTTTATACAAGAGATTTTCAAGTTATAGGAATTCCCAGATCGACGGGTATTACTAATTGGAAAGGCAGTGTAATAACTGTTAACGGACAGATTTTGGAGAATGTTTCAATTACTGATCCTAAGTTGACAGAAAGATTAGATCAAGGCGAAAATATTCAAGGTGCTTGTTTAGTAACTATTAGTTTAAGTATGCCCCGTATACCACCAGGTTGGGAAGGAGGTGATCCCTGTTGGAAGTTGATAGCAGGAGTTATTGAATTAACAGAAAATGACCAAATTTTAGCTGAAATGCAACGCTTACAATGGACAATTGATCAAGGTAGAGAATATTTAATTAATAAATATAATAAGCGATCGCGTTCTCAATTAACATCTACAGAATTGACAGAATTTTTAACTTATTTACAGTCTTTATAGATTGTATCAAAAATTGTAGGGGCATGGCATCAGAAAACTATTGATAATTCCAGAAAAACTCATATTTGCCATGCCCAAACCACAAATAAAAATTGTAGGGGCATGGCCTTAAAAAACTATTAATAATTCCAGAAAACTCGATATTTGCCATGCCCAAACACAAATAAATTGTATAATAGATAAAAAACTAAGAAACAAGATGAGTATCACCATAGAACAAGATTTAAAAGAAGTATTAACCAGCATTAACCAAAAGTTAGATAATCTTCAGAAAGATGTCACTGATATCAAGATTGAAATAGCAACTTTGCAAGGAGAAGTTAGGGGCAATCTTAAATCGTTAGATGAGAAAGTAACTACTTTAGATAAACGAATTGAAAAAATAGAAAACTCTCAAAAAAATAAGATTTGCGCTTTAATTGGAATTTTAGGAACTGCTTTATTAGGAACAGTTGGACGATTTGTTTTAACTGCTATTCCTCCCAATTCTTTCTAATGTAAACAAACGTTAATAATTCATCTACTTTAGAGGATAAATCATTTCTCCCACTAGCACCCATTCCTACTGATTTAGGAATTTTTTGGGGAAATTGACTTAAATAATTGTTGATTAGTTCTTGGACTAATTCGGAAATAGATTGACCTTTTTTATTGACTAATTCTTGTAAATTAGCTTCGGTTTCTTCCGGCAAATAAATAATTGTTTGTTTCATTATTTTAATAAAAGTAACTTCAAAACTCTGTTTTTTATTATATCCAAAATAAATGTAACTATACACCTGAGTTCGGTTTTCAGAGTTCGGAGTTATAATTTTTCCAACGATACTATCATCAGGTTAAGGTTTAAAGGTTCCCCCTCGAATAACCCAAGTGATCGAACCACTGATAATTGTTGTTAGCACTATAATAACGATTTGTCTCCAGTTCTTCAGTTCCCCTACTTTTTCGGCTAAATCAGGGATTTTTTGAATTAATGGCTGTTGTGCTTGCAAAGTAGCTTTTATCCCAGCCATTTCCTCTGATTGTCTGTCGATTTTGTCTTCTAGTTTGTCGATTTTGTTTTCTAGTCCGTCGATTTTCTGTTCTAATTTGTTGTCTAGTTTGTCTATTTTTTGTTCTAACCTAGTGAAAATTTCATCAAGGGAGTAGATGACGCTAATAGGTTCTTGACTCATGGGTTAAATTCCAATTTACAATGACATTATAGGTTTAATTATTACTCTTTAATGATAAGGCACGGTGGGTTTATTTAACTTATTTATGAGCAGCAAAAATCATGGAAAAAACCCGCCCCTACTACTTCCTTAAACAAATATCCTACAACTCCTTCTTCTCATCATGACCTCGTAAATGTCCCTCTATCCACCCACACCCCTCATTCATTTTGGATATTTAGGGTTTTGGTTGTGTTAGTCGCACGAAAAAATTGCTTAATATCCATTAATATCTAAATTGGTACACAAAAACACATTATCCAGATTTGTAGGGGCGGGTTTTTGACAAAATTTATGAGACTCACAAATAAGTTAAATAAACCCGCCCTACCACCTTATTCTTTAGATAAATATAATAGACTATGATTGTGGGTTTTTGACAAAATTTATGAGACTCACAAATAAGTTAAATAAACCCGCCCCACCACCTTATTCTTTAGATAAATATAATAGACTATAATTGTGGGTTTTTGACAAAATTTATGAGACTCACAAATAAGTTAAATAAACCGGCCCTGCTCTACTATAATTGTAGAGAGTAAAGTTATAAAAAATCAATCCATGACGGAACAAGAACAACTAACCCGTATTTTAACCTTAGTTGAATTAACTAATTCAAGACTCGATAAATTAGATCGAGATATTCAAGACACAAACCAACGTTTTGAACGAGAAATCCAGGCAACAAACCAACGTATTGAAGATGAAGTTAAACGATGGGATGAAAGATTTTTTCAATTAGTAAAAGAACAAGGACAAACAGCAAGAACTATTATCATTGCAGCAGCATCAGTGGTTGTTCTCAGTCCAGTTTTAGGTTCAGTAGTTGAATTAATTAGTAAAATATTATCTCAGTCAAAATAGTAATAAAAACCTCTATTTTCTCACAGGCAAAATGCGTGTGCCACAAAAGCTTTTTTCTAAAAATGTAGCAACTTGTAAAATTTTAGCCTCTTCATAAGGGGCAGCTATTAATTGAACCCCTAACGGTAATTTATTATCTCTTAAAATCGGAAAAGATAACACAGGTAAACCTATAAAAGATAAAGGTTGAGTAAACCTTCCCAAATTCGGACGAATCAATATTTCTTTCCCATTAATAATCATTTTTTCCTGTCCTAAAAGTGTAGCAATACAAGGAGTAGTCGGGGCTATAATAACATCAACTTCTTGAAAAATTGACATAACTTGATCTTGATACCAACGACGAAACCGTTGCGCTTGTACATACCAAGAACCTGGAATTAATGCCCCCGCTAAAAAGCGATCTCTCGTTGCTGGATCAAAATCTTGAGAACGCGATCGCAATCTTTCTAAGTGTAAATTAGATCCCTCACAAGCAGTAATAATATAAGCGGCTGCCCTAGCTCGATGAGTTTCTGGTATATTAATAATAGTCTGTGTATTTAATAGTTTAGCCACCATTTCTACAGCCTCTAATACTTCAACTTCTGCCCCTTCTTGAAAATAGTCTCCCGCAATAGCAATTTTTAACCCATCAATGCCATTTTGTAATACAGGAAAACAAGGTTGAGGCGGCAAAGAAGTACACACCGGATCATTAATATCTTGTCCTTGCAAAACATCAAAAATAGCCGCAATATCTCTGACAGAACGCGCAAAAAAGCCAATATGATCTAAACTACTAGAAAATAAAAATGCCCCTGATCTTGATACCCTTCCATAAGTCGGTTTTAATCCTAAAACCCCACATAAAGCCGCAGGAACTCTGATTGATCCATTCGTATCAGATCCTAATGTAAAAGGGACTAAATTAGCCGCCACAGCAGCAGCAGAACCTCCAGAAGATCCCCCCGAAATTCTTGTTAAATCATGAGGATTAGGAGTTGCCCCATAATGAGTATTTTCTGTAACAAAACCATAAGCATATTCATCCATATTTAATGCCCCAACTAAAATAGCTCCTGCTTGTTTTAATTTCCTAATTGTGATAGAATCTTGAATAGCTGGTGGATTTTCTGCATTAATTTTTGACCCCGCTAATGTGGTAATTCCTTCAATATCAAAAAGGTTTTTAACCGCAAAAGGAACTCCTGCTAATATGCCTGGATTGTTCCCTTTGTCAATAGTAGAATCAATAATTTGTGCTTGATTTAAAGCAGATTCTTTTAAGATGGCAGTGAAACAATTTAAAATCGAATTTTGCTGTTCAACTTCGGTTAAAGTTTGCTCAATAATCTTAGTTGCTGTTATTTTTTTAGACTTAAGATTATGAGTAATTGTGATTCCATCTAAATCTAACATTTGCATTTGATATAATCGTCCTAAATAATTGGTGAGAAGTGATATAGGAAAATGCCTGTGAGTTAAATATTGTTACTAAGATAGGTTTGAAAAATGGGAGCAACTTCTATATTATCGGGTAACGGAAATTCTGTAACTAATGAAGCAATCTCAGCAATAGTTGTAAAATTATTAACAACCCCTGTCATAGATTCAGGAGAAATAGGTAAATTAACTAATAGAGCCATTTGTTCAACATATTGTTGCATATCCAAGGATTTTTTCATCATTTTTTAAGATTGTTATGATTAACATTAATGATTAGGGAATGACTCCCTAAATTAAATAAATATTTTACGATTATCTTAAGAAAATTACCATCTAGAATCAGCAACATTTCAGCACTTCACTGCGTCATCACCGGAGAGATATACCGCTACGGGAAAAGCAAAAGGCAAAAAGCAAAAGTAGGGGTCAACGGCCGTTGACCCCTACAACCAGATTTGCTATTACTAATGTCAAACCCCCTTATATGTAGTGCTATAACAGCGTACTTGTGCGTCAGATTTTTTAATGATATTGAGATGTAATTGTAGAGATCATGAAATTCACACTGATCAGAAACATTGTTACCTTAACCACATTAACTTTAATTAGTATTATTCCCCCTAGCTATAGTTCTCAGTTTGAACAACAAGAAGTCCAACAAGAGGAATTTATTGCGATCGCCAGACCCTATGGAGAGAATAAATATGATTTACTGATTTTGCGTCAAATTCCTGGTCAACAACAGTGTTGGCGCGAAAATGGTTCTAATCCCGTCTTAGTCGAACCCTTACTACTTAACTTTAATTTTACAGGCAGTTGTGAGCGTAGTACCGATAGTAATGGCTATTCCATCCGTGTTGATGGAGAAGATTACGGGTTAGACTATTTATTAAGACTCGTAGAACGTAACGGAGAACTGGTATTAGTAGGAACCCACCGAGTTAATACCAGTGAACCCGAAATCGTTATAGGCAGAACTCATGGACTACAATCAGGATTTATGAGAATTGATCTTGATCCAGCATGGCGATTTACCAGACGAGCATATGGGGGCAAAGCATTGAGCCACATTTACTTAAGTGGGGATAATGTAGCTATGACCGCTCAAAACCCATCACAAGGGAATTTAGAGCCAGCACAGAGCAATTCTGAACCTATTCGAGAAATGACATTTACCTCTAAAAATCAGGGTTCTCTCCCCTCCCCCCCTAATACCCTCACTTCCTCACCCCATCAACCCATCACCCCATCACCCCCTCAACCCCTCACCTCCTTACCAGCTTTCTCCGACCTACCTCCCTTATCTCCTCCCGTCCAAAATAATAATAATAGGATAGTACCTCCCCCCCCATTATTAGGGCGAAAGAATGTATCAGAGTCTTTAGGTTCTCTGTCTAATCGTAATAATCCTTCCATCCCTAAAACTTATACCCCTCAAGGCTACCGAGTAATTGTAGCAGCCAACGACAGAAACCAACAAGAACAGTTGCGATCGCTGTATCCCGATGCGTTCCCTACATCTTACAATGGTCGGGCCATGTGGCAAGTGGGGTTATTTAGTAGTCGAGAAAATGCTCAAAAAGCTTATCAAAGCCTAGAAAACGAGGGATTAAGGGCGATTATTCTTCCTTAAAAGAAACGACCGCCCTCTACCGTTCAATGGACAATTATTAATTGTCCAATTAGTCTTCCCCTTCTACTTGAGCGCGATATTCAGTGGCAGTCAAGGTATCATCCAATTCATCATCGGGATTTTCGACACGGACTTTAATTAACCATCCATCCCCATAGGGATCATCAGCAATCAATTCTGGTGTATCAATCATAACTTGATTACGTTCGATCACAGTACCAGAAACAGGGGGATATAAATCCTCAACTGCTTTAGTGGACTCAACTTGACCGAAGCTTTCACCAACTTCTAAAGCATCTCCCACGTCAGGCAATTCTAAAAAGACGATCTCTCCGAGTTGATCAATGGCAAATGCACTAATACCGATAGTAGCAATTTCCCCGTCTAACCGGACATACTCGTGGGAGTCTAAATATCGAAGACCGTCAGGATACTCTAATTCCATTACACATCCTCAAATTTGTGCAGCAAAGGTAAGTTTACACCGTCTTGGTTTAGGGGGTAAGCGATCGCGTATTTTAAATGCGCTTTAGCAAGGGCCAAGCAAAAAAGAATTGTATTGTAGCTTTTTGGAGGGATTTCATCCTATAAAATTTAGATGAGCCTTAGCTTATTAATACAAACCTCAGTAACCCAGTCAATTATGATGAGAACTTAGAAGCCAAAAAATCATCATCAGGACTTAATAATATTAAGCCCTGAAATTTGAATTATATTTAGGAGTTTGGCGTAAGCCCTGATATTCCGAGTTATCCATCTAATAAGTTTGTTTTTCTCCAGTCACTAAAAAACATCTTGGTTAATCAAAGTAAAACAAAGTAACCAACTTACGTTGTTCTTCCGCTTCTTGACAAGTTTGCAGAAGAGTATGACTGTCATGAAAAGCAAAGCAAATCAACTGTTGACAACGGGTGATAATTTCTCGATTACATAAGGCACTGGCTTCCCCTAAAGAAAGACTATCGTTTTCTGGGTTTTCTACGAGGTGCATGACCTGCTGTAGTTGCTCCCTAGACTCTCTAGGTTGCTGTTGTAAGCTTTGGGGCAAAATGACCGTTAATAGGTTAGGATCGGCTCGCATAGCCCCTTTAATCGCAGCCGCATTGGTTCCTGTTGCCCCTGATGTCATGAGACGATTGCCTGCTAACACCAAAGCGTAACTCATCATTTCAATTAAGTTCTGATGAGTCATGGGAACATGGCGCGAACCGAGTAAAGCAATCCGTTTAGAACCTGTTTGCTGGATAGCGGCTAGTTCTTGCGCCAAAGTATCTAGGGTTGGAATTTCAACTGATTGACTCAAAGACTCTCTCTTAGGGCTGAATTACCGCCTGTAATTCTAGCAAAACTCTGGGATTTAAAGCCATACTTTTAGCAAAGTTTTTTATATTCTTCTCAAAGTTGTCCTTAAATGTTACATAAAATTAAGCAATTTTTTAGCTTCTCAACACATAACCAACCCCCCGAATAGTCTGAATAAGCCTTTTTTCTCCATTAACCTCTAATTTTAAGCGCAAATAACGAATATAAACTTCGATAATGTTGGAATCTCCCATAAAGTCGTAACCCCAAACTCTTTCTAAGATTTGATCTCTGGTTAACACTTGACGGGGATGGGTAATAAGATATTCGAGTAAATCAAATTCTTTGGCGGTTAGTTCAATTAAACGATTCCCCCGATAGACTTCGCGGGTACTTCGGTTTAAGCTTAAATCTTCAAATTCTAGTAAGTTGGGGTTTTCGTCTTGGTTCCGTCGTAAATGGGCCCGCACTCTAGCGAGTAGTTCTTCGAGACTGAAGGGTTTAACGATATAATCATCGGCCCCCGCATCTAGTCCAGCCACGCGATCGCTGATATCATCTTTAGCAGTTAATAAAACAATAGGGACTTTACTCCCTGTTTGTCGTAGTCGTTTACAAATTTCTAATCCTGAAATTCCTGGTAACATCCAATCTAATAAGATTAAATCAGGATTAGTTTCTCTAGCTAAGGTTAACCCTGATAACCCATCATTAGCGACGGTTATCTCATACCCTTCATATTTGAGTTCTAATTCAATAAATTGAGCGAGTTTGATTTCATCTTCTACCACTAGAATATTAGCAGTTTTCATTGTCTATGCCCTGATCTTTCTCTTATATTGATTCTAAATGATCAATTAATGTTTCTAGGAGAGAAAAGTTTGTAGTTAGGGCTTGGTTCCCTTAATTTATAAGGTATTTCAAGGCCTTTAAATCTAACTACAAACCTTCGTTTATGATTGTTGATCTAGATTTCATCCCATCCTGATAGTCCCGAAGACATAACATAACTGGTGACAGTTGCTTCAAAAAAGTTGGCCTTAGTATGGGCTTCTTTTTTCGTATCAGAAAATCGCTCTAAATGAGTATAAGGACTCTTACTATATTTAGGTTCTGGATAAAGGGGATCTAAACCAATAGAACGTAACCGAATATTAGCCAGATACTTAGTGTATTGTTCTGTACTTGATTCAGTAATTCCTAAAATATTATTGCCTACAATATGATTAGTCCAACGACATTCATGTTCAACCGCCATGTCAAACATAGAATAAATTTGTTCAATTGAATGAGGAAAAACTTTGCGGGCTTCTGGGATTAATTTCTGATACAATCGAACATGGCTTAATTCATCTCGATTAATCATTTTAAAGATATCTGCTGATCCTGGCATTAACATTCTTGAAGCCAAATTATAAAAGTAAATAAACCCATTATAAAAGTATAAACCTTCTAATAAAAAGTCAGCTAATAAAGCAACAAAATAGTTTTCCGGTGTAGCATTATCAATATATTTTTGATAAAGGGTCGCAATAAATTGACAACGATCTTTTAACACTTTATCTGTGCGCCAAAAATCATAAACTTGACTTCTTCTTTCGGGAGGAATAATGGTTTCAATGATGTATTGATAACTTTGGTTGTGCATTCCTTCTTGAGAAATTTGTTCCGCCATACACAAACTAATTTCTGGGGCAGTAACACTACTTTTTAGGTGAGGAATATTACAGGTTTGTACAGAATCTAAAAAGGTAAGATAGGCTAAAATTCCATCATAAGCATACCGTTCATCGTCGGTTAAATTAGCATAATCAGTTACATCTTGGGTAATATCTAAACGTTGAGGTCATTTATGTTCAGATAAACTCGCTAGGTTTATCCCGCGTTTAAAACGCTGCCCTATGTCACCATAGGGATCGGACTATATCATCATCTTTTGTATGTACAAAAGAGTCCCCCGCTTCGACAGTCAATCGCTTACTGCCTACTCTACTCGGTCAGATATTATCTGCCTTTAGATAGTCTCTACACCTTCTGTTCTTTTTCTAACAGCTTGGCACGGTATTGTCTGTGATGTCAAATCCTGTGACAATTAGAACATAAGAAAACACATTTTTCTAATTCTTTTTAACAAAATTTTCTCACAAATTAGACTACAGAGTTCCACCGTTTTCAGGGGATTTAAACTGGACTGCCTATTTAATCCAGAAATTTTCCCGCATTTGTTGATATAATCCCACTGCCCAAGTGTAACGGACATCATTCAATTGCATCAAATTAGTTGTATTACCAAACCAAATTGAACGATTTTCAATAGCATCATCTCCTTCTGGGTTAAAGATGAGATTTATTGGCATTTCTTTCTGCTGAATGGCGACCATTTTTTGACTTTATTTCTCAGGTTTATTTTTGCATTATACAATGTTTTTTGCTTTAAAAGCTGTTAATTTACCCTCTTTTAAGAATTGTACAGTTTCTTGTAACCAAAGATGGTAGTCCTTATCATATAAGACTTGAGTCATCATTCCTTTTCATGAATTTTACTTCGATGGGCAATTTTAACAACAATCACTTGAATTGTCTGATGGTCAATTTCATAAATGATTCGATAATCTCCGATACGATAACGATAATATCCTTTTAACCTACCTTTGAGAACCTTAATATTAGGATGTAAGGATGGTGTTTGTTCTAAAATCTCAAAGCTTCTAGCCAGTTTTTTAGCCAAGAGGGGATCAGCATTAGTATAAAAAGCCTTAGCCTTCTTCGTTAAAACAACTTTATACATCTTGTCTAATTTCTCGCCAATCTGTTAATTCCCCTTGAGCAATATCTTGTTTAGCTAACTCTATATCTTCTAATAAATCAGGAATTTCTAATAACTCTACTGTGGCTTCTTCTCTTTCTTTTTCTACTAAATCAGCAATAAATTGATAAGCAATTTGTAAGTTTGTTTCAGATAACTGTTCTAAATATTCATTAAGAGAGGTTTTGAGATTACGAATGCTTTTAAAGGGTTCCCCGTTTTGCTCAACATCCATAAAACGTCCTGTTTCAGCATCACGCTTAGCCCATTGCTCGGTTTTTGGGTTATAAGCTGGGCTACTTTTGTCCAGAGAACCATGATGGTAGCCTTTACCTGTGTTTTTCGCCATTTTATTACCTCTTTATCTTTAATAGGTTTACTAATACCAATATACATAATTTTTTAGATTAACTTTTTTAAGCTGATTCTAAAACTCTAACATGAAGCACTTCATTATTCATTAAAGACTCAATCTGTGATTCAGCAACAGTAACAACAGCAATGGTTTCTTCCACAGCATTAAAAACTTCAAGACTATAACCATCTTCTCCATTTTTAACGGGATGATATTCGACAATGGTTGCTACATCTCCTCGACATAATTTATAGTTTGGTAAATCTTCTTTTAAGGCAACTCTCGTAAATAGTTCAAATTTCATGATTTAATTGACCGATTAGGATATTTGAATTATCTCGAAACCTTAGCTTCAGGAGATCGCGTTCAACTGTTGTAGATATTCTGTTAATCAATATATTTTAATGAATGGTAGTTAACTTTTTAATGTAAACTTTACTAAAAGGATAACATAGAATGTTGTTACAATATAATAATCTATGTCAAAAAAAGAAAATAAAAGTATGAAAACCAGACATTTAAACATAGAAATCTCTGAATCCTTATTTAAACAATTAGAAAATCTCGCTGAACTCACAGAAGAATCTATCGATGATTTAGTAATCCAAATGATTGCTAAAAATATATTATTAGCAACGAGAACTGCTGAAGATTTAAAAGAAAAATTAGAACTAATATCTTCTGAAAATATTCCTAATTTTATTCAGGTAAATATTCAGAATCAAGAACTTGTTCAGGAGTAAAAGGACAGTTTATCGGAAACGTTTCTATAGATAAACCTGTTTCAATTGATGCTTGTTTTCTTGCTTTTTGATAGCATTGTTCAAAATTTTCTAGAAAAAAAGGTTTTAAACTGGGACTATCTGCAAAATCTTCTTCTAGTCTATCTCGATGTTCAAATAGAGTAGATAACCAACTATTTGATCGTTTTTCGGGTTGATATTTATATTTTAGCAAATGCCAAAATATAACTTTTAAGTTACTTTTAAGTGCTTTTTTTTGACTAATTCCCATATCTTTTATTTCCTCTATTAAATTGGGAATATCTAACTCTTTTAACTTTCCATCTGTTAATAATTGTACTGTCTTCTCTAACCATAGTAAATAATCTCTATCATATAAATTTTGATTCATAGTTCCCTCTAAAATAATAGCAAAACTACTATTATAAAAGGAATTATGAAAATTTTGTAGGGTACATAAATACCCAGAAGTGGACATTGCCCACCTTACCTATTAATTAGCACAAGCAGTACAACTACTATCAGACTCTTTAAAATCGTCTTTTTGTACAGTTCTGACGTAATAAATTGCCTTACAACCTTCTTTCCAAGCTAACATCAAACTATCAAAAATATCCTTAGCTGTTAAACACCGTTCCGGTTCATTTGGGAAGTAAACCCCTTGATTCAAATTAAACAACAATTCCATAGAAATTCCTGTATCTATCCACTGTTGAATTGTTGCTACAGCTTTAACGACTTTTTGTTGATCTAAGGTCTTATTTTCAGGATAAAACCAGAAAGAATCATTAATAAATGGAGGGGCAATAGGAACCGTACCTTTAGCCCATTTATCATAGAAGAAACGACTATAAACCGGAAGAATACTCGCCGTACAACCTTGCACTAATGATGAAGAAGTATTAGGGGCGATCGCGGTAATATGGGAGTTACGAATACCGTAAGTCTTAATATCTTCTGATAAAGTTAACCAACGTTCTTTTTTAGAAGCATTTTCTAAGAACCATTCAACAGGTTTTGATCCTATTAATTTACCTAAACTCCAATCACTTCCTGGAAAAGCATTATAGGCACCTCTTTCCTTCGCTAACTCCATAGAAGATTGAGTACACCAATAACCAACTTCTTCAAATAATTGACTAATTTGTGTTAGGTTATCGTAGGTTAAACGCTTCTTAGCTAACCAATCTGCTAACCCCATACAACCAACCCCAATGGTGCGATATTCATTATTATGACGTTTTGCATCTTCAAAAGGAGGATGAGTAATATCAATCGTATTATCGAGAATACGAACTGCTATTTTACATAAATAATCAATTTCTTGATCCTCAATATTTGCTAAATTTATACTTACTAAATTACAACAATGACTATGTTTCCCTGGAGACACATTTGAGAAGCTCTCAGTACAAAGATTAACACCAGGAATATAACCGACGTGCTTATTAGGATTTGCTCTATTTATTGTATCCTTAAAAGCTAAATAGGGCATCCCAGTTTCCACCTGCGATCGCATGATTGTCTTAAACAATTCACGGGCATTCACTCGTTTATACAGGGTAATTCTTCTGCCTAATTCTAATTCTATTAAACGATAAGCTTCTTCAAACTTTTCACCCCATAATTGGGCTAATTCAATCCCTAAATTTTTACGAACTTCATAAGGATCAATTAATGTCCATTCTTGCTTATTTTCCACTCGACGCATGAATTCATCTGTTAAAATTAACTGAGGAAACACATCATAAGCTTTGCGTCTTTGATCCCCATTTTCGGTCTGCATTTCCAAAAATTCAGGCACATCTAAATGCCAAATATCCACCCCAACGGTGACGGCCCCGGCCCGTCTTCCCCCTTGATTAACTGCGATCGCGGTATCATTTAAGAGTTTAATCCAAGGAATAATCCCCCCAGAAGCGTTAGGTTTCCCCATCACCCAACTTCCGGTAGCGCGGATACGACTGACATTGACCCCCACACCGCCGCCATTTTTAGAGATTCTCGCCGTATTGGTAATCTCTTGAAAAATGCTCTCTAAGCTGTCATCAACCGACAAAATAAAGCAACTGGTCAACGACCCGCCCGGAACCCGTAAATTAGCCAAAATTGGTGTAGCTAGAGACACTTTACGACTGCCAATGGCTTCGTAAAAATGCCTCGCCCAAGGTAGACGATTTTCAGGAGTTTCTACGGAGGCCAATAATAAAGAACAGGTTAAGATTGCTTCTTGAGGCAATTCTTGAGGTAATAGGTAGCGACTGGTCAACAGTACAGCCCCAGCATAGTCATAATCAGTATCCCAGTCAGAATTAATCCAGGAACCTGCTTCGCGTAATTCTGCCGTAGAATAGGTTAAGAGACGTTTATCGTAGCTTTCGTTCTCTACCTTAGTCCTGACAGTGGTTTCATAATTTCCGTACTGATAACCCCGACTCACTAAGGTATCTTTCCAAAGACTCCAAATGTGTAATCTACCCGCAACATAACGCCAGTCTGGTTCTTCGGGACTACACATTTCCAAAGCGCAGTTAATTAAGTTATCCTGGATTTCTCTAGTGGTGATGCCATCACGTAAACGAGTTGTTAATCCGGCTTCTAGTGCTATGGTATTAATATCTCGTCCTGCACAGGCCCAGTCAACTACAGTGCGAATTTTGCCGATATTAAGGGCAGTCCAAGAACCATCCCGTCGAATCACTTGAATTTTATTTGTTCCTAGCTGTGAAGGGTGGCCAGAATGAGGGATGTGTGTGTCTCCAAGATTGGTTTGATGGGGTGAGGTGAGGACTGTCGGTTGCATCATTTACACTACTGAGAACTAAGTTTCTGTACTAAAAGATCATTGACTTGGGAGTCAATTTCAATAAGGACACTTTTCGGTTATACCACAGATATGGTGTAATTTCCCCGTTTATTTCGGAATGGTTACTCTATATGTGGAATATTAGGATAGCTCGTTCCCCGCATTCGGTAAGGGGAGTAAGGGAAATCTAAATTTTCATATTCGTCTCAGCTTACTCTTATATTTACTCATTAATATGAAAAAGACGCTGTAAACAGCGTCTGTCTTAATTTTTTAGGCAAAACTCAGAATGCAAGTCCGTAGTTTGTCTAAATAATCTTAATTGGCAAAAAAAGTCAAGCAATCAATTAGGCATTGTCTTTTCCCACTAGACATTGTCTATTTTTGTCTAGACAACAACAGTATGATCAGTTATAGCTTGAAAGAAGTTGGTCGCAACATATTCTCCAATATTATATCCTGTGGGAACCGCATCAGTAACTGAAGCCTCACGGACGTGAACACCGCCATAAACACGGCTAACCGCATCTTCAACCCCAGCTTCATAGAAACTGTTAAAGCTACGAACGACTCCTGGTAATTCTTGGGAAACTGCATCAAAAGCGTAGTTATCTCCGACGAGATTAGTTAAAACTCCAGCAAATGCACCGCCAAAGGTGGAGTGACCTGAAATATAATCAGGGAAGGGAGGAGTCGAACCGAGTAAAGGTTTCCAGTTGGGATCATGGATAGTAGAAGCAATGCCATCATTAAGGGCGATTCCGCCAGCAATTACATCATCGGGACGGGGCTGAGTATAATCATATTTAGCATCCCAAGCAACGATGGCCGCATCAGCTAAAGCAACGTTTAAAGCCGCAAATAAACGAGCATTTTCAGCTAGAGAGTTACCTTCGCGTACTGCCACCTCTTGAGCAATTTGACTTAATTGTCCATAGGGACGGAAGGTATCAGGCCGATCATAAGCCCAGAAAACCGCTAGTTCCGTTTGGTCAGGAGTCCGGGTTAGAGTAGTAACATCCGTATTTGCCAGTCCACCCACTTGACGCACTTCCTCAATTTCTGTTGCATACAGGTTAGGATTATTAGTGGGAGTTCCATCGAGTCCATCGGGAGCAAAGGAATTAGTGGGGTCGTTGGCATTAAAAGGAATAGCCCAAGGAATTACTTGTCCCCATTTAGGGCCAAGAGCAGCGAAATTAGGGGCATCGGGTTTCCAGACATAATCTCCTGTTGGAGGTACATAAGGGTCGGTATTATTAGCCCCATCATTAGCCCGTGAAGCTATGATTTGATCAGCTATCGATTGACCAAAGGCATATCCTATGGTTTCAGCAATAGGACGATCTTTGATCTCCTTTAAAGATGCGTCTCTTTGTTCATCGATTAACTTTAAGGCTGCTGGCCCTAACTGAGTGGAGAGAACGCGGTAAGCAGCACCAACCACAGCCGCTTCTAAGCATGCGCCTACAGGTGCGACAGTATCTACCTTATAGTGTTGAAAAGTATTCTCAAAGGCTTGTACTGTGTCATGAATGGCGGTGGAAAAGGTTGCTAATAAACGAGATCCCACCGTAGGAGCAACCCCTCTTCCTGCTTTTCCTTCAGCTTGAATGGCATTAAGAGCAACTGCTTGCCAATCTAGTACAACATCAGTATTAGGAGCAGATACCAATTTGCTCGCTATGTTATTGTCTTCATTGCTTTCTATAATTTGGTTTTCTGTGTCAACTTTAGCAATGATATGATACGAACCTGGTGCGATCGCGGAGGTATTATTTGCGTAATCTATAGTAAGATTTGTTGATTTACCTTTTGCTAAATTCAGGTTTTCAACTGTGGTGCTAAGCAACACATCATTCTTGCCAAGTTCTCCATCAGTTGAGGCATAAAGTTTAATGGTAACGGGGCCTGTCGCGGTGGCTTTACCATCATTCTTAATGACGATTTCTGCCTGGCCCAGAGCGCCGAAATCAACACTATCAGGTAAATCTACTTGTTTGAATTTAACAGACAAGTCAGGTGTCTGTGCTGGTCTAGTTGGTTTATCTGGTTTATTCAAGGTTTTAACTCCTTTAAAATAGATGAATGTTCTCCTGCGTTAAGTCTTCAAGGGGAATACAATTAATTCCAGATTTTTTTACCTTAAATATGGAAACAATCTCAAACCCTTATTATTCCGTTACGGTGCGTAACTCCTACAACAAATAAACGCGCAAAGCGCAATCTTATGGTAAAATAAGGCCATAAGAGTAATGCTAGAGTTTTTATTCCCTTAAATTCCATGACTTTTACCAATGACCCGATGACGACGAAAAAAAAGGGCTAGAGATGATTCTTCTAACGATAAATATATTGGTCTACCATGAGGACAAGTATGAGGATTACGGGTATTTTTCCACTTATTTACAAGGTCTTGCATAGCTGATAAATTCATCTCAGTTCCATTGCGAATAGCACTTCGACAAGCAAGAGCAACTTGTGCAGTTTGTAAGTCGCCTCCTAAACTTAATTCTAATAAAGCGGCTTGACAATCTTCTCTTTTTGCTAATAATTTAGGTACGGTACGAATCGCCCAGTTTTGTTCTCCAAATCGATCAATTTCTAAGCCAATTTTCTCTAATTGTTCCACTTGTTCACTTGATAATTTAGTTAAAATAATTGGAGTTTTTATTTGTTCTAATTCCCACTTATCTTGTAAATTTTCATATAAAACTCTTTCGTGAGCAATATGTTGTTCTATTAACCATAATCCATTAGAATGTTCTGCTACAATATAAGTATGATTAACTTGACCGACTGCTTTTAATTCAATTAATCCACTTTCATCAGAAACTTGAGAATTAACTTGATAATTTCCTTTGGCTTCTGAAACTTTTAATAATTTGCTAACCCTTTCATTCTGAGCCATTACCGAAAGATTATGAGGAGATAAAATCAAACCTTTTTCAATAATCTGAGAAATTTTATCTTGCCAAAGATCCAAAGAATTAAGATAAATTTCTACTTTAGCAGGATGACGATTCCAATCAATTTGACTCGGACATATTTGTAGATGAATAAAACAAACGGGAAACCTATCTTTAGGCAAAGTTCGACTAAAAGCAGTTAAAATAGTTTGTTCTAAAACAAGCGATCGCACGATGCGTCCATTAATTCCTACTTTAACCCAATCAGCTTTTCCTCGATGACAACGATCTGGTAATCCTAATAATAACTCAATCTTAGAGTTAGGGAAATTTTCTACTTCTTGTTCAACAAATTGTAGATCATTAAAATGAATCCTTTTCAAGAGTTGGGGTAAAATATGTTGAGCAGTTTTTCCCGGACTAAGATTAAGCCATATTCGCTCATTTTGTAGCACTTTGCAAGTAATATTAGGATGACACAAAGCCATATTTTCAATAATCGTTTGTACCCCTTTGAGTTGGCTCGAAATATTAGGTAAACCTTGACGACGTACAGGCATTTTACCAAAAAGATTATCTACCGTAATAATACTTCCTGGTGCAATAGAAATCGGTTTCTGTGATTGAGGTTCCCCTTGAGCATTATAATGAAGAAACCATCCCATATTATTGTCTTCAGTTGCACAGCGACTGCTAATGCTTAAGTCAGCAACTTGAGTTAAACTATGTAAAGCTTCCCCTCGGAATCCCAAACTGGTAATTTTTCCGAGATCATCTAAATGCTTAATTTTGCTGGTAGTATGGGGTTTAGCACAGTTGCGTAAGTCAGATAAAGCCATTCCTTGACCATTATCCGTGACTGTAACGCGCCAGATCTCAGGAAATAAAGCAATTGTAATGCGAGTAGCTTGAGCATCTAGGGCATTTTCTATTAATTCTCGTACAACTGCTGCTAAAGAGTCAATGACTTCTCCAGCAGCAATGAGGTTAACCACCTCTGGGGGTAAGGTTTTGATTAGAGACATTTTTGAATGTAGGGGCGGGTTTATCTAGCATACTTGTATAATAGGGAAATTTGGTGCCAAACCCGCCCCTACGGAAGTTCAAATGATTAATTTAAAATCAATCTAGCGAGTCCTACCCCTGGATAATAGTGATCGAGAATTTGTTGATAATCATAGCCTTGTTTGGCTAATTCATAAGCTCCCGTTTGACTCATACCTCTGCCCCCATGTGCGCTGGCCACAATGTCATCCGTCGAAGCATAAAGGGATTCTACCACACCACCGCCATGACTGAGGATTTGTCCAGCCGTTTCACCAACAGCATGATGACCCGTATTATATTCGCTTTTTAATCCTTTATACACTTGCCAACGTTGGGTATTCCCTAAATCATACCAAGAACTTGCAGGTCGGATCATGTGAACCAATGCATAAGAACGAGCCGCGATCGCCTGAGCTTTGAGAGCTTCAGTGGGTGCATTAGCGTGCATCTCACTACCCACCACACTATACAAATAATGTTCTAAATCTACATAATTAACCGCTAATAGGCTATTACCCTGAGAAACCAATAAAATCTTCCCTCGATACCAGCGATCGCCAACATAGACTAAACTGCCTTGAGTCGGTTGTATCCAGACAACTCCAGGTAAAGAGGCATTTTCTAAAGAAAGGGATGTACCGTTAGGTTGTACTGATAACCCTTGATTTCCTGAAAGCACCTGTAACTGTTTCCCATTTCTATCGGTAATGATCGCTTGTCCAGAAGTACCAATAGTGGTTACTGCTTCATCTCGTAAAATAGCGACCCGAATTTCTAAGGGAGGGGGTTGATAATTAGGAGGGGCGGGTGAAATAGACTTCTGTAGGGGTTTAGGTCGGCTAGGAGCTACAGTAGAGGGTTTTGATGAAGTTTTTGCGGTGAAAGGGGCTTTCTTGGGTTTATCCGCCGTTTTTTGGGGAGCTAAGTCCTCATGATTTTGAAGTTTAGATGGTTGAGGATCTTGAAGTTTAGGACGAGGTTTTTGTAATAGGGTAGAGGAAACATTAAGGGGAACAGGAGGAACAGAAGTCGAAGGAAGTTGACTTAAGGGAGGCAATGGAGGAGCTTTTGACCCTTGGTCTCCCGATGAGTCCCAAAATTGTCCATAGGTCAAAATAAATGGTAAGACGCTAACAGAAACAAGGGGAAAACACCAAATTCCTAAGCGGTTAAAGAGTGGCCCCAGGGAAAGCTTTTTCATTGGTCAACAACTTAAGCAAATAAGCAAGATCGAGTCTAGCATTTTATCGCTTCGCTCGCAGTCAGAAGTGGTAGGGGCGGGTTTTTTGGCTAACTCTTCTTGATTCATCCCATGGCCTTCCACATGAGCAAATTTTACCTCATCAGGAAGATGAGATACCCAACTACTCATTAAGTCTAATATACGGGTGTTTTTTTGTAGACGTTCTCGATAAAGATTAGTTAATTGTTCAATAAATCCTTCATCAACATGAGTGACAAAACGAGGAAAAGCATAAAAATCTTGATCATTGCTGGGATCTAGTTTTTCCCGTTGTTCAGGCCGCAATAACATAGATTTAACACCTTATTTTTAATTCACTTTTCACATTTTACAATTTGTTACACAAAATAGCTTAGAATTGTGAGAAGAAATTAATATTGTTAAGTTTTTTTAGGTAAAATGCGATTATGGCAAAAGCAATTTGGAACGGGACTGTTTTAGCCCAAAGCGACAATACTGTAATTGTGGAAAGAAATCACTATTTTCCGGCAGATTCCATTAACAAAGAGTATTTCCAAGAAAGTGATACTCACACTACTTGTTCTTGGAAAGGTGTAGCTAGTTACTACAGCATTGAGGTTGATGGACAAGTGAATAAAGATGCTGCTTGGTACTATCCGACTGCTAAGGAAAAAGCCAAAGAAATTGAAGGTTATGTGGCTTTTTGGCGTGGTGTAAAAGTTGAAGATTAATTACAAATAAATAAGCCCGCGAAGGCGGGCTTTGTTTTGGTAGCTGCATCTTTCAAGATGTCAGCATTTGGTGAACCTAGATTATTTAGCCCAGCTTTTATCAGCTTGAGCTAAAACATAAGCCGCTACTTCTTCAATTTGTTCTGGTTTTAAGAGTTTGCCAAAAGCTGGCATTGCTCCTTTGCCATTGGTTACTTGACCGATAATAGCCTTAAGATCATAACCATACTTGTCTAAATCGGCTTTTGAGAGGGTTTTAGCGGGATTAACTAAATTTTTCCCTCCCAAATGACATTGGGCGCATTTAGCACTAAAAATGGTTCCTCCATCAGCTAAAGCCGGAGGAGTAAAGCTGATACAAAAGAAAGCAACAACGAGTAAAATCGCGGATAATAGTCTTTTCATAGTGTTCTCCTGTTGAGGGAATTCTCAATCCATCCTTTATCTTCCCTATAACCTCTGATCTCGTCAAAAGACAGCTTGTCAAACTTCTTTTGAGATTAAATTACAGACTGTAATTGAATTTGAATATTAGTATTAGGGCCAATCACTACTACCGCAGATTCTTGAAATTTAGGGGGGCCGCCACGAATAACGGGGTTACTGGAGAAGCCAAATTTTTCGGTAGGAATTCCTAAAAAATTGCGATTAAGTTGACGATCACCGTTATCATCCCAAAAAACGGCGACGGCATAGGTTTTCGGCGGCAAGTTAGTAAAGGTGAAGCGCAAGGGACTATCTGTGATTTTTATACATTGACCTTGGACGGCATTTTCCCTTTTATCAGGAAACCCCCGACCACTGGCAAATAAATTTAAACACACTTGTCCGTTACGATTGGCTAAACCAACAATTTCAACGGTTAGATTACCATTAGAATTGGCATTGAGAGGTAGAGAAAAACTTAATGTTCCTACCAGGGATAACCAAAATGCGCTTTTTAAGTCAGACTTCATCAGATTTATTGAAACACTATTAAGAGTTCGAGTAAAAAAGTAACAAAACTTAATTTTAACTTAAGATTGACCAAAAAAGTAGGGGTCAACGGCCGTTGACCCCTACCAATAGTTGACCCCTACAAATAGTTGACCCCCTGCAAATTATCAGAGGGCTAAATGTTAGCCTTGAGAGGTCAAAACCACTTCAGGAAGATAGGTACTTGCTCGTTCTTGAATCGATCCATAAAGACGATTTAACGCGCTAATATAAGCACAGGCCGATGCGACAATAATATCCGTATTAGCCGCATATCCCCAATAAATCCTGTCTTCATGACGCAAGCGAATGGTTACTTCTCCCATCGCATCAATACCAGCAGTTACCGCATTAACCGAAAATTCAATTAACTCATTAGGAACATTCACCACCCGATTGATCGCCTTATATACAGCATCAACGGGCCCTGTACCAATAGCCGCATCGGTTAATTCTTGCCCGTCGGGAGTCCGTAGGGTAACAGTCGCAGTGGGACGAGCATGATCACCACAAGACACCTGAACTAATTCTAAACGGAACAATTCTGGTGCTTTTTGAATCTCATCGTTAACAATCGCTTCTAAGTCCCAGTCAGTGATGTCTTTCTTTTTGTCAGCAACGTCTTTAAACCGCAAAAAAGCGTTATTTAAGTCCGTATCTGACAATTCAAAGCCTAATTCTTTTAATCGACTACGAAAAGCATTGCGGCCCGACAATTTACCCAAGACAATGAGATTATTGTTTAAGCCGATGGACTCTGCATCCATAATCTCATAGGTTAACTTATTTTTCAGTACCCCATCTTGGTGTATTCCTGATTCATGAGCAAAGGCATTCGCCCCTACAATAGCCTTATTAGGTTGTACCATCATTCCTGTCAAATTAGACACCAGACGGGAGGTTTTGTAGATTTCCTTGGTGTTAATATTGGTCAGAGGTTCTGTTGACTCGGCAGGTCGTCCCAAGAAGGGGTTAAAATATTGACGACGCACATGAAGAGCCATCACTAATTCTTCTAGGGCAGCATTGCCGGCCCGTTCTCCGATACCATTAATGGTACATTCTAGTTGTCTGGCTCCATTTTTGACGGCTTCGAGGAAATTAGCCACAGCTAAGCCTAAATCATCGTGACCGTGAACTGAGATGATAGCTTGGTCAATATTGGGGACATTATCTTTAATTCCCTTAATTAAGGCTCCAAATTCTCCAGGGGTGGTATAACCAACTGTATCAGGTATATTAACAGTTGTTGCTCCAGCCGCGATCGCTTTTTCTAGGACTTGATACAAAAATTCGGGATCACTGCGGCCTGCATCTTCGGGGGAAAATTCTACATCTTCCACGAAAGATTTAGCATAAGCGACCATTTCTGGCACAATTTGTAAGACTTCTTGTCTGGTCTTTTTGAGTTTGTGTTGGAGGTGAATATCTGAGGTAGCTAAAAAGGTATGTATCCGGGATTTAAAGGCAGGTTTTAGGGCTTCTGCGGCAGCTTTGATGTCATTCCTTGTTGCTCTGGCCAAACCACAAATTCTGGGGCCTGTTTGGGTACCGATAGTAGTAGCAATTTTCTGAACAGCTTCAAAATCTCCAGGACTTGAATAAGGAAATCCTGCTTCTATGATATCAACTCCAAGTCGTGCGAGCGCGCGAGCAATGGTAAGTTTTTCTTCAACCGTTAGACTAGCTCCAGGGGACTGTTCCCCATCTCGTAGGGTAGTATCAAAGATGATAATGCGGTCTGGTTGATTGCTCATATGCACGACTCAATGCGATGTACATTTTTTTGTGATTATAGCACATTTTTTTTAATTTATGCTAAATCTAAGGTAAATACTGTTTTGTTTGTGTAGGTGCAAGGCATTAGAAACCTTGGTCATTCTAACAAAATTTTGATACTGTGCCTTGCCCATTCTACTTAAGTTTAGACCCTATTTATTGAACCTTTATTACCAACAGAAGAAGAAGAAGGTGGGTAATACCCACCCTACATTAATTAATTAGTTGCGGGTTTCACTTCAGTTTGAGGTGAAGTAGGTTTCTTTTTGTCTGTCTTACTTTCTGGATTTTTGCCTTCTTTTTCCGCTTTGTAAGCAGCTAACATTTCAGCAACTTTTTCCCGAATTTCTTGATGTCTTTCTACCCCTTCATAAGTGTAACGATTGAAATTATTTTTGACGATTATTTCCTCAAGATATTTAACGCGATCGCTAGTTTCTGGGTGAGTTGATAACCAAGCTGGAGGGTTATCTTTGTTTTCTTTTTCCATTGTCACCATCAAATTACGCACCCCATCAGACGCATATCCACTTGCAACCAATAACCTGGTACCAAATAAATCAGCCTGTTCTTCCATATCTCGACTATAATTAAGGGTGAGTAAATTCCCCGCTAATCCTCCTGCATAGGGGATAAATTCGGCAATTCCCTTAGTTAATCCCCCTTGAGTCATCTGTTGGAATCCATGAGATAAAACCGCGTGAGATAATTCGTGGGCCAATAATCCAGCTAATTCAGCTTCTGAATTTGTTTTAGCGATCGCTCCCGCATTAATAAATACTTTACCTCCAGGCAATGCAAAAGCATTTAGACTCTCATCTTTGACGATGAAGAATTCATATTTAAATTCATTTCTTCCGGCCACCGAGGCTAATTTTTGTCCAATTTCATTGACATATGCAACCACTTCTGGATCATCAACAATGGTTAATTTTTCTTTTAATTCATTACTAAAATTGTTGCCCATAGCTGATTCTCCTTGCATGAGTAAAAAAGCAGTTTGCAGTGAAGAAAGAGGAGCTAAAACATTACCTGTTACTGCGGCCCCAACGCCACCTAAAACTACATTTCCTACCGTACTCCAAGCCATTTTGTTTTGCAAGTCACTTTGATAACGAGCTAAATCATCATCAGCGATTTTCTTAAATTCTGCTGCTCGGAAATGATCGGGGTTAAATAAGGCAAATTGACGAGCAGTTAAAGACGCTGTTAACCAATTTTCTGAATCTTGATCTGCCTTAATTTTAGCTTCGACTAAAGGAACTTCATTAGGGTACAAACCAAAAGCTTTATCTAATACGGTTAACGACTCTTGAGGTTGTTTATCTACTTTAAGAACTTCCGCATATTGAATATGTCCAGGAATAAATTCAGGATATTGTTCTGTTAATAGTTTTAAAGCAGTCAATCGTTTACTTTTATAAACCGCATTTTCTTGCAAACTTTCTTGATACAATCTCCAATAAACTCCTCCACCCGGTGCAAGTTCGGTAGGTTCATAAACTGGTTGGCCAATGGTTTCTCGATTAATTTGTGTTTCCGTTGTAAAGGGTTTTTTCACCTCTCGATACAACTTTTCTGCCATTGCAGTATCACCACAACGATGTAAATGATCAGCTTTAGCAAGGGTATAATATCGGGTAATTTCTTCAGGAGATTCTGATTTTTGTGGCTTTTGTGGCTTTTGTGCTACAGTTTGACTAACTTGCGTTTCAGGTTGAGAGGGAGAGGGTTCTTTTGCTGGGTGAGTGAATCGTGTTGGTGTAGCAACAGGTTGAGTTTTCTCTGCTACAAGTGTTACTGAAAGTTGAGAGGGTTTTTCTGTTTCACCAAGCTCAAAAGGTTGCTGACAACTATTAATAGCAGTAGGTTTATCCGTAGAAGTTGCCTGAGTTTCTGGTGTCTTTTTGTCTGGAGAAATTGTCTGAGAATTGGAAGATTGTGATCCTTGGACATCAGTCTTTATAGGTTTTTCAGCTATCCATCCTGTGTCCAAATCTTCGGGTATAGTAAACAATTTAGAATTGATATCTGTGAGATTTGAGGAGGTATTATCTAACTTTCCAACTTGATGTTCCAATTTTTCCCAAGAAGGGGATGTATCTTGAGCTATAACCATTGTAGCTGGAAAGAGCATACCTAAGACAATCAGAGATATATGCCAATTAATTTTCATAAGATAACCTTTTTGATAGGTGTGAGCATGAGAGAAGTTTTTATCGTATCCTGTACCTATATTAGTTAACACTCTTGAAAATGAATCACAAATAATCCCAAAGAAATATTAAAGATTAACCCCTAGTTCAAAATTAGGTTTTACCCTCCAAATTTTAGCTTTTCTTTATTATTATAATGGGGTTTCAAGAAAACGATCACTACTTTCAACTCTTTAACTGTGGGATTAGAGTTAAGATAAAAGAATCTCTCTATTGTTAAGTCAAATATGAATTTTTTTAAACAAACCTTGGCCAGTTTAATTGGAACCTTAACGGGTTTATTTTTGTTTGTTACACTAGGAGCTAGTGGACTGGTCATTATGTTAATGGCTTTCACGTCTGTTGATCGCAGTCCCACCGTTAAAGACAAATCTATTCTTGTTTTTGACTTATCAATTCAAATTCAGGATACAGAACCTCCTATAACTTTAAGAGACATTTTATCAGATGAAGATAAATCTATTATTTCTCTGCGAAATGTTATACAAAATATTGAAAAAGCAAGTCAAGATGATCGTATTGTTGGCATATTTATTGATGGAAGTGAAGGCAGTGGAGTCAATGGTTATGCTACCTTAACAGAAATTAGAGAAGCTTTAACAAAATTCAAAAAAACCGGTAAAAAAATTATTGCTTATGATGAGTCTTTCAGTGAACCAGAATATTATCTCAATTCTGTTGCAGATACGTTAATTCTTAATCCCATGGGTTCCATAGAAATGAATGGGTTGGGAACACAACCTTTATTTTGGACAAAGGCCTTAGAAAAGTATGGTATTGGGGTACAAGTCGTCAGAGTTGGTAATTATAAATCAGCAGTTGAACCCTTTATTAGAGAAAATCTAAGCACTGAAAATCGTGAACAATTACAAGTTTTATTTGATAATATTTGGGGAAATTTTTTAACCACAGTGGGAAAAAGTCGTCAATTATCCCCTCAAAATTTACAAGAAATTGCTGATAATAAAGGATTTTTAAACGCCCAAGAAGCACAAAAAATGAAATTAATAGATGAGGTAGCTTATCGAGATCAAGTCCTAACTAAATTAAAAAATTTAACAGATAGTAAAGAAGACTCTTTTTCTCAAATTTCTTTAGCTAATTATTCAGATGTTTCTGTATTAGCTGTTCCGAAAAAATCCTCTAATAATAAAATTGCTGTTGTTTATTTAGACGGAACCATTGTTGATGGCCAAGGAACCAGAGAAGAAGTGGGAGCAAGTCGTTTTACTAGACTTTTACGAAGAATTCGACAAGATGAAAAGGTTAAAGCAGTGGTTATTCGTATTAATAGTCCTGGGGGAAGTGCCACAGCATCTGATATTATTTTACGGGAAATTCAACTAATTCGTGATCAAAAACCTGTGATAATTTCTATGGGTAATGTTGCCGCTTCTGGGGGATATTGGATAGCAACAGGAGGACAACATATTTTTGCTGAATCTAATACCATAACCGGATCAATTGGAGTATTTGGAATGTTATTTAATATCCAAGAAATTGCTAATAATAATGGCATTACTTGGGATTCAGTGAAAACGGCCAAACTAGCTGATTTAGGAACAGCAACCCGTCCTAAAACGGCACAAGAATTAGCAATTTATCAAACTTATGTTAATCAAATTTATGACCTATTTTTAAGCAAGGTTTCTCAATCTCGTCATTTACCCAAAGCTAAAGTAGCAGCTATTGCTCAAGGTAGGGTTTGGTCAGGAGAAGATGCCAAAAATATTGGCTTAGTTGATACTATTGGGGGGTTAAATGAAGCAATTAAATATACATCTGCTCAAACTAATTTAGGCAACAATTGGGAACTTCAACAGTATCCAACTCCACAGGGATTAACTCAATTATTATTCAGAAAATCCCTTGATGATGAAGTTAATAATTCGGTTACAATTGATCCATTAACTCAAGAATTTATCAAGATTAAAACTCAATTATCTGAATTAACTACTTTCAATGATCCTAAAGGTATTTATTCCCGTCTTCCTTTTAATTTTACCTTCAAATAGAATAATTAACAATGTATCTCAAAAATATTCATCTATATGCTTTTCGTAATTATCGAGAACAATGGGTTGAATTTTCAACCAAAAAAACAATTTTATTGGGGAATAATGCTCAAGGCAAATCAAATTTACTTGAAGCTATAGAATTATTAGCAACTCTCAAAAGTCATCGCACTAATCGCGATCATGATCTCATTTTAGAAGGGTCAACAACGGGACAAATTATAGCAACCATTGAACGGACTTATGGTAAGTCTGATTTAGGGATTACTTTACGTTCTCCTGGACGACGTAGTTTAATGTTAAATCATGAAAATTTGCGTCGTCATTTAGACTTTTTAGGCCACTTAAATGCAGTAGAATTTTCTTGTTTAGATTTAGATTTAGTGCGGGGTTCTCCTGATATTCGTCGTAATTGGTTGGATACTCTTTTAGTTCAATTAGAACCAGTTTATGCTCATATTTTGCACGAATATTATCAGGTTTTACGTCAACGTAATGCTTTATTAAAAGCTATGGGGAAAAACAATCATGTCCCAGAGAAAACTCCTAATTTATCTCCTGAAATATCTCAATTAAAGTTATGGGATAAACAATTAGCAGAAACTGGTTCACGGGTCATAAGAAGACGGAATAGAGTTATTGAAAGATTAACTCCTTTAGCACAAAATTGGCATACAAATATTAGTGGAGGTACGGAAATTATAGAGATTAACTATTTACCTAATGTTATTGTCAATAGTGATGAAATAATAGAGGTTCAACAAGCATTTCTAGAAAAGATTGAACAACGTCGCATAGTTGAACAACAATTAGGTACTACGGTTGTAGGGCCTCATCGGGATGATGTAGAGTTTAATATTAATAAGACTCCTGCTAAATCTTATGGTTCTCAAGGACAACAAAGAACTTTAGTCTTGGCGTTAAAATTGGCAGAATTACAGTTAATTGAAGATGTGATCGGAGAACCTCCTTTATTATTATTAGATGATGTTTTGGCAGAACTTGACCCTAATCGACAAAATCAATTATTAGAGGTTATTAAAGGACGATTTCAGACTTTAATTACAACAACTTATTTACATTCTTTTGATTCTCAATGGTTAGATGCTGCTCAAATTATGAAGGTCGAAAATGGGAAAATTTATTCTTTTTAAATTATTTTGTCTGTAGGGGCATGGCATCATTAATTTAATGATGAAACCAAAATAATTATATTGCCATGCCCAAACCCATTATTAATAATTAAATTGGTTTATTGTATCGATAATTAAAGTAAGGCATGGTACAGAGAATTTAATTAGGGCATGGCAATTTATAAATTTTCCATGGGGTCAATAATTGGTTAACGCCATGCCCCTACGGTAATAATTGTCATCCCAAAAAACCCGTTTTTACCTAAGTCCTAAATTGATGAAAAACCCCTTGACAAATTTGACTTGACATGAGATTATATAGATAATGGAAAAGACTTGCACCTATAACCTCTTTTCTCACCATCAAAAATTCTGAAGTTGGTTATCTTAGTTTAATCTGTAGGGGCATGGCATCCTTAGATTAAAGATGAAACCGAAATAATTATATTGCCATGCCCAAACCCATTATTAATAATTAAATTGGTTTATTGTATCGATAATTAAAGTAAGGCATGGTACAGAGAATTTAATTAGGGCATGGCAATTTAGAAATTTTGTATGGGGTCAATAATTGGTTAACGCCATGCCCCTACATAAGTTAAACTTTAGTTTCAACGTTACTACTAAAGCGAATTTTTAGGTAATCTTCCTCCATTTTTGCCCCCGAAGGTTTCAAAGCAGCTAAAGCTTGAGGTAACACTAAATTACGACGATGATTACCAATTCTAATGTTTAATTCGTCTCCCGTTTTATTGAGTTGAACTTGTTCTTTAGGAATGCCTGGTAAATACAACTCTAAGCTATATTCATTCTCTTTCTGAACAATTCTAATGGTGTTTTCTTCATAATAAATTTTAGAAGGATCTTCATCTTTATAGAGAGTATCTTTCAGTCTTTCTAAAGCAGGCATACCACATAATTCTTCTGAAAATAATGGCACTTCTTTGACCGGTAAAGGATGGAAATCATCGTAAATTTCCTGTTTATAAATCTGTTGATTTTCTTTCCATTTTTTAAAGAAAGGATCAGTCACAGTATCAGGAATAATACGATTAGCGATTACTAAATCAGTAGAAACATTGTACAAACTTAAGTAAGCATGGGCCCGTAAAGATTCTTTAATCACCATTTTTTCAGGGTTAGTGACTAAACGGACGGAAGTTTGCTTATTATCAGTCAAAACCTTCTCTAATGCCTCAATTTGCTCGTAAAATTCATAGGGTGCGTCCATTACCTCCTTATCCGGTAAAGAAAATCCTGCGATCGGTCGGAAAAAGGGTTCTACCAAGGGACGCAACGCAACAGACATACCTTGTAACGGTTTGTAAAATCTTCTCATATACCAGCCCCCCACTTCAGGGAGACTCAGTAAACGTAAAGCGGTTCCCGTGGGTGCAGAATCGATAATTAAAACGTCGTATTCTCCCTCATCATAGTGGCGTTTCATGCGAACTAAGCCAAAAATCTCATCCATTCCTGGTAAAATGGCTAATTCTTCCGCTTGCACCCCGTCTAAACCTCTAGCTTGTAATACCTGGGTGATATAGCGTTTGACTGCCCCCCAATTTCCTTCTAATTCCATCAATGCGTCTAATTCTGCCCCCCAAAGGTTCGGACGCAGTAAACGGGCATCATGACCTAATTCTATATCAAAGCTATCGGCTAGGGAATGGGCCGGGTCGGTACTTAAGACTAGGGTTTTGTACCCTAATTCCGCACACCGCAGTCCAGTGGCCGCAGCAACAGAGGTTTTACCTACCCCTCCTTTACCAGTCATGAGGATTACACGCATGATTTTTTCAGAAAAATTTACATTACTTATCTTTATTATGAAGGATAAAATGTTGTTTCACCACGTCCCACTTAGAACAATTCCAGTAGTCAATATGGGAGATAATGAGGTTTTGGTCATTGATAGTAAGTTCGCTTCGTCCTGGGATAGAAATACGAGGTTTCCAGGGTAGGGGAGTTGTCCAATGGAGTGTCCATTCTGTATGAATTATGTTATCAGATTGATAGATATTATGTAATTCTAAGTCAATATTTTGGAACCAAGTAGACATAAATTGAATCATGGTTTGATAACGTTTAATTCCCGTAAATTCAGTCATGGGATCTTTAAAATAAACATTTTCTGCATAAATTAAGTAGGTTGGGTTTAAAGGGAATGTTTGATAGTCTTTTTTGATAATTTCTAGAAGATTCATGATTAAGATTTTTGTATTAGAATAAAATCAGGATACCATATTAGGTTTGGGCATGGCTGCCTTATTATTAAGTATAGTAGTAAATATTTTTCTCATACCATGCCCCTACAAATATTAGTAGAAATTTGTATACATATCTTTTGTTTCTGTAAAAACAGTATAGTTATGGGCTTAAAATACAAAAAATTGGGATTTATTTAAAACTAAAAATTAACAAAATATATAATAAATTTATTCTTAATTAACTCTCAGATAATTCTCAGATAATTGTGGGTCAATGAATCTCGTTATCAACCGCTTTTCCTAAAAGGATAAAAAAATGAATAAAGTTATTATGGGTAGTTTTTTTGCCCTTAGTTCATTATTTTTTGTGACTTTACCCTCCCAAGCAGCGACTATTAAAGTAACTGTTACCAACCTTACTAATGGTAGTGTTTTTAGTCCTGTAAGTAGCATTTTTCATGATGGTAGCTTTGACAATTTTAACTTAGGTCAAACTGCTTCTCTTGGTATTGAAAGACTCGCTGAAGACGGAAATCGTTCTTTTCTAAATACTAATGCAATTAGTAGTGGTTTTGTCGCAGGAAGTGTCGGAACAGGTCCTATTACTGCAGGAGTGACTATTTCAGGGATTTTCAGTAGATGGAAAAGTTTTTGTCCAATAGCGATCGCTAAATGATAAAGGCTAAAAAATCAGTATCTTAACAGTATTTGCGTACCCAGTCAGGAGCAAAGGATAAGTAAATGTTATGATTAGTCAAAAAAATCAATAATAATGCTAAAATGTAAACGAAAAACTTCAGCAATAAATTTGAAAATTGATTAATGAAAATCGTCAAATTCTCCTCACAGAATCGGAAACATTACAAACAACAATTGATTGTTTGAGCAAACATATTCCTCTCGAAACTCAAGGTGGATTCAGTGCCACAGACTTGTATCAAATATTAGTCAGGGCAGCCAGCAATTGTGACAGCATTGAAAACACATCTAAAATGCTCAAAAATAGTAGTTGTGGTCGAAATATTCGCCATCACTTAGACAAAATAAATGATTTTGAAACTTTAGAATCGCAAGTGAATCTAGCTTTAAAAAGTCAGGTATTACCAAGAATAAAAAAAAGAAAGCTTAAGTTGGCAATTGACCTAAATTTAATTCCTTATTATGGTGAACCATCTGATAACGAAAAACCTTATATTTACCGAAGTCAAGCTAAACAGGGAACTTGCTCGTTTTATGCTTATGCGACCTTATATCTTATTAAAAAAGGAAAAAGATTAACTTTAGCTATCAGAGGGATTCGGAATACAGACACAACTGTCGCCATTATTACCTATTTATTAGTATTAGTTTCTTCTCTAGAGATAGATTTTAAAACTCTTTATTTAGACCGAGGCTTTTTTAGTATTGCTGTTATTCGTTGGCTACAAGCTTTAAAAATTCCTTTCATTATGCCAGCAATTATCAGAGGTAAGACAGGGGGAATTAAGCAATTTATTCAAGGAAATAAAAGTTATCAAACTACTTATACTATGGGGAAAGACCCAAACAATTGTGTAACTTTTGATTTATGGATAGTTTGTAAGTATAAAAAAGGCAAGAGAAACCAGCATGGAATTGAATATTTTGCTTATGTCGTTTATTTACCATCTATTAAACTAGATTATATTCATACTGCCTATCGTCAGAGGTTTGGGATTGAGACTAGCTATAGAATCAAAAATATTTGTCGCATTAAAACTACAAATAAAAAGCCAATTATTCGCTTTTTATTTATCGGAATTTCCTTTCTTCTTGTCAATATTTGGGTTAATTTATTATGGAGAAAAATTTGTTTTCTTAGACGGGGTGGACGCTTAATTTATCGAGAATTATTTACTTTTCAACAAATGTTATCGTTTTTAAAACAAGCTGTTGATAAAATCTATCAAGTTGTTGATACGATTTATTTGCCTTCTGGTTAATAACAATAGTTTTTTTCTTAAACATAAGTTTAATTAATCAATTCTTCGTGGTATTTTGTATCAGACGTTACTAAATACTCTGGTTATTCAAACTTTTCCATCTACTGAACTTATCTGATCCTGAAATATTAGATAAGTTTTTAAATTCTGAAAATACCCTTGCTCAAGAAATAGGGTTCTTCCATATATGTTATGCTAAATTATCATGAATAATAGACCTTAACTCTAAAGAGTTAAGCTAAATAAACAAAGGTTGCCTACGCAACCTATAATTTAGTCCGCGAAGGCGGACTTAGTTCTTGTAGAATAAGGCTTTAGCCTATTATTCAATTTTGACTAATCCCAATGCTTCTAACGATGAAAAAAGTTGGGCAAGAACGACATTAACCTCTTTAGCAACGGGAGTTATTGGTTTTCTTTTTGGTAAACAAGGAAGTAAAGACAATTAGGTTTATATAAAAGAAAATACTTAACTTTCATTGTCAGATTCTACTAATTGAAATAGATAAGCTAAAGACCCATAAAGTCTGGGCAATTTATCAATAGTAAAATTTTCTCTATCTTGGGTAAATGTGTTTTCTAATAATTTGCCAAATTGCCATAAATTACCGTCGGTTACAATTCCATATACAGGTTTTTTAGGATCTTTATTTAACTTTTGAGAAGCGACTAATTCTGCTAAACATTGACCCCAACCTTGTTCAAAATCATTTTTCTTGGCTTCAACAATAATGACAATTGGGTTTTCTAGAACTGTTTTTCCCAGTACAGATTTTTTAGACAAAATATAATCTGGTGTTCCCGATAAAATATGATCATAATTTATACTTTTTTGAATCCAAAATGAATATTTTTGATAATGTTGTTTATAAATTTCTCTCAATAGTGGTGAAATGATAATCTCACTACGGGATGCTTCTGATGTAAAAATGTCAATATTTTCCTTATAAAAATTAAAATCTTGCAAAAACACTTCAGGAGGACTAATCTCTTCAGCTAGAATAAAATTATCTTCTTGATATTTAATTTGATATTTTTGTTGAACATCAGCAATATTTTTGAAGTTACTAAATGCCATAAATATTAAGTCTCCTCAACTAAAATTATCAGCTTTCTCAAATTATAAGGAACAATCCTCAAACTCCATAAGTCCTAAAATTTAACCTCTTTAAATAGACTCAAACAATTAAACCTTGCCATTTACAATTATTGCCCCCACTCCTGGTCTAACCACCCGCGATCGCATTCTAGAACTGATTTTAACTCACCCTGAAGGCATAACAGTTAAAAGATTAAGCGATCGCTTAAATCGTCCAATTTCTATGGTACAACGTTGTTTAAAAGATCTGACCGCTTTAAAAATTGTGCGGGCAAAACTCAGTCAAGATAACAAACAATGGATTTATTCTCCGGCTGTTTCTAACAGTGTTAAGATTGACTAGAAGTTGCAATTTGAATCACTTGCCATAATTGTTGGTCATGTTGTTCATCTTCAGGAATTAAACAAGGAAAAACCGAAAGTTTACTAATTTGATTAGCAGCTTGTGTTGTTTTAATATCTAAGGTAACTAACGGTAACTCAGCTAATTCTAAATACTCAGAAAGCGATCGCAAATAAGTCAAAGGATCATCAAGAAAACGTCCATCAACCACAATAACATCAATATTCCAAACATAAGCTAACATTTGTGCTTGTTCAAGATCATCAGCTTCAAGAATACGATGATTAAATTGAGATAATTGATCCAATAAAGCCAAATTTAAGCGGGGACTAGACTCCGTAGAAAATCCTTTAACCGTCGTAAAATTAGGATAAAGACGTAAAATGGTCAAAGGACGGGTTGTCACGGTAGGGGTGGGCTTTTCACAGCCTAAAAGAGTCTGTAAGGCTGATAAATCGGCAGGAACGGATAAAAACCCATCAGCCCGATTCATTTGACTTAAGGGTTCATTCGGTTGAATGGTACAAACAAACACCTTAATTCTCTGGGTTTGGGGATCAGATTTGAGTAAAGTTAAGACATCCCATCCTGAGAGTAAGGGTAATAAGGGATTGAGAAAAACCGCAAAAGGTTGTAATTGACGGGCTTTTTCCACCGCTTCGGTTCCCGTACGAGCAATTACAACACGATAATGCAATTTAGTCAATTTATCCATTAAATCCTCAATATACTTGGGAATAGCTTCGACAATGAGGATTAAGGGATTGGGATAATGAGAAGGACTTAGGGAGTTTTCCTCACCAGGGGCCGAGGGGGGTAAAAGGACAGTAAACTGACTACCTTGATCCACTTTAGAGGTAAAAGAGATTTCACCCCCGTGGGCCCGGGCCAATCGTTGACTTAAGACTAATCCTAATCCAGTTCCTTCAAACTTGCGGGTTAAAGGATTTTCTAATTGTTGAAACTTTTGGAAAATTAGGTGTTGAGATTCTTCAGGAATACCGATTCCTGTATCCCAGATCGTAAAGGCGATCCAATTTTCCCAGCGATTAACTTGTAAGCCAAATTTTCCGCCACCTTGGGTAAATTTCATGGCATTATCCAACAGATGAACCAACATTTGATGGAGACGTAATTCATCAGCTACAAGTCTATCTAAACCTGGTTCTATTTCTAAAGAAAAAGAGAGGGGATGATCAGTTTTACCTTGATATTTTTCTCGAATAGAATAATAAGCTTGTTCACAAATACTTTTAATACTTAGAGGCACAAAAGTTAAACGAAGTTGTCCTGTTTCCAAGCGAGTTAAATCTAATAAATCATTAACTAAAGTCATCAATTGACGACCACTACGATAAATTAACTCAGCATAATGAACTTGACGGGAATTAAGCGTACCTACTTTTTGTTCTTGTAATAAACTTGATAATCCTACTACTGCTGTTAGAGGAGATTTCAACTCATGACTAATACAGGCGAGAAATTCATCTTTAAGCCGATTGAGTTGCACTAAATCAGCATTTTTTGCTACAAGTTCCTGACATAATTGTTGTTGTTGACTAACATCTGTAGCTAAAATTAGGGCGATGGGTGGAGAAATATATTTACTCTTGAGAAAACATTTAACAAATTGCCAAACTCGTTCATTTTGTGGGATCTGGCCAAGAGATGGGGTAGTCGAGGATATTAAGGGATGAAGACTATGGAATGGGGAATCTCTACCTGATTGATTTTGTCTTTTAGGAATGGATTTGAGCCATTGAGAATAAGAAAGATTAGCCGCCAGAGAAGAGGAGTTATTCCACTCTTGAGGATTACTATAGCCGATAGTTTCAGACAAAGCAAAAGAAGAAGAATTTAAGGAGACTTTTTTTTCTACGGGAAGAGGAAGAGAACAAGCACTGGCATTATCAGGAGGGACAAACTCTCCTATTTGTTCACGCCAAGTCCGATTTTGTATGAAGGTTTCCCCTTGTTGAGTTTGCAGCATCATCGGTAGGGGTAAATCTTCTAATAATTCTCGCAATAAAGGTTCAGAAGTCTCAAAACTAGGCTGTTGAGAGAAGATAATCTCTTGGTTTAATAGGGTCTGTAACATTTCCCAAGTATTAAGCAGTCCCAGAAATTTTCCCGATTCATCAATTAAGCCATAGGGTGGCTGTGGGACTTGAGGCTGATAGTTTTTTTCTTGTAGATAAGGCAAAAAGTCCGTGACAGTCAAGTCAGCCGGAATCAGCACTAAAGGACGAATCAGGGCTTCCCAATGAGAAGACCCTAGGGAGTCAAAAGACTCCATCACCTTCGATGCATTCTTTTTCGTTTTATGAGGACATACCCAGGTGTGCGCTGTCACAGACGAGAGCAAATGATGACTGAAAATGATTCCTAATGGGATATATTCCCCATTGACCACCACGACGATATCATGTTGACCTGATTCAAACAACTCAACAAGCTGGTGCAGACTAAGGGGGAGTTGACCAATGGGGGCGCAAAACAGGAAATGATTAAGGGTAAGCATTGAGCTAACATCGAATGACTTGACTGGCAGAGGATGGGAGTAGTCTCCTTCTATTCTAATATTGCCCCGATTTCTTGTATTTCAGTGCTAATGCTTACAATTAATTACAATTCTCCTGATAGGTTCATAAAGGTTAATTTTTGAGAATATTTAATTGATCTTTATCAAAGTTTAAATTTTTAAGTTTTTTCTTTTTTAAGATTTTATTTGGCTTGGCGTACCTGAATCATGGCATTTTGAATCTGCTTTTTTAAAGTTTCATCTTTTTGGGCTTTTTCCGTCATCTGATTGAATTGACTGGAGGTGAGTCCACTCTCTTGAGCAATTTTTTTAGAATAATTACAAAACTCGACGGCCACTTTTTGCGCGTCTGTCGGTAATTGTTTTAGGGTGTTTGGGCGATCGCACACAATTTCTGGAGGACGATCACCCATAATTTGTTCAATTTTTTGATAAGCGATTTTTCTTTGGGATTCGATTTTTAATACAGTCTTAGCATAATTTTTGATATCTGTTTGCGTGATATCAAGAGTCGGCGGCGAGGGTTGTCCAGGAAAAATACGGACAACATTGCATCCGTTAAGAATACCGATGACTGCTAGTAAACTAGCCATTAGAAAACGAGTCAAAGTTCTGTTCAAGGGTAATAAGGAACAGTGGATGAACACCATGCGTTGAGCCGCCAAATATATAATAATATCGAAATCCCCGCCTGGGTTTCTCATTTTTTTGAATTATTTTAAGCATTATAAGTTCCTTGAAACAATTAATATGAATCAATCCTCCTCTCCTACCCATATTCCTGTATTATGTCAAGAAGTTATAGACGGTTTACAAATTTGTCCTGGGGGACATTATTTAGATGCTACTCTCGGACGTGGGGGTCATAGTCGTTTAATTTTGTCTCAGTTTCGCGATGTCCATGTCACAGGTATTGATCGAGATCAACAAGCGATCGCCGAAGCTAAAGAAAATTTGGCCGAACTTGGTACGGAACGTTTACAGATTTGGCAAGGCAATTTTGCTGACTATCAACCTAAAAATACCAAATTTGAGGGAATTATTGCGGATTTAGGGGTTAGTTCTCCTCAATTAGATGTACCCAAACGAGGCTTTAGTTTTCGTCATGATGGCCCCCTAGATATGCGTATGGATCAATCTCAGTCTCTGACTGCTGCAGAAATTATCAATCATTGGCAAGAAACAGCCTTGGCTGATATATTTTATCGTTATGGAGAGGAAAGACTCTCACGACGCATTGCAAGGCGTATCGTTGAACAAAGGCCTTTTGATACTACCACCCAATTAGCGGAGGCGATAGCGAGAGTTGTCCCTGCTAAATATCGTTATGGTCGAATTCATCCGGCCACTCGTGTTTTCCAAGGTTTACGCATTGCCGTTAATGAGGAATTATCTTCTTTAGAACGTTTTATTGAAAAATCTCCTCAATTATTAATTCCTGGGGGACGCATTGTTATTATTAGTTTTCATAGTCTCGAAGATCGTATTGTTAAATATGGTTTTCGGGACTCTCCTTTACTGACTATTATTACCAAAAAACCCTTGATTTCTCAACCGGAAGAACAAGAAAAAAACCCCCGTTCTCGTTCCGCTAAACTTAGAGTAGCACAAAAATTATAATTTATCCTCCTCACGCTTATCTTTTACACCGCGAACAATACGAGATAATTCACTCTTTTCATCAACAGTAATACGACTGGGGGAACCACTAATAATTCGTTCATAATTACGGAAAGAATCTTGAATAATAGGCCCATGCTGATTAATCATATATTCTCGAATTCCTTTATCATGCCAAGAACCACGCATTTTAAATACATTAATGGCCCGTGACATTTCTCCTCGAATTTCTACATATTGCAACATTAAAATTGTATCGGTAATTGTAGAAATATGGGATTCTGTAATTGAATGGGCCCCCATAAATTTATCAGTTGTATTCGTAAAAAATCCGGTAATTTCTTCTTGTTTAGCGTAACCTGTAACCCCAATCACAAATTGACGAAAAGCATTATTGGTAACTCCTCTAGCTAAAGCAGATAAAGAGTCAATAGCAATACGACTAGGTTTAAACTCAGAAATCTCCGATTTAATAATCTGTAAATGGTCTTCTAAACCAGCAGATTCTGGATAAGTACATAAAAGTTTTAAAAGTCCTTTGCGTTCCATTTCTTCAAAATCAATGCCCCAAGAAAACGCATTACGAGATAATTGAGCCCGAGACTCTTCATAAGCAAATAAAATTGCTCTTTCTCCTTGACGACAACCTTCTTCTAAAAACTTACTCACCAATAAAGTTTTACCCGTTCCTGTAGCTCCAGTTGCCAAAATAATAGAATCTTTAAAAAAGCCGCCTCCACACATTTCATCTAAAGTTTTAACCCCCGAAGAAATTCGCGCATTAGAAGAACGTTGAGTCAAACGCATAGCCCCCAGAGGAAAGATATTAATCCCATCATTGGTAATGGTAAAAGGATATTCTCCTTTCATGTGAGTAGTTCCCCGAAGCTTAAGGATTTCTGCGGTTCTGCGACGACGTTCTCCTTCTAAAACATTGCGCACAATAACAACATTATCGGAGACAAATTCTTCTACTCCAAATCGAGCAACCTGACCATATTCTTCTATTCGCTCAGTGGTCATAATAGAGGTAACTTGTAGAAGTTTTAATCGGGCCACCAGACGAAAAATTTCTCGTCTTACTACTGAAGCAGCATCATATTGTTGAAAAATAGCGGTCACTGAATCAATAGAAACTAACTTAGCTTTATACTTATTAATTGCATATTGAACACGTTCAATTAAAGCAGATAAATCAAAACTTCCGACCACTTCTTGTCCTTCAGGATCGGGAGAAGCATCAAGAATAAAAAATTTCCCCTCATCAATTAGTTCTTGTAAATCCCAACCAAAACTATAAGCATTTTGTACAATATCAGTAGGGGATTCTTCAAAGGTAACAAATAATCCTGGCTGATCAAAATATTTGATTCCCTGATAAAGAAATTGAATGGCCAGTAAAGTTTTCCCTGTTCCTGAGGTTCCACTCACCAAGGTGGTTCTTCCAATGGGTAAACCTCCATGAGTAATTTCATCAAATCCTTCAATCATAGTCCGCATTTTTCGGACTCCTTTAGGAGAAGGTTCTTTATTTTGTGGTCCGTTAGGAATCTTTTGATTCATTGTTATGTTAATTAAAGATACTTTTGAATTTTATTGATGAAAACAGATGGAAAATTAAGATAAAGAAAAATAAACTTAAGGAATTATCTGCTTACAGAATTAGAGTTCATTCTCCCGTTCTCTGATTTCTTCATAGAGAAGATCTAACCCAATTAGAACTTTTTCTCTATCCGAAAGATCCCCAATGATTTTACGGACTGGAGGGGGTAAAATTTTAGCTAAAGTAGGGGTAGCCAATATTTTATCTTCTTCGGCCAGTTGAGGATTTTTAAGAACATCAATCACTTTGAGAGCATAAACTCCCTTAAATTCATCTTCAAGGATAGTTTTCAATGTTTTTAAAGCTCGCACTGAGTTAGGGGTATTCCCTGCCACATAAAGCTTCAAAACATAAGTTTTTTTAAAGTTAATCATTGCTTTAATATCAGGAAAATTTGTGAAGAAAGTAATTCAAGTTAAACCAATTATAAATGATACTTAACTTAATCTATATGATAGAGTAAATCAAATAAAATATCTCCTCTGGGAATGGAACGGCGATACATTTCTCCTAAATGAGCTAAAACATCAATAATAGTTAAACGGTAATCTAACAAAATTTCTTCGCTACGTCCTTCTAATTTAAGTTGTTGAGAAAATTCATCCATTAACTCCATATGAATTTCTAAAACTTGGGAAACGGAAATATCAGAAAAAAAAGCTTGATTCACAAACTGATCAATCTCTTGATTAATATCAGTATTTTGATCAAAGTAATTAAGCAAAATTTCTCGATAGGCAATCTTCAATTCCTTGATAAGTTCTTGTTTCTCTCCTTGAGAAAAATTGCGGTAAAAATATTTAGGATTTCGCTTATAATATACCCCCAAATATCCTAATCTTTCTTTCAATTTTTCCGCTAAACGACGCTGTTGTAACAGCAACAAACTCGGTTGATGTTCCGATGGTGGTTTCTTTTGTGAAGAAACTGGCCGATCACTCAAAGAACAACTCGGCCCTAAGTGAAGAAACTGAGTGATCCCATGATCAATCACTTTCCGAATCTTAGTAAGATTGGTCGCCCGATGATGAACTTCTGCACTATGATACAAAAATTTCGGGCATTCTCCATAAACTAATGGTTTTTCTTCTTGGGACTCTGATTCAAGAATTACCACAGGTAAAAGGGTTCCTTGCTCATACAATTGATTAAACAAGGGTAAAACATCGGGAGTTCGTAGAATGATCAGACAGTCTATAGTTTCACTATTACTATCGACAAAATCAAGTAACTCGGCCGTAGAACTCACCGAATGAAGACTATAGGGTTCGTCGCTCAAAATCTTGGTTAAAGTCTGAGCGATAGAGTGATCATAGATATAAAGACAGATTGATAATCGAGTGTACAACGTTCTAACAGAGATAGTTTCGTCATTAGGGAACCAAACTAACCAATGGATAGGCTAGGATAACTCCCTTCTAAGAAGTTAACATAAATATTTATCAAAAATTAATTATTAGGGTAATTTTCTCATCCTTGATCTCTCCTTGGCCTATGCTAACTCTTTTAGGGGACAAGTCGGTTGGGTTGAGATGAGAAAACTCAACACCTCGATCACCCTTTCAGATTTTGTTAGATTTTACTCAAGTCCATGAATCACAAATTCATAATAATCTTGATGAATTTCTTCGAGAGCTTTTTTTAATTCTTCTGCGTGTACCCAACCCACTAATCCGGAATAGAGACATTCTTCTCGATGATTTGCCAAAAAAAGATAAAGGACATTCATGGGAGTTTGCCATAGTCTAATACTGACTCTATTTTCAAATAACATATAAATTTTAGCTTTCTCAAAATCTCTCTGATGAGCATCTGTCATTCCTGGAATTAAATGCAACCGATTAATTAATTTGGTGGTAAAATTTTCTTGAAGTTCGACCGGTGTTGGAGATTTTTGCCAAAAGCTTTGAATCACTTCTACTAATTGGGGATCATTTTTTAGTTGAACATGAGACAATCGGTCTAAGCAAATACAATGACCCCAAGAAAATTTAGTGCTTTCTACGGGAATGGTTCCATCACTTCCATAATTAATATTTCCAGCAATGCTTAAAGTAGGAATTACTTTAGCAATTTTTTCCGCCATCCATCGGCGATTTTTGCCTAAATCTTTAGCAATTCCCAGTCCAATTTGTAGGGGATCAATCATTCTCGCTAAATCTGAACCGCCTACAGGTGAAGCAATAAGAACTAAAGATTCAACTTTTGACCACCATTCAGGATGTTGATTTAGCACTTCTAGCCAAATTAATCCCCCCATAGAATGACCAATAATTCTCCAAGGTGTATCGGGATATTTTAAGAGAATTTCTTGATTGTTTTGTTCGACAATTTCGATAAGATCTTTAATTCTTAACCAAGTTTTTAACCATCCTAAATTAGGACAAATAACCTCGGCTTTAGGAGAGGCTAAAGCAACAGCTAATTGGCTAATTCCTTCATTAGTATCTGCCCATCCATGTTGAGCAAAAAGAATATAATCAGGAGATTCGTTCATTGTATCTGGGGTTTCTAACAATTGTCTGGTTAATTTACAAGGTTAATAGAATTAAAGGCATTTTTAGCTGCTAAAGCAATGGCTTGAGGAAAAATTTTATGTTCTTGTACTTGAATTCTAGCGTGCAATGTTTCAGGAGTATCATCAGCTAAAATAGGGACAGCAGCTTGCATTAAAATTGGCCCACTATCCACTTCTAAACTAGCAAGATGAACTGTACATCCGGTAATTTTTACCCCTGCTTTTAAAGCTTGTTCTACGGCGTTAATTCCTTTAAAACTAGGTAATAAACTCGGATGAATATTAATCACTCGGTTAGGAAATGCCTCTAATAAAATGGGTGTAATCACTCGCATCCAACCAGCCATAATAACCCATTCTACTTGATGCTCCTGAAAAACCTCGACAATTTTTTTGTCTAAGTCTTCTCGTTGCTTAAACTCTCGATGGTTCAGGAGAATCGTAGGAATTTTCAACCTTTGCGCTCTTTCTTTAACCTTGGCTTTAGGATTATTATAGATCAAAATCGGAATTTCTGCATTAAGTTCTTCCTTTTCTATCGCTTTTACAATGACTTCAAAATTACTGCCGCTTCCCGATGCTAATACACCTAATTTTAAAGGATTTTCTAATTTGAGTTTCTCTGGAGATAATTGGGGTGAGATAAAATTAGGAATACAATTATCAGAAAAAACCATAGCTGTTACGTTATAATTGGCTTACTTTAGTTTATCTAATTTTTCTGATAATTGTTGTTTAATCAACTTTTGTACTTGGCTAATAGTAGGATTTACTTCATAGGTTCTACGTTGAGAATTTCCTAAATAAGACTCTTGTTCTTGTTCAATCATTTTGATATCTTGTCTGACTAAACCATCTAACATTTTTTGGGCAGTTCCAAATAAACTATTTTTGATAAACTGGCGGAACCATTTCGGTAATTTATGTAGTCGCCAAAAAGAGTTTAATGAGGTAAAATGAATCAAATAAGCTTTAGTATAAGTTTCATTTACTGGACACAATAAACAATAAATTTTAAAATCATTCCCTAAACTTGAAATCCAATGAGGATATAAATAAATGACTTCTAATGGTTCAGAATGTAATCGCCGTAAACTGGGAAAAAATAACTGAAAAATTGACCATATTTTATCAATTTTATAATAACTTTGGGCTTCATATAAGGCTTTTATTTCATGTTCATTTACTGATACTTTTTTTAATTGAGCATCAGTCCAAGCTTGATAATTCTCATGTAAATGTCCATGATACATATCCATTAAATTCTCAATTAAAAAAGAAAAATGTCCTCGACACTCAATCTGAGAAACAGTTGCAATATAATTAAGATGTTCCCATTCCATAACTCCCATTGGTTTAATTTTATTGCGTTCTAGCTCATTTTTATCCCCTGGAAATAACCAAATAAATCCATCTAATTCTTGGACGGGATAAGCATAAATTTGACAATTAGGTATTTTTTGTTTTTCGGTTAAATAAGGAATAAAAGTACAATGTCCTTCCTCATTAAATTGCCAACCGTGATAAGCACATTCTAAGGAATTTTTGACAACTTTTCCCTCACTTAATTTTACTTGACGATGAGGACAACGATTTTCTAAACCATGAACTTTTCCTATTTCATCCCGATAGAGTACAATAGGATCATGCCATAGAAGAACTTCTAAAGGTTGAGCCGTAACTTCTATATTACGGGCCACCACATACCAATGATTAAGATTAATTCCACAAGTCCGAATATCCACAGTAGATGAATGAGAAAATTGATCCATCAATTTTACTCCGATAGCTCAAACAGTGATCGCTTTTGTATAATATTGATTATTGATACTTGAAGCGGCTAAGTTAAGAGTGGCATGGTAGCCACGCAACTGGCGGTTATGTTTGATCCTCTTTTTCTTCTGGGGAAAACCTTTCAAGGATTGTCGCGAGACGATCTTCTATGGTTTCAATGTGACGAATATAGTCGGACTGAACTTCATAAAAGTCTCTTTGCGCTGCTGCTAAACGAGACATCCAATCAAAAATATGGTGACGATCCCGCGCCCATTCTTTTCGATCTTGTGCTACTGCATCACTTAGGGCTTGAATCGATTTAGCATTCGATTCAACAATCTTTTCAATTCTAGCTAATCTATCTTCATTCATCGGTTAAACTCCTATTAGATACTGTTTCGAGATGTCCCCTAGTTGGCCGCTAATGGTTAAGGTTTAAAGGTTCCCCCTCGAATAACCCAAGTGATTGAACCACTAATGAGGGCTGTTATCGCAATGATGACGATTTGTCTCCAGTTCTTTAATTCCCCTACTTTTTCGGCTAAATCAGGTATTTTCTGAATTAATGGCTGTTGTGCCTGTAAAGTGGCTTTAATTGTTGTGATTTCTTCTGATTGCTTGTCTATTTTCTGGATAACTTCTTTTTGGAGGGTGTCTAGTTTCGCCTCAAACTTCTCATCCATCCTGTCTAGTTTCTCCTTAAACTTCTCATCCATCCTGTCTAGTTTCGCCTCAAACTTCTCATCCATCCTGTCTAGCTTGTCCTCGATGCGTTTAAGGACTTCTGCTATGGAATACGTGACGGTAGTAGGTTCGCTCATGGGTTAAACTCCTATTAGATACTGTTTTGAGATGTCCCCTAGAGACAACTAGGGGACTCACTTTATTTTATGACCCCTAAACATGAGCTAAGGGTTTATTTTAAAATTGCGATCGCTTAAGAGTCGAAATATTTCTGATCAGCATCTTGATATTGCTGAGATCACAAACTCTTTTTTCTGAAGTATAATTAAAATAACGATGAAATTAGTCACTAAAATCGAAGCTATTCTCTATCTTAAAGGGCAACCCTTATCTTTAAATGAAATTGCCCAATGGGCTGAGTGCGAACTAGAAACGGCTCAAGAAGCCATTATAGAACTAATGTCCGACTATGCCTATCGAGATAGTGCTTTAGAAGTGGTAGAAACCGAAAACGGTTATAGTTTACAGCTACGTTCCACCTTTGACTCTCTGATGGATAATTTAATTCCAGCAGAGTTAAAAACAGCCACTTTAAGGACTTTAGCCGCGATCGCCCTAAAAAATCCTATACTACAAACAGATTTAATCGAAATGCGCGGTAGTAGTGCTTATCAGCACGTTCAGGAATTAGTAGAACTAGGTTTTATTCGTAAACGACGACAAGGACGTTCCTATTGGTTAGAAATCACAGAAAAATTCCATCAGTATTTCGAGATCGATCAACTATCTGAACTAACTCCCTAATTTTTCCCGATTTTCCCCAGTAGCGGTTATAGTGGGAAGTATGTAACAGTGGAAGATAAGTCAACCCCATTTTTGGAGTTCTAATGGCATTCAATTTTGACTTTTTCGCTTCTGAACCAGAAGAACAAGACACAAATGCACTGATCCAGTATTTACAACAACAACACCCTGACACTTTAGCGCGTATTGCTCAATCAGCTAGTCCAGAAGTCCAGCAGATCATTACCCAAAATGTACAAGGGTTAGTGGGGATGTTGCCTTCAGAAGAGTTCAATATTTCAATTACCACAGATAGGGAAAATTTAGCCAATCTTTTGGCCTCAGCGATGATGACAGGTTATTTTCTCGGTAAGATGGAACAACGAAAAAACCTAGAAGTTCACTTATCTAATACTGAGTCATTAAGTGCTAATCCCTCCCCTCAGCGTCAGAAAAAAGACTAAAGATGAGGCAAAATTTATAGGGGACAAGGAGAGTTATTATCCCTAACATCAATCCGTTAGTTAATAATTCCTTATCCCTGGTTTTCTCTGTCTAAAATTTAGCCACCTTTAGCAAAACTTCCCATCACTAACGCTGATAAAAGAATTCCTGGGAATAATAAAACCACTAATAAGAGGAGTTGATCAACTGTCATAATTGTCTCGGTGAAAATTAATCCATTACTCTGTTAATCTAACGCATTTTTTCCAATATTTACCCAGATTAATTAACTCTTAATATTACTCTAATAAATAAAGAAGTAGGCACAATTTATGAATGGCCCCTATAAAAATTGATTCTACCGGACAAACTATGCTAAGTTAATAATGAATAAAAGGCTAAAGCCTTATCCTATACAAACTAAATCCGACGAGCGCGGACTAAATTTTAGGTTGCGTAGGCAACCTTTGTTTGTATAGCTTAAATCTGAGCGAGTTAAGGTCTCTTATTTGTTGATATAATTCCTATTCTACTCATTCATATTCTTATAAGTAGCGACTGCGGAAGGAGAAATGCGATTAAGATAACGGAAAATCCAATATTTTAAAACCGTATCCAAAATAACAGGAAATGTGGCAATAAATAAGAAATTAAACGATTGATTTTCGGGTAATCCAAAGTGATGAGAAACCCCTTCTAATATCACTTCCCAACCGTGAGGAGAGTGGAATCCTACAAACATATCAGTAAACAAAATAATTAAAAAAGCTTTCGCGGGATCACTCAAACCATAGAGAATTTCATCGAGAAAAGATTTAACTACCTCAATTTCTTTTTTTGAAGTAGCAATGACAACCCCAAATGCAATTACAGAAAAAAGATCAGCAAAAATATTAGAAATTGAATCAATTCCATTAGCACGAGATTCTTCCTTAATTTCCTCAGCTTTTTCTTTGATCGCTGTTTCTAATTCCTCGGTATTAAGCTTAGGAATTAATCCAACCATTCCTTTAAAACGAAGGGATTCTTCATAGTGTTGTAATTCTTGAAATGCTTCTTCTTCTAAGTCACGGTTAATAAAAACTACTTGTTCATGTTGGTTTAAATATTGCTGAACAATTGGTCTTAAGATAAAAGTTTTAGTCAGTTGATGAGTTAATAAAGGAACAATGATTAACAGTAAAATAAATTTAATAGACAGAGAAGTTTTATAACGAGAATAACGGTATTTATTTAAAACTTGTTCCTCATTTTCTCCTGATTGCGGATCAATTTCTTGTTTAATTTTATTAATCGTATTAATAAAAGATCGAGGCAATACACCAGATTTTTGTGTAGCTGATTCTAGTCCTAATTTTTGATTATTAGCGTTATTTTGTGACTGATAATTATGACTTTTATTGAGGTCTATAGATTGAGAAGATAAAGCTTTTTGTCCAGATTCCATCGGCAAATATTGTCCGGTACTTTCCCTAATTTCAGGAAGATTATACTTAACTCTTACCTCATCAATAAATTTAAGCTTATCAAAAATAAGTCCCGCTTCCGTTATTTGTTCTTGTAACTCTCGTTGACTGACCTTATTATCAGGGGAATCTTGAAAATTAGAGATATTAAGGAAATATTGACTGGTTTTAAACACAGTCAGTCCCATATTAATTTTTTGTAAATAACCTTGAACTTCTGTTATAAAATAAGTAATAACACTGTCACCATAGTCAGCATTATTAGAAGAAACCTTCTTACCCTTAAAATGTTTATCTTCGATCTCTTGAATCTTTAAAGCAGCTTTATAAGCTCGATCCAGAGACCTTTTAGGGGTCGCACTAACCCAATTTGAAGCACTTTTAACAAAAGAATTGAATTTCATGAGAATTGGAACTTACCTGCACAAAAATAACAACAATAACACAAGAATAACCGTCTAAAATCGATGGCATTTGGTATATTAACAAATTAATGAGAGGAATATCTGTGGAATTAACTACCCTTTGGATAGAAGGAATAACTCGTAGCGGTAAAACTCATCGTTTGATACAAGAATTTACTTATTGGGTTGAGTTAAAACGTCAAGGGAAAAAAAGTAACTCTCCTATTAATTCTATAACCCAAGAATTAGCCTCATCTGTGTTAATTTTAGCTGCTAATGATGATAATCGTCGAGAACTAGCGGATCAACTTTCCTTATCAGTTCAAAGAAGCTATCCAGTTATCTGTAAAACACCGTTAGGATTTATTAGAGATGAAGTTATCTTATTTTGGCCGCTTTTGTTTGAGAAACTTAATCTAAAAGCTCAATTTCCCTTGCTGTTGCGTCCAGAAACTGAACAAGAATTAGCCACTAAATTATGGCGACCTCAACTCGATCAAGATTATTTTAAACTAACAAGAAGCACTGAGTATCGATTTGTCCGTCAAACTTTAGATTTGCTATTGTTGGCCGGGGCCAGTGGTACTCCAATTGAAGATATTCCCTATATTCTAGACCACCACTCCTCTCAAAATGAGACAATTTTAGATCCCACTCATGAACAACCTAATTTGTCTCAACTGAGGGGACAATTAATTATAGAATGGCAAGAATGGTGTTTAAACAGAGGATTGTTGACATATGGACTAATTTACAGTCTTTATTGGCGATATTTACTCCCAAATACTCAATATCAACACCATTTAACCCATCGTTATCAGGCAATTTTTGCGGATGATGTAGATGATTATCCAGCAATTACCAAAGATTTAATTGATATTTTGCTGAATAACGGTGTAATTGGGCGATTTACTTATAATCCTCACGGTCAAATTCGCTTAGGGTTAAACGCTGATCCTCAATATTTATCTCAATTAGCCTCTCGTTGTCAAGTAGAATTGTTACCAGATCCCTTTAATTTAAGCAGTCAATATGGAGATCTCATAGTTCAATTAGCAACCGATCCCCTTAATATTACCCCATTACCTGACCAGATTACCTCAATTCAAACGATATCTCGCGCTCAATTATTACGTCAAACCGCAGAATTTATTATTAATGCAATTAAGCAAAATAAAATAAAGCCCCAAGATATTGTTATTATTGCTCCAGGTTTAGATGATATTGCTCGTTATACTCTTAGTGAAATTTTAACATCTGCTGGAATTTCTCTTAAACCTTTAAATGAACAAAGACCTCTGATTAGTTTTAGTTTGGTTCGTGCTTTATTATCCTTATTAGGATTAATTTATCCAGGGTTAGGACGATTAATTTTAGGAGATGATATCGCCCAAATGTTGACAATTTTGAGTCAACAACCTGATACAGAAAATAATAAATTAGTTGCCATGATTGATCCAGTTAGGGCCGGATTAATTGCTGATTATTGTTATCATATTGACCAAGAATTGCCTAAATTATTACCCGTTGAATCCTTCCCACGTTGGGATAGACTCGGATATAGAGCAACCCAATCTTATCACAATATTTGTCATTGGATTGATGAGATTAAATTATTACAAAAACAAGATCCTTTTTTAACTCCTATAATAGTTTTAGATCGAGCAATTAAACACTTTTTTGGAACAGGAAAATATTTAGCTTATGAAGAATTAGCCGCTTTAAGAGAATTGATAGAAACTACCCAACATTATTGGGAAATAGATGGGCGTTTACGACAACATAATCCTACCCCACCACCGTCTAAAGAAACCTTAATTCAGTTTATTCAATTATTACGTCGGGGAACCATTACAGCAAATCCTCGACCCATTCGTAACATTGGCAAAAAAGATGAATCTGTTACCTTAGCTACGATTTTTCAATATCGTTCTTTAAGACATTCTCATCCTTGGCAAATTTGGTTAGATGCTTCTTCAGTATTATGGGAAAAAGGTGGGGCTTCAGTGTTATTTTGTGCGCCTTTATTCCTCCGAAAATGGTCAAGACATACACTAAGTCATGAAGATGAATTTGAGGCGGATAAAGCGCGTTTAGAACGTATTCTGAGGGATTTATTAGGGCGAGTCACTGATAAAATTATTTTATGTCACAGCGATTTGAATATTAAGGGAACGGAACAAATGGGGCCATTATTAACATTAATTAATGGTTCTTAAGAGATGGAATGGGAAAAAGAATTGAGGCCTTGACAATGAAAGATTTAAACACTATCATTAGAAAAGTTCTCAAAAAGAGATCAGTACCTTGAAAATTAGGAGAATTTTTAATGCGGGTAATCAACGCTAAGTTGCTTGCTGAGTTTATCTTAATCTATCCAGAGGCAAGAATACCACTGGATACTTGGTTAGAAGTTGCTAAACAAGCAAACTGGAGACATTTGTTTGATATTAAGACAAATTGGCATCGTGGAACAGATGACGTGGATGGAAAAACAGTATTTAACATAGGAGGTAATAAATATCGATTAATTACTACAATTAATTACCAACGGGGTATTATAAAAATTTATTATGTCCTAACCCATGAAGAATATGATCAAGAAAACTGGAAAAATAAAAACTAATTAATAACTAAATTTAAGAATATATATATTTTCTTCCTTTTATTACTATAAAAATATTATCGACTCAATTATTTATGCTTATAGTTAACTCTTCCTAAACTAACCATACTCTTCTTCACAGAAGAGTATTATACGGCTCAATACACATGGTACAAGTAGAGGACATTTCACTATGATAACTCAAGATTACACTCATCTTCTAACCCAAGTACAACCAAAACCAATTCATACAGAACAAGAAAAGAAAAAAATGTTAGAACAAGTAGATCGACTCATGGCTATTGATGAGAATGAGTTAACATCAGAAGAAGGCGATCTGCTTGAATTATTAGCGATTTTAATTGAAGATTATGAAAGTAAAACTGTTAAAATGCCACAAAAAGCTTCTCCTAATGACATTTTAATTGAACTCATGGGAAACCACGATCTTAAACAAAAAGATCTGCTAGACATTTTTGGATCGAAAGGCATTATTTCTGAGGTAGTCAATCACAAAAGAACCATCAGTAAAAGTCAAGCAAAAGCATTAGGAGAGAGATTTAATGTATCTCCTGCGCTTTTTATTTGATATTAATTTTCCTGAGTTATGAGTAACAACAATAAATCGGAAACCTCAACCACATCAATTACAGTATTTTCCGATTTAAGAATTAAAATTATTTCTGAGAATTTCTCAATAACTGCTTAACAGTACCAATTAATTCATTCTCAGGAAACGGTTTAACAATATAAGCATCCGCCCCTTGTTTTAAAGCCCAATAATGATCAGCTTGAGTGTCTTTTGTTGAACAAATAATGACCGGAATATGTTGTGTTGCTGGTTCTTGTTTTAGACTACGACATACTTGAAAACCATTTTTTTCAGGCATTACTACATCTAAAATAATCAAATCAGGAGAAATTTGCCCTGCCTGTTCTAATGCTTCAATCCCATTAACAGCAGTCTTGACAGAAAAGCCATTTTCTATTAATAAACCAGAAATTAGTTCACGCAGGGCGGGACTATCATCAGCCACAAGAATGGTACGCATGGGAAATAAGGAATGAATTTAGTAATTATGTATATTTAATTTTAGTACGAATCAGACTGCTTTTGGGCAGGTGGCGTCCTATTTATAGAATACCCACCCATTACCTTTATCTATCATTATGTCACTAAACTGTCTCAAAAGCTTGATAACCCTAGAACATCAGTAGATGGCACTCGAAAATGGTCGGAAAAACTTGTCCATCTACTGAACATAGCCCCCTTTTTAAGCAGGGTTAGGAGGATCAAACCTTAACCCAGAAAAGTTAACAATTCGTTACAGTAGAAATAATCATCAATCAAAAAGAGGATAATATTATGAGTCAAAATCGGGAAAAATGGGATTTTGGACGATTATGGCAAACCCTCAACTATTTTGAAATTATTCCTTTTATCAGTTGTTTACAAAGATTATTTGGTCAAAGTCCTAACCCTTCCTCTAAAATAGACAATAATTCAACTATGAGCATGATTTTAGTCGCAGGAGCGACTGGTGGAGTCGGTAAGCGAGTTGTTCGCTTGTTACAAGAGAAAAATTATCGAGTTCGCGCTTTAGTCAGAGATGGACAAAAAGCCAAGGCATTGTTAGGAGAAGGAGTAGACATCATTGAAGGCGATATTACTATTCCCCAAACTCTCACCCCAAAACTGTTAGAAAATGTCTCTGCTGTCATTTGCTGTAGCGGAACCCGTGTTCAACCCGTCGAAGGAGACACCCCAAACCGCGAGAAATATTATCAAGGCATTAAATTTTATCTCCCCGAAGTAGTAGATACTCCCGAACAAGTGGAATACTTAGGGATGCAAAATTTAGTCAATTTAGTTAAAAAATACCTTAGACCCGCCGAAAAACTTATCTTTGATTTTACTAACCCTACTGAAGACTTAAAAAACACTTGGGGGGCCATAGATGATGTGGTCATGGGAGGAGTCAGCGAAAGTAATATGGGACTCAGGAACAATAGGGCCGTTTTTTCGGGAAATGTCTCCATAGCAAATAATGGAGGGTTTGCTTCTGTGCGTACCCGTAACTTACAACCTCCCCTCGATTTATCGGCTTATGAAGGCATTGAATTACGAGTAGAGGGCGATGGTAAGCGATATAAGTTTATCATTCGTTGTGAGGGCAAATGGGACGGGGTGGGTTATTGTTATTCTTTCGATACCCTCTCTAATTGTCCGACCACTGTTCGTATTCCTTTTGCTCAATTAATTCCCGTATTTCGGGCCAAAACTGTACCAGAAATGGGGAGATTTGACCCTAGTTGTGTCTATTCCATGCAGTTGATGCACAGTAAATTTGAATATGATGGGGCCTTAAACCCTAAATTCTCCCCTGGGTTGTTTAGCTTAGAATTAGAATCAATTAAGGCTTATGGGGGTCAATGTAATACCCCTCAATTTATTTTAATTAGTTCAGCAGGAGTGACTCGTCCTGGTCGTCCTGGACTAAATTTAGCAGAAGAACCTCCTGCTGTGCGTTTAAATGACCAATTAGGGGGGATTTTGACCTGGAAATGGCGAGGAGAAGAAGTGGTGCGTCACAGTGGACTCAATTACACTATTATTCGACCCTGCGCCCTCACAGAAAAACCGGGAGATAAACCCCTGATCTTTGACCAAGGGGATAATATTAAAGGCCAGGTCAGTCGAGATGCGATCGCTAATTTATCTATCCAAGCGTTGGGATGGCCCCAAGCTTGTCAGAAAACCTTTGAAGTCTGTGAAACAGACCAGTCTGCGGGTTCTCAAAATTGGTCTGAGTCCTTGACTGGTCTAAGAACTGACTAATATCATTGAGAAACAGTGTCCGAAGATTGGCCAATGGGCCAATCTTGACGGGGAGGAAAAGACTGATCCGAATGTAACGCACTGGCCCCAGGTTCAGCCGGTCGGTTCAAGCGCAAAGCCGCCCCGAAACCTACCCCCGCAGCAGCAGCGATCGCACTGGTAATCAAGAGAATTTCTAGGATAAGTCCCCAAGGACGAGGTTGACGACGGGATTTAGACAAGTTCATCAATTTCTCTACACCACACAAAAAATTAGCGATATTAACTAATTACGCTTAGAGCTTAACCTGAGATGGACTATTTGCCAAGTTTATTTTATAGCCTGTTTGAGTAGGGGTCAACGGCCATTGACCCCTACTAATAACCTTTTCAACCTATTGGCAATTCTTAAACCAATAGGACAATTAAACGAGTGTAACGACCTATACTGGGCAATTCGGCAAAACTGAGCTACGTTAGTGCATGGGAGTTTATTTTTTTCAATCTAAATTGCCGTATAATATTGTATATGATATCACCAAATATAAATCTTAAAAAAGTTTTAAGGTTTTATAATGAGGAGTGTTATCAGGAGGAAACAAAGTGTTTACCCGATTAGCTCAACAACACCGTGACTTCGTGAAAGACTTGGTAATGAATCTCCAGGCCCTAGCGATCGTCTTAGAAAATCGAGGCTATCTGGCTTCTTGCTATACCTGTGGAGATCAGATGAACAGTGCCTCATTTATGGTCAGTTTAGGAGAAAACCACCTGATCCGTTTTTTAGTGTCAGATTATGGGATCACGTGGACGGAAATGCGCGATGATCGGGAACTGATGAAATTAGAAGGAGCAGAAGCCATCAGTCAATTACAGGAATTAGGCAATGTGATTAAATATCAAGTTCATCCATCTTCTTCTCAAAATCAATGGGGAAAAGAGCAATTACGTCAGGTAAAATCAAGGGTTTAAGCAAATTTCCCAGAGCAGCACCCATCTAAAATCTGTGACTTAGATGGGGTACGTTTAAAACGGTTCAAACTGATTGAGCAAATTTTATTTAGGTTTTTTTGAAGATGCCTCGACTTTGCTCCGTTGCCTGGGGCGGCCAAAATTCGGGCGTAGTTCCCATCTCGCTCATGACACGCTCTAATTTCTCATTCAACATGGACTGCGTATCAATATATTCGGTCTTGCCAGCCAGGTTATGCTCTTCGAGATGATCTTTTTCTAAATCATAGAGTTCCCAATCTGCATCCGTACCCTTATTGCTACAATAAACAGCATATTTCCATTTATCTGTCCGAATCATCCGAACAATACTAGGCAGTGTTCCCGCAGGATTGTCATCGTAGGTAAAATGGATCAACTCCCGAATCCCTGGATCACCGGGATTTTCTAGAATTGGTGTCAAATCTTCTCCATCAAAACTATCATGTTCAACCTTGAGTAGAGATGCTAAGGTGGGAGCTAAATCCACAAGACTTACAAGGGATTGTGTTTTTTGTCCCGTGGGCCAGACTTCAGGATTGGAGAACACAAGAGGTATGCGGATACTTTCCTCGTAAGCATTGAAGAATTTTTCGAGCATACCGTGACTCATGCCCATTTCACCGTGGTCGGCAAAGCGAATGATCAGGGTGTTGTTCATCCGCTCTTCATTTTCTGCGAGCTTGTCAAGGAGCGTTTTGATCTGTACATCCACTAAGCACTGGAGATGAGCGTAGAACTTAACGTATTCCTCTGGGGTATGGATTGAGTAGGGTATATTCCACCAGTTCGTCGCAGCTTGAGCGCGTGGTGCTGTAAGCAGACTCGACGAAAAGTTTGGCGGTAGTGAAACATCAGCGACTTCTGAGCCAGTAAAGGTAGATTCCGGGTATCCAGAATCTCCATAAACACTACTTGTCAACCCATGGTGGGCAACGAATCCGTCATGGGGATTAACGAACGAAGCAACAAGACAGAATGGGTCATCGCTTTGGCGATTATCAATGAAATTCAGCATTTGGTCGAGATATTTCTGATCGTAGTTTGGTGTACCACCACCGAGAGTTTTATAGTCACTGATGGTAATTCCTGCTTCTTCTCCACCCCATTCGCTGAATCCGGCCCGAACTGGGCCAATACCCTTCTCCGGTTCGGGAACATCCTCCACCCAACCAAGATGCCATTTGCCGAACCAGGCACGGGTTTTGTAGCCAGCCCGCTCCAGCACTTTGGCTAAATTATCTAGACTGTTATCCAGAGGATCTATTGGACTCATCTGACCCGTATTTGTCGTTTTATGTTTAGCTGGATACTGACTTGTCAGAAATGTTGCTCGACTGGGAGCGCAAGCACAAGTAGCCGTGAATGCTTGCTCAAAACTAAGCCCTTGATTGGTTAGTTGCTGCAAAGCGGGGAGCCGATCAATGAAATTATCAGGAAAATGCTGTAAGGCACGCTGTTGATCTGTGATGATCAACACGATATTGGGGAGGGTCTCACCGCCAAAAAGCTCGGTAATTTTTTTTGCCATTTTGCGTTATTTCAGTCAATTTTGTTAGCGATAACCGATATTTTACTCAAATATGGTCAAAGTACCCTAAATAATTTATTCAAAAACTATTCATCTTCTGCAAAAACATAACGATAAAGTTCACTAGCATCAGGTTCCGGACTGTCTTCCGCGAACTTCACCGCTTCATCAATAACCCCTTGAATTTTAACCTTAATGGCTTTGAGTTCCTCTTGATCAGCTAATTTATTTTTTACTAAATAAGCTCCTAATTTTTCAATAGGATCTCGTCCTCCCCAAAATTGTTTTTCATCAGGAGAACGAAGTTCATCAGGATCAGCCAAAGAATGACCCCGAAACCGATAGGTTAAAGCTTCAATTAAAGTAGGCCCCTCTCCAGCACGGGCGCGCTCTACTGCCTCTTGAGCCACTTTTCGCACGGCCAAAACGTCCATCCCATCCACTTCAACGCCAACCATGTTAAACACACTGGCTTTTTTGTAAATTTCCGGTTGAGAGGTAGCCCGATCATGAGCCATACCGATGGCCCATTTATTATTTTCTACCACATAAATCATAGGCAGTTTCCAAAGAGCCGCCATATTCAAACATTCAAAAAATTGACCATTATTGCTGGCCCCATCCCCAAAAAAACAAACGCTCACTTGATCAGCGTTTTGATCCCCCATCGCTTCCCGTCGGTATTTACTCTGAAACGCCGCCCCTGTTGCTACGGGAATACCTTCGGCCACAAAAGCATAACCCCCTAATAAGCCATGCTCTGCCGAAAATAAGTGCATAGAGCCGCCTCGCCCCTTACTACAGCCTGTAGCCTTACCAAACAACTCGGCCATCACTTCACGAGCAGGAACTCCACAACTGAGGGCATGAACATGATCCCGATAGGTACTCGAAACATAATCTTCTCCATTGCGTAAAGCTTTGATCACCCCAGTAGAAACCGCTTCTTGACCGTTGTAGAGATGAACAAAACCAAACATCCGGCCTCGATAATACATTTCAGCACATTTATCCTCAAAAAAGCGGCCTAAGACCATATCCTCGTAAAGAACTAGCCCTTCTTCTTTGCTAATTTTGATAGAAGCTGTGTTAAATTTCGGTAAGATGCGTTCAGAAACCATAGAAAGAAACAAATGTAATAGTAAAACTAGATACGTTGAAGGGCCACCGACAATCCATCTAAACCCAAAAATATGGATAAAATTATAGAGACGGTGAATTATAACTCGGCCTTAGGGGCAAAAATCATTAACCCTAGTTTAAAGTGTAAACTGGATCGGCCCCTAGACTTAAGTAAAGAGTTTTACCGGAAATTTGGGTTTAAAGCCCCGTCACTTCGGCATCGCTCAGTGCATCGCCTTCTAGTAGGATGGCTTTTATTTTATGTGATATAGTTTTTTAAAGAGGAAAGGTAATCAACCTCTCTAAAAACCTAGCTATCTAAGGATAGACGTACCTTGAAAACTGAAGATAAAAGGTTCTAGTAGGAAAAGCACTACTAGGTAAAATCTTCATGCAACAAGGAGTGTCAATAAATCAAGACTTTAAGTTACAATCTTTCCAACCTACTTTATTTTTATCTGACGATATCCGCGCCCAATTAATGGTAGCGTAACTCTATACTAAATTTTAGGTGTATTGAGCCACCCGCTTTGAGGAAGTCAACCGTGTACATTCCCCTCGACTACTACAGAATTTTGGGCATTTTCCCCCAAGTAACAGATGAGCAAATCACCCAGGCTTATCGGGATCGTAGTGTGCAATTACCCCGTCGGGAATATAGTCCAGCCGCGATCGCCACTCGTAAACAACTCCTTGCTCAAGCCTATAACATTCTGTCTAAACCGGAACAAAAAAAAGCTTACGACTCACAATTCTTAAGAGAAACTTTATCTGATGAGTCTATTATTGAGGAAGAACCTTCCAAGTCACGGGCCGAACCCCTAGAAGAAAGTTCTTCTAGTGACACTATCCCAGGCATTGATATTACTCCTGAGCAATTAGTGGGAGTTTTGTTAATTTTTCAAGAATTAGGCGAATATGAGCTAGTGCTTCAATTTGGGCAAGGTTATCTGGATAGTTTGCCCAAGAATGTGATAAAATCAGATCCTACTAGACCCGATATCATCCTCACTGTAGCCCTGGCTTTTTTAGAGTTGAGTCGAGAACGTTGGCAGCATGAACAATATGAACAAGCGGCGGTGATAGGCATTAAAGCTCTGACGTTATTGGAACAAAATTCGTTATTTCCCTCTGTTCAAGCAGAAATTCACACAGAACTCGATAAATTACGTCCTTACCGGATTTTGGAGTTATTAGCTGAGTCTGAGGATAATGAGGTTCCTAGAAATGAAGGAAAACAGCTTTTACAAAAGATGTTACAAGAGCGACAAGGTATTGATGGCCGTGGCAATGATCGCTCTGGGTTAAATATTAATGATTTTTTACGGTTTATTCAACAAATCCGCACTTATCTGACGGCCCAAGAACAACAAGAGCTATTTATGGCTGAATCTCAACGGCCTTCAGCCGTAGCCGCTTATTTGGCAGTTTATGCCCTGATAGCTCGTGGTTTCGCTCATAAGCAACCTAGTTTAATTCTAGAAGCTCAAACTATTCTCAATGGTTTAGGTGATCGTCAAGATGTTTCTTTAGAACAGGCGATTTGTTCTTTGTTGTTAGGTCAAACTCAAACCGCGACTCTGGCTTTGGAAAAATGCCAAGATACTCAAGCTTTAAGTATAATTAAAGAAAATTCTCAGGGATCTCCTGATCTTTTACCTGGGCTATGTTTATATAGTGAAAGTTGGCTCAAAACAGAGGTTTTTAGTCATTGTCGGGATTTGATAACTCAAAAAGCTTCTTTAAAAGAGTATTTTGCTAATCAGGAAGTTCAGAGTTATTTGGAACAATTATCTTGGGAATCTCAAGAAATAGCTATGAATGCTCAACAAGAACAAGAAGTTTCTCTGGCCAAAACTGTCTCTCGTAGCAACCAAGCTAGGGTTGTTCAACAAAGAGTGCCTTCAGTTCGTAGCTACTATCAACAGTCTCAAGCTGTTGCTAATGGAGGGGGTGGGGTGGCCGCTTTGCTTCCATCTGCCCCCATTTCTGTTGATTTTCGTGCCTCTCGTCGTCGTCGGGACGAGAAAAAACGCGATCGCACTGAAAAAACCCCTCAGAAACATCAGTCTCTCCCCAAAAGTTCCACTAATATTCGTCCCCCACAGACAACTGTGGTGGTTCCTCCATCTCTTGAGTTATCGAGTCCCCCTACCCCTAAACTGTCTCGGACTCCATCCCGTCGCCGAAAACAAGGGAAAATTGCCTTAAAACCTTCTCCTTGGTTGCTGGGAGCCGCAGGGTTGGCCATTTTAGGGTTAGTAGGATTATCAGTTCAAGGAATTGGACAACTAACTTCTCCCCTATCTGCTTTAGAAGACGGACAGTATGAGGTTTTTGTTCATCAACCTTTGATTGATATTCCTGCTGCTGATGCTCAGATTATTTTGTCGAGTGGACTTTTGACTTCTGAAGGGGCTAAACAGTTGATTGAGTTATGGTTATCGAGTAAATCTGACGCTTTTGGAGAAAGACATGAAATTGAGTCATTTAATCGGATTTTATCCGATTCTTTGTTATCTCTTTGGAGTGATCGGGCCCAAAAACTTAAACAAACTCAGACTTATTGGAATTATCAACACAAAGTTGAGATAAAATACCTAAAAACCAGTCAAAATAAGCCTAATCAAGCCATTGTTGAAGCAAATGTTCAAGAAATAGCTAAATCCTATAAAAATGGACAATTAGGTCGCTCTTATAATGATAATTTGCGGGTTCGCTATGATTTGATTCGAGAAAAAGACCGTTGGTTGATTCAGGATATTCAAGTTGTTCAATAAATATACTTGACTAAATTAACAAAATATGGTATGCATTATTTTTTGAAAAACCTGAGATTTGGCAAGAAAAATAGGTTATACTGGTAGGGAGTGCCGCCGACGGTTCGCAATTGTTGCAGGAAGTAAACCGAATAGGTGACATAATATACCACGTTATGTCAGTTTTATGTAGCAGTTGGGTAATTGTGATTCAATGTGACATAATATACCAAGTTGTATCAGTTTTACGTATTAGTAATTGAAAGAACATAGGAGGTGTAAAAGTTAACTAATGACCCAAGTTCTCGTAGGTCAAAACGAACCCATCGAATCTGCTCTACGTCGATTTAAGCGACAAGTGGCCAAAGCTGGAATTTATACAGATTACAAGAAGCATCAATTCTTTGAAACGCCACAAGAGAAGAGCAAGCGTAAGGAAGCAACTCGTAGAAAACAGCGATCGCGCAACTACTAGGTGTCAAAACAATAGCATAATATTGGCCATTAAATAAATGAGACTTGTAACCTTTCTCAAAATGAGGAGGGTTAATTTTTTTAGCCGCCACTAATTTTTACTTTATATCCTAACTCAGACAGGATTTTTAAGAGGGTTTGACAATGATCTCCTTGAATTTCTAAGATATTATCTTTAAGGGTTCCCCCGCTACCACAGTGACTTTTTAATTGTTTGAGTAAGTTTGTTAAAGTTTCCGGTTTATGTTGAAATCCGGTTATAACTGTGACGGTTTTGCCTTTACGTCCCGAACGAGTTGCCTGTATCCTGATATTTTGTTGTTGCGGGGGTAAATCCGGTACTGTTCGTTCTAAAGCTTGAGAGTTAGCTGAGGGGCCAAATTCTTGATAAGCGATGGATTTAGAGTCTGAGGAAGGGCGTTTAGAAGACATAGTGATGATATCAAGCAAAATGATTAGTTTGACAATCCCGCCGTTAACATAATCAGGCAATGTGGCGGAAAATTATTAGTTAATGGACTGCTACATAAAAATGATACCACGCGCAAAAAAACCGTCAAACCATCACTCCATCACTCCCAGGACTTACGCATAGAGTCTACCGATAGTGTCACGGTGGGTTACGCTATCACTAACCCACCCTACTAATAGCGTATCTGCGTAAGTCCTGACTCCATCTCTCCATCTCTCCATCTCTCCATCAGTCGAATAGGACTAATTTAGATGGGTGACAGCTTAATCGAACCGGACAACCTTAGTCAATTTCTGGCGCAACTAATACGGTTGAAGCTAACTCATTATTTACCTGTTTTTGCTGAGCAAATACACTCAAAACTGAGCGAACTTTAGTGGCAACTTCTACGGTTTTTATATCATAGGTAGTCATCGCTAATTTAGGATACAACCCAATAACAATGATAGGAATTAATAAACAGGAAGTAATAAAAATTTCACGGGGTTTAGCATCAAGTTGAAACTTAGGTAAAGTTAACTCACTATTATTCTGTCCGTAGAACACAACCCGTAACATTGACAGTAGATAAATAGGGGTTAAAATTAAGCCCACAGCCGTTAAGAAAATCACCCCTGTCTTAAATGCGGTACTGTAAGCATCACTTTCAGCTATGCCTAAAAATACCGTTAATTCTGCCACAAAACCACTCATTCCAGGTAAGGCTAAAGATGCCATCGAAGCAGCAGTAAATAGGGCGAAAGTTTTGGGCATTTGTTTCCCTAAACCACCCATTTCATCCATCATTAAGGTATGAGTGCGTTCGTAAGTTGTCCCACACAAGAAGAATAAGGCCGCCGCAATTAATCCATGGGATAACATTTGTAATACAGCCCCATTCATGCCTAACTCGCTAAAGGAAGCAATCCCGATGAGGACAAAACCCATGTGAGAGATAGAAGAAGAAGCTAGGCGACGTTTTAAGTTGGTTTGAGCAAAAGCGGTAAATGCCCCATAAACTATGTTGATAACCCCTAAAATAACCAACAGAGGCGCAAATTTAATGTGAGCATGGGGCAGCATTTCGATATTGCAGCGAATTAGTCCATAACCGCCCATTTTGAGCAATACACCAGCAAGAATCATAGAAACACCCGCAGGTGCTTCACTATGGGCATCAGGTAGCCAAGTATGTAAGGGAAAAATAGGCATTTTGACCGCAAATGCTACGAAAAAGCCAGCATAAGCCAAGATTTCTAAGGCTAAAGGAAATTCTTTCCTGCCTAACTGGGCCATATCAAAGGTGACTGTATCACCGTAGAAGGCTAAAGCTAAGGCAGATACGAGAATGAAAATTGAAGCTAAAGCAGTGTAAAGAATAAATTTGGTGGCAGCATATAAACGTTTTTGACCACCCCAGATAGAAATTAATAGATAAACGGGGACTAACTCTAATTCCCACATAATAAAGAATAAGAGTAAATCTTGGGCAGCAAATACCCCAATTTGTGCGCTATAAAGCACTAGCATCAGGAAATAAAATAGTCTAGGTTTACGGTCTATATTCCAAGACCCTAGTAACGCTAAATTTGTAATTAAGCCCGATAAAACGATTAAAGGCATCGATAACCCATCGATGCCTACAGACCAATTTAATCCAATTTGGGGAACCCAAGCATAAGTTTCACTGAGTTGAAAATCTACTGTGTCAAAATTGTACTGATTAGAAAAGGCGTAAATTGTTAATGTAAAGTTTAGTAAACTAACTCCTAGTGCATACCAGCGAACGGTTTTTCCTTCTTTGTCCGGTATCAAAGGAATGGCAAAGGCAGTCACTAAGGGAAAAAGGATGATGGCTGTTAGCCAGGGAATTTGTAGATCAAACATAATTTATAGGGATATATACTCAGGTTCACACTCCCTATTGTATAAAGTTTTGTAACGAATTGAAAAGAGATGTTACAAAGAAAAAATTTATTTTAATCATTTATATATATCTATGATTGCTTAAAATTATATGGATAAATATAGATATAAACCGAGGTATTGGCTTCTTGTCTTTAAATGTTTTAAACTAAGGACTGTAGGGGTCAACGGCCGTTGACCCCTAGCATCCAAATGTCAAGTAAATTTTGGCATGGTAGGTTGGGGAGCCACTTCCTCTACTTGGGGTTTCCCCAAGTAGAGGAAGTGGCGTTTGAGGAACGAAACCCAACACAGTGTCAAGTTATAAGAAGCAATGAAAATTCTTTTAGTGGATGATGAGTCCGAATTAACTGAACCTCTCACCCGTGTGTTATCCCGTGAAGGTTATCAGGTGGATGTGGCTGATAATGGCAAAGTTGGCTATCAGTTGGCTTTGGTTAATTCTTATGATCTCCTAATTCTCGATTGGATGTTGCCTCAATACACAGGTGTGGAAATTTGTCAACAATTGCGATCGCAAGGGAAACATACGCCTGTTTTATTGTTAACGGCTAAGGATACAGTAGATGATCGGGTGATGGGTCTGGATGCGGGGGCCGATGATTATTTGGTCAAACCCTTTGAATTACGAGAATTAATGGCGAGAGTTCGGGCCTTATTGCGGCGTTCTCCCTCATTTGAAGCGATTCCGACTCCTAAGTTAAAAGTAGCAGATTTAGAACTAGATCGGGATAATCAAGTCGCTTATCGTCAAGGACGAGGCATGAACCTCTCGGAGAAGGAAGTCCAACTACTGACTTATTTAATGCAGCATCCTGGCCAATTATTGACCCATGAGCAAATTTACCAGCAGTTATGGACAGATCAAGAACAACCCAATAGTAATGTTTTAGCAGCTTTAATGCGTTTGTTGCGCCGTAAAATTGAGGCGGAAGGCACTTTAATTTATACTGTCTACGGCAAAGGCTATCGCTTCGGAGAACCAGGTTGAAGAAGTTATGGGGGGGCCAATTGCACGTAGGGGCTTTTGCTTATAATAAAGTTTTATGTATAGAGATGAGTATTATTAAAACCCAAAATATTATTATTACCGATCATAACCCTCCGTTACCGCCAACGGATCTAATTTTTGATGATGGGGAACCAATGGAAAGTAATCGTCACCGCATTGCTATGAATGTTTTGATTGATTCAGTTTATCAAGCTTTAGCGGAACGAGAGGATTTTTTTGCGGGGGGGAATATGTTCATTTATTACAGCAGTGAACAGGTCAAAAATAAAGATTTTCGGGGGCCTGATTTTTTTACAGTTTTAGATGTAGAAGGGGATACCTCCCGACAAGGTTGGGTAGTTTGGGAAGAAGGGGGACGCTATCCTGATGTAATTGTGGAATTAATGTCTCCTTCGACAGCAGATATTGATACGGGAATTAAAAAAGAAATCTATGAACGTATCTTTAAAACGTTTAATTATTTTGTCTATGATCCCTTTAATTCTAACTCATTACAAGGTTGGTGTTTAGGTAGTAATCAACGTTATGAACCCCTTATTGCGAATGAGAATGGATGGTTATGGTGTGAAAGTTTGGGGTTATGGTTAGGCACTTGGGGAGGAACTATTCTTAAAGAAACTGCACCTTGGTTACGGTTTTATGATGCACAAAAAAACTTAGTTTTGTTACCCGCAGAAGCAGCTAAAAAGGAAGCTGAAATGGCACAACAACAAGTTGAAATAGAACGTCAACGAGCAGAAGTTTTAGCGGCTAAATTGAGAGAATTAGGCGTTAATTTAGACGATTAATAGACAGGAGGGGTCAACGGCCGTTGACCCCTCCATATAATTCATAATTTTGAATTCTCCGCAGGAGTTGACCTATAGGATTAATTGTTTTTATTAACACAAGAAAATTCATGAAATTTGATTTAGATCACTATATTTACCCTTCCCAACGTCGAGTCATTTTAGGTAAACGATGTGCAGTTGCTACCAGTCAATCTTTAGCAACTTTAGCAGGAATAGAAATGTTTCAACAGGGAGGAAATGCGGTTGATGCTGCTATTGCTACTGCTATTACTTTAACCGTAGTAGAACCCACATCTAATGGGATAGGTTCTGATGCTTTTGCTTTAGTTTGGGATGGTAAATTACATGGTCTTAATGCTTCTGGAAAAAGTTCTGAAAATTTGCCTTTAGAAGCTTATAATAATCTCAAAGAAATGCCCCAATTAGGATGGTTAACTGTCACAGTTCCGGGGGCGGTTTCTGCTTGGTATACGTTATGGAAGCGATGGGGACAATTACCATTTGAAGCATTATTTAGTCCTGCCATTCGTTATGCAAAAGAAGGGTTTCCGGTTTCTCCTGTTACTGCCCAAATTTGGCGACGCAAAGAAGCAGTTTATCTGTCTAGAAAATCTCCCGAATTTCAACCCTTTAAAGAAATTTTTTTTCCTAAAAATCGCGCCCCTAAAACTGGAGAAATTTGGGGTAGTTATTTTCATGCTAATACATTAAAAGAAATTGCTCAAACAGGAGGAGAAAGTTTTTATACAGGTAAATTAGCTCAAAAATTTGTTAACTTTTCCTCGGAGACAGGAGGCTTTTTAACTCTTAATGATTTAGCTAAACACGAACCTTTATGGGCTGATCCTATTTCGACAAACTATAAAGAATTAGACGTTTGGGAAATGCCCCCAAATGGACAAGGAATTGCCGCATTAATAGCTTTAAATATTTTAGAAGGATTAGAATTAGAAAAGTATCCCCGTGACTCAATAGAAAGCTTTCATTATCAAATTGAAGCAATGAAATTAGCCTTTGCTGATGTGTATTCTCATGTGTCAGATTCAGATTATATGAGAGTTTCACTTAAACAATTATTAGATAAAAAATATGGAAAAAAACGTCAAAATTTAATTACATCTCAAGCCATTACTTTAGCAAATCCAGGAATACCAAAAGGCGGAACAGTATATTTATGTACAGCAGACACCGATTTAATGGTATCCTTTATACAATCAAATTATGATAGTTTTGGCAGTGGTATATTAATTCCAGAAACAGGAATATCTTTACATAATAGAGGGTCAGCTTTTACATTAGAAGATAAACATCCTAATCAAATTGCTCCTAATAAACGTCCCTTTCATACCATTATCCCTGGATTCTTAACTCAAAATAATCAACCATTAGGCCCATTTGGTGTTATGGGCGCGCCCATGCAGCCCCAAGGACATCTGCAAATGGTGGTAAACCTACTTGATTATCAAATGAATCCTCAAACAGCTTTAGATGCCCCTAGATGGCGATTCTTAGAAGGAAATAGAATACTTTTAGAAAGGGGTCTACCCCCTGAAATTATTCAAGGTTTACGACAACGAGGCCATGATATTAATCTTGCCCCTGAAACCATGTTTGGAAAGGGTCAAATGATATTAAGAAATGAGGGAGTTTTGGTTAGTGCATCTGAACCTCGTGCCGATGGTTTAGCATTAGCATATTAATGCTTCACAAATAACAAGTTGTAAGGGCAGATTTTTAACTAGAATTCAAGATTGTTACCAATAAGTAAAATAAATGGTTCTACCGGACAAGTTATGCTAAATTATCACAAACAATGGACTTTAACTCGCTCAGAGTTAAGCTATACAAACAAAGGTTGCCTACCCAACCTACAATGAGCGTCCGCGCTCGTCGGACTTAGTCTTTATAGGATTAGACTTGAGTCTGTCATTAATTATTAATTTGGCATAGTAAGTCCGATAGAACCGTAAAATAAACCAGTTCCCATAGTTGTAGGGGTGGGTTTGTAACTAGAATTTAATGTTGTTAGCAATAAGTTAAATGAACCCGCCCTCTTTTTTAGCCATAGATTAAAGAAATCCACCCACTTATTACTATTTAGTAGATTGAGTTGTTTGGGGAGGAATTTGTTCACGAGTGATGACAATCATCTCAAAGAAATTACGAATTCTATCCGCATCTATAGGAACAATTCCATCAGTTCCAAAATAGCGATTAACGATAGTCATATAACGAGTATCACCTGCTAGATAACCATCCATCATTTTAACAATTGTATAGTTAACTAAATTCAAGAAACTAGAATCATTTTCAGGAACCATACAAGCAATCCCATGTTTAAAATAAGACTCTTTAGGAACTACTTTAAAAGCATTAGCATTACTCATAGTTTGTCGCATTCCTTCTAAAATGATACCATCATAAGCAAATCCATCAATTTTCCCCTCTGCTACCGCAGCAAAACCTGCCTCAACACTATCAAGAGGAACAATCGTTACTTGAGATTGAACTACTTCAATCGCTCGTGGTCGAAGGGTATTTTTAACAATACCAATACGTTTATTTTTCAAAGATTCCGGTGATTCTAAACCACTATCTTTTTTGACTACTACTTTAATTCCTGAAACCCCATAACCTAAAGAAAAATCCACAAACTTATCTCGTTCCCAAGTAAAAATAGTATCACAAGAAATATCGATTTCTCGGTTAACTATTTTTTGAATTCGATCTCCAAATTGATCGTACTTTACCACATCTAGTATAACTTCTTTACCTAATTCTTTTTGTAATTGTTCCCGAATTAACTCAAGAACGTCTATTGAATATCCCGTTAATTCTTGTTTCTCATTAACATAAGAATAGGGAACTACATCTGTTCGAGTTCCTACCGTCAAAACTCCAGTTTTAGCCACCCTTTCCATAACCGTCTCTGCTAGAGTTATACCAGGAAATGTTAAACCAGCCATCAAACTGAATAAAGCAATTGATAAAATCTTAGACATCTAAGCAACCCTAAAACTACACAAAGAACAAAACAATATTCTCTATTTTAAAAGCATTTGTAAATAAAAGGTCAAAAAAATTAACAAAAATGATAATAACAGCTTTTTTTTGCTAAAGTCTGTAAGGAATATCTTTTATAAGAAAACAAGGTGCTAATTAACAATAAAATCAGTTTCGTTGGGTTTTTACTAGCCATATCCACTCTGAGTGTGATTCAAGCTGATGCTAGTTCCCAGTTGCCCCCATTAGATGCTAATATTACTACCATTGAATCTCGTCTTTCTCCCATTACCCAGACAATACAGCAACGAGGAATCGATGCGGTAGAAACATCCCAAGAAGCAACACAAACACAAATTGCTGGCGGTTTTGCTAATCGTAAAGGTGGTGGTGGCGGAGGTTTTGTTAATCATGGTTAGAGTGATGGAGGAAGTTTCTTTAATCATTAATGACTGTTTGTTAGCCAATGTTTTCTCATAATTTTCATTCAGGGAGATAGTATTTTGAATATTACGACTAAAGTTACTTGTGTTGGTTTTTTATTAGCCATATCTACTTTAACCATATCGGGGGCTAATGCCACTTCTTTTTTACCTCAAAGTGAATCTATTTCTCCTAATATTGAAAGTCGTCTTTCTCGACTTACAGAAGCGATGAAACAACGAGGAATTGAACCCTTAAGAACATCAGAAGCAAACGAAGATTTAATGGCTATAGGTTGGGGAAATGGCAACGGAGGAGGTTGGGGAAATTTACGCGGTGGCGGAGGTTTTGCTAACAGAAATGGAGGGGGAAGCTTTATTAATCGTAACAACCCTTGGAGAAATGGAGGATTTAATAATAGAAATTGGGGTGATGGTGGCAGTTTCATTAATCGCAATGGTTGGCCAAATGGAGGCGGTTTTGTTAATCGTTGGTAAACCAAAAAAGTTTAAATATTAACCGTAAAAATTTCAGCAAAAAATGACAAACTTAATGACCGATACTACTAAAAATCAGTCAATTGATATTTCATCTTTTGGCCCCATTAGTTTAGTTGTAATTCAACCCACCTCATTTTGTAATCTTGATTGTGATTATTGTTATTTGCCAGATCGTCACCTAAAAAATAGACTCTCTATTGATTTAATAGAACCTATTTTTAAAGCTATTTTAACAAGTCCATTTTTAGGAAATTATGTTGATATTTGTTGGCACGCAGGAGAACCCCTAGCAGTTCCAGTTTCTTTTTATCAAGAAGTCTTTAAACAAATAGAAATAGCTAGTCAAAAATACAATACTCAACAAATTCCTATTTGTCATTCAATTCAAACCAATGGAACCCTAATTAATCAAGCTTGGTGTGATTTGTTTAAAGAACATAATATTTGTGTCGGTATCAGTATTGATGGGCCAGATTTTCTTCATGATATTCACCGCAAAACTCGCACCGGATTAGGGAGTCATGCTAGTGTTATGCGTGGGATAAATTATCTACAAAAAAATGATTTATATTTTAATATAATTGCAGTTATTAACCAAGATTCTCTAGATTACCCTGACGAAATTTTTCAATTTTTCTGGGATAATGGCATTCTTGATGTCGCCTTTAATATGGAAGAAACCGAAGGAATTAATCAAACTTCTTCTTTAGACAAAGCTGGAACAGAACAGCGTTATCAGGCTTTTATGCGGCGATTTTGGGACTTAACAGTTCAAACCAACGATCAATTAAAAGTCAGAGAATTTGAATCAATTTGTGGCTTAATTTGTGATGATAGAAGACTAAAAAAAACAGACATGAATCATCCTTTTATGATTGTCAATATTGATCATAAAGGAAACTTTTCTACCTTTGATCCTGAATTATTATCTATTAAAACAGAACCTTACGGAGACTTTATTTTAGGGAACGTCTTAACCGATACTTTTGAATCTGTTTGTCATAGTGAAAAATTCTTAAACATCTATCGAGATATGGCAGCAGGAGTTAATCTTTGTCGGGAAAACTGTCAATATTTCGGCGTATGTGGAGGTGGTGCCGGAAGTAATAAATATTGGGAAAATGGCAGTTTTAATTCAGCCCAAACAAACGCTTGTCGCTATCGAATTCAGATAGTAACCGATATAGTTCTTAATGCTTTAGAACAATCTTTTAATTTATCTAATTCGTAGGTTGGGTTGAGGAACGAAACCCAACACAGTCCTAAAAATGTTACCCTAGAAAAGCCAACAATATAACAAAATTGACACTCTTGCAGTCATTCTCACGGGAAAACAGTTACAATTGACGATACTTCTATACTACATATTCATTTAAAGACATATTGAGGCGTTAATGGCGACTATTACCAACAATCCTGACAAAGAAAAGGCGTTAAGCTTAGTTTTAACTCAAATTGAGCGAAATTTCGGAAAAGGCTCCATTATGCGCCTGGGAGATGCCGCTAATATGCGGGTAGAGACCATTTCCAGTGGTGCTTTAACCCTAGATTTAGCCTTGGGAGGAGGACTCCCCAAAGGACGGGTTATTGAGATTTACGGGCCCGAAAGTTCCGGTAAAACTACTTTGGCCCTTCATGCGATCGCAGAAGTACAAAAAGCCGGAGGAGTAGCGGCATTTGTCGATGCAGAACACGCCCTCGATCCTACTTATTCTGCAGGTTTAGGGGTGCAAATTGACAATTTATTGGTAGCGCAACCCGATAATGGGGAATCTGCCCTAGAAATCGTCGATCAGTTAGTACGCTCATCTGCCGTTGATATTGTGGTCATCGACTCTGTAGCAGCTTTAGTTCCCCGGGCCGAAATTGAAGGAGAAATGGGAGATACTCAAGTTGGGTTACAAGCGCGTCTAATGAGTAAAGCTTTGCGCAAAATTGCCGGAAATATTGGTAGATCTGGCTGTGTTGTCATTTTTCTCAACCAATTACGGCAAAAAATCGGGGTAACTTATGGCAGTCCCGAAGTCACCACAGGAGGAAACGCCTTAAAATTTTACGCCTCAGTTCGTTTAGATATTCGTCGCATTCAAACTCTCAAAAAAGGTACCGAGGGAGAATATGGAATTCGCGCTAAAGTCAAAGTAGCTAAAAATAAAGTAGCCCCTCCCTTTCGTATTGCCGAATTTGACATTATTTTTGGCAAAGGTATTTCACAAATGGGCTGTATGTTAGATTTAGCAGAACAAACCAATGTGGTCAATCGGAAAGGAGCTTGGTATAGTTATAACGGTGATAATATTGCTCAAGGACGAGATAACGCTATTAAGTATCTTGAAGAAAATCCCAAAGTGGCTGAAACCATAGAGAAAGAAGTGCGGGAAAAATTAGAATTAGGCGCGCTTAGTTTTGCTATTTCTCAAACCGATGAAGAAGAATAAATTAGCCTAACTTTAGGGAAAATAAGCGGGGGAATAAAGCAATTTATTTCCCTTTAGTCTTCAGCAAAACTCCAAAAACTGAAGCTGTAATAACGCCCAAAATTGTCAAGGGTTCGGGGACAAATTCAGGGGTAATAGAAATGGGTTGAGTAAATTGATTAGGTGTTGTTAAACTAACGAAAGTTCCATCGGCAAAACCTGTTTGAGATAAGTCAATATTTAAACTTAAACTAGAATCACCTGAATTAATAGCTTTGAAGTACATTAAACTAAAGGTTTCAAGTTGATTGATTCCCAGGGGTGAACCGATACCAAAACTAGGTAGAGAAGCACCTCCTAAGTTAGTAATTGACCCGTTATTATTATTCAATATTCCCGTTCTTCCTAAAGGGAAAGTAGTCGGCAAAAGAGGACTAATTAGAGAAGTAGGTGTAAAAGAATTATCAATATTTTGCAGTTGATTTGGATTAAAAAACAGACTAATATTACTGCTAGTAATTCCTACTGCATCGTTACGAATATCTCCCATTAACACTTCTAATGCTTGACTAAAAGCATTAGAAGTATTAATGAGTCGTAAAAAAGATAAAATTAAATATCCTTCTCCTTTATCTATGTCTTATGAGGAAGTCGAGGCGATTTTTATTGATAAAATCAAGCAAATAACAGATTAACTCTATTAATTAACAAAAAATGCCTAAAAAAGTTAGAGAGTTAAAGCAAATGCTTCGCCAAATTGGTTTTATTCAAAAACCAGGAAAAGGTAGTCATACAAACTGGGTACATTCTTTATATTCTGGTAAAATAACTGTTTCTGGAAAAGACAGTGCAGATGCAAAGCTTTATCAAGAAAAAGAAGTAAAACGGGCAATTCAAGAAGTTAAGAGGAAGCAAGAAAATGGAACAGATTAAATATCGCATGATCATTCAATGGTCTGATGAAGATAATTGTTTTTTGGTAGCATTACCTGATTTTCCTGGGCAATATTGGCGCACTCATGGAGATACTTATGAGGAAGCTGTTGCTAATGGAAAAGAGGCTATAGAATCCCTAATTATTGCCTATGAAGCAGATAATGAACCTTTACCTGAACCTTTATTTTGTAGGATGGGTTAGCGATAGCGTAACCCATCTGCTAAAGTTGGCATTTGTGGTAACATTTTGAGCATTGATATTAATACCAGAAATAGCTAAAACATCATTGGTTCCTACTGCTGTATTGGTAATATCAATGAATTGGGTTCGGTCTGCAAAATTGGTACGAACAAACAGGCTATCGGTCGCACCTGTACGGTATTGGGAGAGTTTTGTGCCGAAAGTAACAGCAGTTTTATCTACTACAATAGTTCCCTCATTAACGTTGGTAATATTAACGTTAAAAGTGCGTTCTGTAGATAGTTTAAATCCGTCTGTTGCTTTGACTCCTAATTGATAAGATGTGACCCCACTTTCAAAGTCAATGGTATTCGCACCTGCTTGAGTAAGGGTAATTTCTCCGGTGGTAGCATTGATGGCAAAAAGGTTATTTCCTGAACCATCTTTAGGAGAGGTACTTAAGCTAAAGGTGGGGGTTTGTCCGTAAGCGTCATCGGTTGCTTCGACTAAGTTTCCGGCGACAACTATGGTTCCTACTGCACTTCTTTCTGCTAGGTTGACGTTATTAATGGTACTCACAATACGAGCATCATTAATGATATAATTCGAGTATCTGAAATTTTAGAAGAATACAAAGACAGTCGTATTGATTTTGTTGATGCAACTGTAATGGCGATCGCTGAAAGGCTCAAAATTACTCTTGTATTAACATTAGATCAGCGAGATTTTAGATTATTTAGACCTAAACATTGTCAAAGTCTTGAGATTTTGCCATAATAAGTGTTATAAGTAATTATAGATCAATTAATCATCCCAAAAAGAGCCTGCTTTGTGCTATAATGAAAGTGCAATTAAAACTTATATTTAATAGTAAAAACGGCATGAATGATGTAGAATTATGCCAGTATTTAATGGAAAAGTTAGGCATCTTATCTCCAGATGAACTTAATTTAATATGGCAATTTATTGATAATTTAACTCAGGAAAAAGCGTCAAACAAATCTGATAATTACCTAATAGAAAAAGCATTAAAAAAATGGCAATTTTTAATTAAAAATAACCAAGAAATGGAAAATAAAAATCCTTTAAGTGAAAATGAGATTAAGATAATTTGCCAGTTTTTAGGTCAAGCAAATCAATCTCGTCCGGTAGGATTAGCTAAAGAAGAATTTGCTGTTCCCGATGATTTTAATAACCCCTTACCTGATGAAGTTTTAGACTTGTTTTATCCGCAATGAGATTGTTACTAGATACACACATTTTTCTTTGGTTAATTAGTGATAATTCTCGCTTGTCGAATAACTTGTGCGGTCAGATAAAAAATAGTAATAATGAAGTTTTTCTAAGCGTTATATCTGTTTGGGAATGCGTTATCAAGTATCAGTTAGGCAAATTAAATTTTCCTGAGCATCCTGACTTATATCTTCCCAAAAAAAGGAAACAGCATTTATATAATTAATAGTTTGGTTATTGATGAAAAAGCATAGTACATTTAAAAGATTTGCCACTCCTTCATAAAGATCCTTTTGACCGTCTTTTAATGTGTCAAGCTTTACAACATGATTTAACGATAGTTACTGAAGATAATGCAATTTTAGCTTATCCTAACTTGCAGTTTTTGTGAGTATGAAGAAAGGACATAAACCCTATTGTTCACATTCCCCAAAAATATACTTTCCTTGTTAATTAGGATTATTAACTAATAAAATCTCGAATCTAGGCAAAATGATACAAAAATTAACCTAACCACTCCTGGCCAAAATTTTAATGTGATCCCCCACTCTGATAGACTTTTGACTGAGGTTAAAAAACACCACGCCAGGGCCATAAGATAAGCAGATAGGGAGGATACATACCTTGGAAAGTACATTAGGATTAGAGATCATCGAAGTTGTAGAAAAAGCGGCGATCGCATCTTCTAAATGGATGGGGAAAGGCGAAAAAAACATCGCTGACCAAGTGGCCGTAGAAGCCATGCGCGAACGTATGAACCAAATTCATATGCGAGGCCGTATCGTCATTGGAGAAGGAGAACGAGATGAAGCTCCTATGCTTTATATTGGCGAAGAAGTAGGTATTTGCACCCGTGAAGATGCAGCAGCCTTCTGTAACCCTGACGAACTAATTGAAATTGACATCGCCGTTGACCCCTGCGAAGGAACAAACTTAGTCGCTTACGGACAAAATGGCTCCATGGCAGTATTAGCCATCTCTGAAAAAGGCGGTTTATTTGCTGCTCCTGACTTTTACATGAAAAAATTAGCCGCCCCCCCAGCAGCAAAAGGTCATGTTGATATTAATAAGTCTGCCACTGAAAACCTGAAAATCTTAGGAGACTGTTTAGAACGCAATGTTGAAGAATTAGTAGTAGTGGTGATGGACCGTCCCCGTCACAAAGAACTAATTCAAGAAATTCGTCAAGCTGGCGCAAGAGTTCGTCTGATCAGTGATGGTGACGTTTCTGCTGCCATTTCCTGCGCCTTTTCGGGAACCAACATTCATGCTCTGATGGGCATTGGTGCGGCTCCTGAAGGAGTAATTTCTGCCGCCGCTATGCGTTGTTTAGGCGGTCACTTCCAAGGACAATTAATTTATGATCCTGAAGTGGTTAAAACCGGACTCATTGGGGAAAGCAAAGAGGGCAACCTCGCTCGTCTCAAAGAAATGAAGATTAATAACCCGGATCAGGTTTACAATTCTGATGAATTAGCAAGTGGTCAAACCGTTCTGTTTGCGGCTTGTGGTATTACCCCAGGAACCCTGATGGAAGGAGTCCGTTTCTTCCATGGAGGAGCCAGAACTCAAAGTTTGGTCATCTCCAGTCAGTCTCAAACAGCCCGTTTTGTTGATACTGTTCATCTGTTTGGTCAACCCAAGCATATTAACCTTCACTAAGACCTCATCCTCTGGGTTCTTCTTGTTACGGTTGATTAATTAGACTGATGCCGCCATACCCTCTGTAGGGGCTTAATACCATTAAGCCCTAAAATTAACCCCATACTCAGGGGTTTTGCGTCAGTTGTGCGCAAGTCTCACCCTAACTGATGAGTCAGGGTGGGTTCTCTCCCTCTTGAAACTTCCGAAAATAAATGAAATTAAGTTTTTCTTGAAGTTTCATAAATTTTTTTTTCAAACTCTTTATGATAGTGTCACATTGGGTCTAAATTGCAAAAATTGGAGCATAAATTATTTGTATTTTTCAATTTTTCACCAACGCAAGACCAAACCCTTTTAGGAGAACACATGAATATTGCAGTAGTGGGACTGAGCCATAAAACAGCCCCCGTCGAAGTCCGTGAAAAGCTGAGTATTCAAGAAGGCAAGCTTGAAGAAGCCCTCGCCCATTTAAAGGGTTATCCTCATATTGAAGAAGTAGCTATTATCAGCACTTGTAACCGTTTAGAAATTTACGCCGTTACCAGTGACACAGAAAAAGGCGTGGTCGAAATCACCCAATTTCTCTCAGAAATTAGCCATCTTTCCCTTAACTATTTACGACGTTATCTCTTTATTTTGCTTCATCAAGATGCAGTGCGTCACCTAATGCGCGTCTCTGCCGGGTTAGAAAGTCTGGTGTTAGGAGAAGGGCAAATTTTAGCCCAAGTTAAAACTACTCACAAATTAGGACAAAAATATCAAGCGATCGGACGACTCCTCGATCGCCTGTTTAAACAAGCCATGACCGCCGGAAAACGGGTTCGCACTGAAACCAGTATCGGCACCGGAGCAGTATCTATCAGTTCCGCAGCCGTCGAATTAGCCTATACTAAGGTGGCAGATTTAAGCTCCCGTCGCATTAGTATTATCGGGGCCGGTAAAATGGCTCGCCTGTTAGTACAACATCTGATAGCTAAAGGAGCCACCCAGATAACCATTGTTAACCGTTCTCAACATCGTGCCGAAGAATTAGCCCATCAATTTCCTCAAGCTCAACTACAACTGACTCCTCTCAAAGAAATGATGACAGTGGTGGCTGCTTCTGATATTGTCTTTACCAGTACAGGAGCCACAGAACCAATTTTACATCGGGAAAATCTCACCACTGTTCTAGAAAGTTATCAATCTTTGATGTTGTTTGATATCTCAGTTCCCCGAAACGTGGCCGCTGATGTCCACGAAATGGAGAAGGTTGAGTCTTATAATGTGGATGATTTAAAGGCCGTAGTCGCTCAAAATCATGCCAGTCGTCGTCAAATGGCTCAAGAAGCAGAGGGGTTATTAGAGGAAGAAGTAGAAGCCTTTGAATTATGGTGGCGTTCCTTAGAAACTGTTCCTACTATTAGTTGTTTACGTACTAAAGTCGAGAGTATCAGGGAACAGGAGTTAGAAAAAGCTCTTTCTCGGTTAGGCACAGAATTTGCCGAAAAACATCAAGAAGTTATTGAAGCTTTAACCAGAGGTATCGTTAATAAAATTCTCCATGAACCAATGGTACAGTTACGCGCACAACAGGATATTGAAGCTCGTAAACGTTGTCTTGAGTCACTGCAAATGTTATTTGATCTTGATGTAGAACAACAGTTTGGTTAAATTACATTCTTATTTTTGGTCGGGTAGACATTGTCTATCCGATTTTTTATCAGAAAATGTAGGGGCGAAGACCCTAGGAGTCACGCATTGACAAATTAGGTCAAATATGTATTCCTTGGTTAGAGACAGCGATCGCTACATGAAAGCAACCACTAAAAATTCTCTAATAATCACCTTTCGCTATCAATAAATAAGGTCAAACTCATTTTAGTTTATATCATCAATACTTAATGTTCCACCTATAAGTTCAATATATTGTTTACCAAAATGGTAAACTAAAATATACTTCTATTGATGGACATTACCTTCGCTGACGGCAAACTTCAGAAGCTCTGCGAGCAACAATCGGTAGCCCAAAAGAAATTGGGCCAAGTGTGTGCTCGTAAACTTCGCTCTCGCCTGGCTGACCTTGCTGCTGCGGGGTCAGTATGGGAGCTGGTGTCAGGGCGACCGCATCCCTTAAAAGGGGATCGTGCTGGAGAGTTTGCTGTAGACCTAGAAGGTGGGAAACGACTCGTCTTCAAACCAGCTAATACCCCTATCCCTGAAAACGAGGAGGGAAGTATTGATTGGTCGAAGGTCACAGAGATCCTCGTCGTTCCTCCTACGCGGTTTACCCGTAGGAGGAACGACGACCGACTTTAGTCGGCGTGTCATTCTAGATTTTTATGTTATCCTACACTCGGTGAGTTTTTAAGGTCAATGAAACAAGTCTTAACCTTAGTTGTCAAGCTTCAACCTACGTCAGAGCATCGTCAATTGTTAGACGATACTGCTAAGGCATTTGCTGATGCTTGTAACTACATTAATCAGAATGTTAAGGCTAATTTGACCAATAGAAACTCAATTCAAGCAGTTTGTTATCAAGATGTTAAAGAGCGTTTTGGGCTAACCGCTAATCATGTTGTTAGATCTTGTGCTAGAGTCGGTGCAAATCGTTTAACTGCTAAACATAAAGGTAAGACAGTTAAAGGGTTTAAGCCTACCAGTTTTGATTGTGATACTCGAACTTTTCGATTTATTGAAGATGGTTATTTAGTTGGTATTAGTACAATCGGAAAACGAATTAAAATTCCTATGAGAGTAAGTAACTATCATATAGGAAAACTATCAGGTCAAAATCCCACATCAGCGCAAGTTTGTCAACATAAAAACGGTGATTGGTATATTCATATTCAAATCAAGAATGATGTCCCAAAACCCATTAACACTAATAATGTAATAGGAGTAGATTTTGGCAGACGTGACATCGCTGTTACCAGTACAGGAAAGTCATGGTCTGGAAAAGAAATTCAAGATAAAAGAGACAAATTCAATCGGGTTCGAGCTTCTCTCCAGAAAAAAGCTACCCAAGGCACAAGGTCAACACGGCGTAGATGTCGTCAAATTTTGCAACGGTTATCGGGTAGAGAGAGACGCTATCAAGCGTGGTTAAACCACAATATATCAAAAGCTATTATTAGCGAGGCCAAGCAATCTCAATCCATTGTTGCTATTGAAGACTTAACGGGTATTCGAGAAAGAACTAACCAAAAACCAAGAAATAAAACTGAACGAAGACGAGCTAATTCTTGGGCGTTTTATCAGTTAAGAACTTGTCTTGAATATAAAGGAATTAAAGAAGGGATTGAAGTCATCGCAGTTAACCCTGCTTATACATCGCAAACGTGCCATTGTTGTCTGCATATTGGACTGAGAAATAATAAGTCCTTTAAGTGTAGCACTAAAGCTTGTGGATGGATTGGGGATGCTGATGAAAATGGCTCGTTAATGATAGCTTTAGTGGGGCAGAGTGTAAGACTGCCTAGAGGTTCAAATTTATTGGCTTGCCCAGTAGATTTAGGGCTACAAAAAGCCCACGACTTAGCGATAGCGTAGTCGTGGGAATCTTACTCGCGTCTGTATCGTTTTTATAGGGGACTACCATGACTGAACTTACACACCCCTTTACCCCTGATTGGGTCTCTCCTCCAGGTGATACTATTCTGGATCTGTTAGAGGAACGCGATTGGACGCAGGCCCAACTGTCAGAGCGTCTGGGGTACACGACAAAACACATAAGCCAACTGATTAACGGCAAAGCACCGATCCATGAGGAAACTGCGCTTAAGTTAGAACGGGTACTAGGAAGTACTGCCGGATTCTGGCTCAATCGAGAGGCTCAGTACCGCGCTCAACTTGCCAAGATGGAGGAGCAAGATCGTTTAGAGGACTGGAACCCCTGGTTAGATGAACTGCCAGTAAAGGATATCATGCAGCAAGGGGTAATCCCAAAACGTCGAATCGATGCTAAGAATAAACCTGGCATCGTCAGAGATATGCTGCACTTCTTTGGCGTTGCGTCACCAGATGACTGGCGAACCTTCTATGTTGGGATGGAGTGTGCCTTTCGTCGAACGCGAGAGGCTCAAAGTAATGTAGGAGCGATCTCAGTATGGATTCGCCAAGGGGAAATTATTTCCGAACGGCTCGATTGCCCGAAGTACAATAAGTGGAAATTTGAGAAGGCGGTACGACAGATTCGCACCCTCACAGAGTTAGACCCGCAGGAATTCAGACCCGCAATGGAGAAACTCTGCCGGGAAGCGGGGGTGGTATTTGTACTTGTACCGTCAATTCCACGGGCGCACGTGAGCGGGATGGCTCGGTGGCTCAATCCCCATAAGGCGATGATTCAGCTATCGCTCTATGGCAAGCAGAACGACCGCTTCTGGTTTACCTTCTTCCACGAAGCGGCTCACATTCTGCTTCATGACAAGAAGGATATTTTCTTAGATGAGTGGGATGGAGGAGTAAAACTGCCCTCACAGCAAGAAGAGGAAGCAGACCTCTGGGCACGAGAGTTTTTAATTCCGCCGCAGTATGACGCGGAACTACCTAGGTTAAAATCGAAGCATGCTGTAGTTGAATTTGCCAAGCGGCTTGGGATTCATCCCGGCATTGTAGTGGGACGGCTTCAGCATGAACAGTTGATTAAGCCGACCTGGATGAATGCCTTGAAAGTAAGTCTCACCGACCTTCGGTCGAGGGAACAGGCAACAGGCAACAGGCAACAGTAAAGATTTTTGGTGGGATGAGGAAATGGTTGGCTGTTCGTTCTCTCGACTTTCCCTAGGGTCGCCAAGCCCCGCCCCCGACTCGACGATTGCGTTGGGCGGGGTAAAAATCCGAGATCAACGCCTTCACAGATGCGGCGTTGCCTATTCCCTGTTGCCTTTAAATCTTGCACCAAGAAAAGTTGATACCAATTCTCGAAACTATGACTACAGATCAAGTTCTCGTCTTAAAAAATAACCTATTGTACAACTTTTTTGAGCATTATTTCAGTCTTGTGATCAATCTCACAGATAGTTATGATCTTGATCAAACCGATCTAAAGTAATTGGAAAGATAATTATTTACATAATCCTTAACCCATCTTTAAACTGTCTTCTCAACTTTTTAAAGTCCCTAAAAATAATGATACCTCCATCCCGTGCTATCAATCATATCTTAGTAATTGAAGATAAAAAATATCAACAAACCATCTCTTTAGAAAAAGATGTTTATTCTCTTGGCAGACATCCGAAAAGTTCAATTGTTATTTATTCGGAACAAGTGTCTCGTCTTCATGCTACTGTTATGCGCCGAAAAAGTAGTGACAATTATGAATATTCTTATTGGATTTTGGATGGGGATCTCGACGGAAATAAAAGTCGTAATGGCATTTATATTAACGGACAAAAATGTATCGTACAAGAACTCAAACATGGAGACTTAATTAACTTGGGAGGAGAAGTAAAAGCCACTTATCATGCGGTTAATGATTCGTCTAATATACTCATTAAAATCACTTCCCTAAAGACGATAAATATACAAGAAAATACCATTAGTGCAACCGCCTCCCCTATCTATAATTCCCTATCTTCTCCAGGGTTTTCTCAAGGATTATTGATGATTTCAGAATCTCATCTCGAAAACTCTCATATTCAAAGTTTAATTGTTAAACGTACCATAAATGGTCAAGAATGTCAAGATACCCTAACTAAGTTACCCAATCGAAAACTTTTCACAGAATATTTGTCTATTGCTCTTAAAAATGCCAAACAAAGTCACTCTTTAATGGCAGTTGTTTTAATTAAAATTAATAATTTTGATAATATCAATCAAACCTTCGGCTATTTAATTGGTGATAATTTATTAGTATGGTTAGCAGAACACCTTAAATCAACCCTTCGTTCTAGCGATATTGTCTCTCGTTGGAATAAAGATCAATTTGCTATTCTTTTGTCGAAAGTAAACTATCTAGATAATGTTCATAAAATTAGTCAAAGACTTCTTAATAGTCTGTGTCAGTCCCTGGAAATATCAGGTCATCAAATACAATTAGATAGTAGTTTAGGATTAGCCATTTATCCCCAGGATGGACAAATCTACAAGATTCTGATCAAAAAAGCCGAATTTTCTCTATTAGTTCATAAACAAAAAAAACAAAATAATATTCCCTCTAAAAGCTTAAAAATTGATCCTAAAAACACTAAATTATTGAAGGCAAAGATGGTCTTAGAAAAAGCAGTAAAACAAGATCAATTTTTGCTTTATTATCAACCCCAAATCAAAATTCAAACCGGAGAAATATCAGGTGTAGAAGCCCTTATTCGTTGGCAACATCCAACATTCGGCAAAATACTACCTCAAAACTTCATTCCTCTGGCTGAACAAACAAACGTCATTAAATCCTTAGATCAATGGGTACTTAAAAATGCCTGTATTCAAAATAAAATTTGGCAAAGTATCGGACTACCTTGTCTTCCCATATCTGTTAACTTGTCTCCTCAACAATTAATTAATCCTGATTGTGTTAATATGATAGCTCAGATATTAAAAGAAACAGAACTTGAACCCCGATGGCTAGAGTTAGAAATAACTGAAAAAGCTCTCCTACTAAATCCGGCGAAAGCTCAAGAAGTTTTATTAGAACTCAGAAAAATGGGAATTCATCTATCAATGGATGATTTTGGTATCGGTTATTCTTGCTTAAATCATCTTAATGACTTTCCCTTTGAAACTATAAAAATTTCTCAATTACGAGTTCAAAATCTCTCAAATATTCCCAAAAGTATCGCCCTTATTTCGGCAGCTATTACATTAGGAAATAGTTTAGATCTCAGAGTCGTAGCTGAAGGAGTCGAAACCCAGACTCAACTAGATTTATTGCAAAGTTTAGACTGTAAAGAAATGCAAGGATATCTATTTAGTGAACCCCTCACAGAAGGAGACGTAACTGAACTTTTATTGTTAGAACAAGGCAAACTCTGAAACTTCAGGTTAAACTTAAAGGTTTAGCCCACAACTTAGCCTAAATGACTAATAGTGCCATTCAAGTTCAAGATTTAAGCTTCCGTTGGCAGGAAAACGCCTCTGTACTCCAATCTTGCTCTTTAAGCGTCCCTGAAGGAGAATTTTGGATGTTATTAGGAACTAACGGCAGTGGAAAATCAACCCTGTTACGACTATTAATGGGACTCCTAACCCCTCAAAGCGGAACTATCTATATGAACCCTCCTGTGGGGTTCGTCTTCCAAAACCCTGATCGTCAGCTAGTTATGCCGACAGTTGGGGCTGATATTGCTTTTGGGTTAGTCCAAGAAAATTTAACCCCCTCTCAAGTGCGTCAGCGCGTCGCAGAAGCCCTCAGTGCGGTTAATCTTCTAGAATTAGAACGCCGCCCTATTTATGCCCTCAGTGGGGGACAAAAACAACGGATCGCTATTGCTGGTGCGATCGCTCGTCATTGTAATGTTCTTCTACTGGATGAACCTACAGCCTTACTAGATCCTGATACTCAACTGGAACTGGTGGCCCAGGTACAACGTCTGGTTAAAAGTCGAGGTCTAACCGCCCTTTGGGTGACTCATCGCTTAGAAGAGTTAAATTATTGTGATGGGGCTTTTTTATTGCAAGGGGGCCAAGTCGTTGATAAAGGCGATCCTCAAACCCTTAAGGCCAGATTGTTAGAAACAAATTCTCCAAAAGCCTAAATATTTTGTTAAAATTAGATAATTCTCAATTTCAGCAGAATCATTGATTGTCTATGATGACCCTTAAAAATAATGCCTACTTCTCATTATCCTTTATTACTTGTAGACGGCTATAACATTATTGGTAGTTGGACTTGTCTCAAAAAAACCCGCGATCACCACGGACTAGAACTGGCACGTCAGGAGTTGATAGAAGCCCTAATTAACTACACTGCCCATCAAGGTTTTCACACTCAGGTCGTCTTTGACTCCCAATACCAAAAAACCCCCAGTTCTTTAGAAAATCATTCCCCTAATTTATCCATATATTTCACAGCCTGGACGCAAACGGCTGATACTTACATTGAAAAGGTCTGTGCGTCTTTTTTTCGCCGAATAGTTCCTTCTCCCCCTCGTATAATTGTCGCTACATCCGATCGTGATCAACGCTTAACCGTCGTCGGATACGGGGCAGAATGGATGTCCGCCCAAGGCCTGGCTAATGACGTGGAACTGTCTACCCGTCAGGTTAAACAAAAACAACGATCAAATCAACGTACCCCCGGCCGTTTTTTGTTTAATTGCCTCGATTCCAAGTCCCAAGAACGTTTAGCCCAATGGCGATAATGAATCTTAAAAAAAATATTCTGACCTATTGACTTTTTCGGAATTTAGGGGTAAAGTAATAAAGGTGAAAAAAAAAACAAGCCCCCATCGTCTAGTGGCCTAGGACACCTCCCTTTCACGGAGGCGACAGGGATTCGACTTCCCTTGGGGGTATTCCCAAAATAATAATAGTCAAGTCTGAAGTTTGGTGGAAAATCAGTTGTCCCACCTAAACTACAAACCTGTATGATTAATTAGAAGATTAAAGTTCTAGTCTCAAAAGTTCTTCTAATAACATCTCTAACATTTCTTCTTCTTTTTCCTGGCTATGATTAGCCTTGGAACTAGGTCCTTGTAAAAACTGTTTAAGGGTTATTTTTTTATCACGAAAATTTTGCACAAAGTCACGAATATTTTCAATACCTTTAACTTGATTTTCTAGGGATGAGAGAATTTCTCCAATAGCATCAATGCCTTCTTTTTGACAAGCGCGATAATCTTTGACCATTTCACCTTCAGGGGTATTTCGAGCGATTCTAAGTTCTTTTTTAAGGGTTTCGTATTGATTTTTGAGAAGTTGATTATCTCTTTCTCGTTGAAGACATAGCCGTTCAATTTCGCTAACTGTCGCGTTTTTCATATCAATTTCTTCTTGAAGATGATGTTGTCTTTCAATTTCTAGGAGTCGGGCAATATCTCCTTCTTGATAAGCGCGGTTAAGTTCCTTCATAATCTCATTATGGTGCATTTTTGTTTCGCTGTCCATAACCTTATCTGGGTGAAACATAGAGGCTAATTTGAGAAATGTTTGTCGAATCTGACGAGACTCTGGAGATTTTTCTGAACGTTCTGAGGAGAAGTCATCAAAATTCTCTTGATGAGAATTTTGAGCATTTTTGTTAAAGAAATTTTCTTCTTCGTTTGGGTTAAATTCATCTGATGAGTTATTGAAAACATCATCAAGTTCTTCATCTTCATCATCTTCATCGAATTTGGGGCTGAGTAGTCCCATATATTGAAGGGAATGATAAACACCAAGAATATCTTTTTGACTTTTTTTGCCAAATTTTTTCTTAGTTAAAATATCTTCAAACAGACCATGAATTTCGGTGTCAAGTTCGATAAGTTTTTTGTATAGAGGGTTTCCTCTCTGAAAAATTTCCGTGGCCAGGGAACGCATTTCATGAAGGAATTTTTTAAGTTCAGTACGTTTTCTTTTGATTTGTTTGAGTAGCCATTTATGTTCTTCTTCAAGAATTTGACGACGTTCATGAAAGGAAGAAACCGCTAAAGAAGTAGTCGAGACTGACGGTGATGGACGCTTGGCTGAAAATGGTGGCATAAAGATTAAAGTTGCGCTATCTTATTAATTATACTAACTGTTGGTGTTTAGCGTTGCAATAAAATTGATAATGAGATACTATTTATAGAGACTTTTCATAAGTTCTGATAAGTACAACAAACTCGGTATTCTTCAACTATTGAACAGATCCAGAATGTGCTACTCTAAGAACTACCCAATCTAATTTCAGTTACCAGTTACTACCGCAAACAAGTCGGTAGCTTGAAGCAACGAAGATTTTTATTTCTATTACCTTCTTCCTTAATAAATTTCTCACTGCTTCATAATTTATTATCTCAATATTCTTGGAATCAAAATGAAAATTAAACATCCTATTAACCTCCATAAAGCATTAACTTTTGCCTTTGTTTTTGGGTTAATGTTCCTCTATCAAAACTTTAATATTGCTGCTTGGGTTTATTTATCCCTACACGGCACTTATGGTATTTTATGGCTGCTAAAAGACAGAATTTATCCCGATAAAAGTTGGGAAGAAGAAATTCCAATTGGAACGGGAATAGTGACTTTTGTGACGGTAGGATTATATTGGGTTGCTCCGTTTATTTTGATTAGTCAAAGAATAGAAGCTTCCCCCCCGTTAATAGCTGTTGTAATTGCTATAAACTTGTTAGGGGTGTTTCTTCACTATAGTAGTGATGCTCAAAAATATTATACCCTTAAGTATCAACCTGGATTGATTACAGAGGGATTTTTTGCTCGCTGTCGTAATACTAATTATCTCGGAGAATTTTTAATCTATACTAGCTTGGCTTTGTTAACTCAACATTGGCTACCTTTTGTTATTTTAGGCTTTTTTGTCACTAGCGTTTTTATGCCAAGAATTCTCAAAAAAGAGCAGTCTTTATCCCGTTATCCTGAGTTTGCTACCTATCAAGCTAATTCGGGTTTACTCTTTCCTAAATTTTGGTTAACTAACTCTCAAGAATCTGTCATTAATCAACGGTCATAAACAAATCTCTAGCAACTTGTTCTAGCCGTTTTAATCCTTGTAAAGAACTGCGGATTAAATCAAGAGAACTTAAAGGATTTTTGAGCATTTGACGGGCTAAAATGAAATTATTTAATGTTCCATTTTCGTTAAAAGCTGGCGTTAAATCCGGTAAATTTTGCTCACAATTATCACTAATTACACGCACCATAACAACTGGAATATTTGAGTGTTTACAAAACTCTAAAACCCCTATTCCTTCCATATCTACCACATCCACTTGATATTCTTTTCCTAATAAATATTTTTGAGTTCCTAACCCAATTAAGCGATCGCTGCTAATACCTCGTACCCAGGATATTTTATCCCCTAACTGATGCAACACCAACTCAATCAATTCTTGATCAAAATGTTGCCATTCCCTGACTTTTTCCTCCTTAAAATAACCACACTCCCCATACAGAACCCCATCTCCCACACCATATTTAGGGGATAAACTGCCTCCTAACCCCATTACCATAATGCCTCTAGGACGCTTATCAAGAAAGTTTTGAGATTGTCCCCAATCTTGTAAATAGCGGCTTAATGGTTTAATTCCCGCAGGAATCTGGCGAATTTGTAAATGAGAAGGAAAGGGATAAATTCCTCGACACACCGCCTTATATTCCGCCCCTTGAGGCACCAAAATTGTATCAATACTGCTGATAATGGGATTCATCTTGTTAGATCCTTGTATTTGATAAAAGCTATGTTATTCTTGAGAAAGATTCTTATTTACTTACAAGAGGAATGTCCCTCAATTTAACTCACATATAACCATGACCAATCCTGTCATTCTTCAGCTTGATCAAATTATCAAACAATTTGCTCATCATCCTGTTCCGGCCGTTAACCAAGTCAGTTTAACCCTAACCCAAGGAGAAATTTTAGGGTTACTTGGCCCCTCTGGCTGTGGTAAAACTACCTTATTACGCATCATTGCCGGGTTTGAAAACCCCTCATCAGGAACGGTTGAATTAGCTGGTCAAATCATCGCAGGTTCTCGATGTTGGTTGCCTCCAGAACAACGCAATACAGGAATGGTATTTCAAGATTATGCCTTATTTCCCCATCTCACCATCGCAGAAAACATTGCTTTTGGGTTAAAGAGTAAAAAAGAACGTTTCAGTAAATTCGATATTAAACAACGCATTGCCGAAGTTTTAACCTTAGTGGGACTCTCAGGGTTAGAAAAACGCTATCCTCATGAATTATCTGGGGGTCAACAACAAAGGGTCGCTTTAGCAAGAGCTTTAGCCCCTCAACCTGCGTTAATTTTATTAGATGAACCCCTTAGTAATTTAGATGTACAAGTCCGGTTAAGATTAAGACACGAAATTCGGCATATTCTCAAAGCAACGGGTATTTCTGCCATTTTTGTCACCCATGATCAAGAAGAAGCTCTCGCTATTTGTGACAAAATTGCAGTGATGTCTCAAGGGAAGGTGGAACAACTGGGAACCCCTGAAGATATTTATACTCGTCCTACCTCCCGTTTTGTGGCAGAATTTGTCACTCAAGCTAATTTTATTCCGGCCCAACGTCGGGGTAAAATCTGGACAACCGAAATTGGTCAATGGGAAATTTCGGCCGCTTCTGGGGTTAATAGTTGTCCAGAAGGAGATTTAATGGTCAGACAAGAGGATATTTGTCTAAAACCTGATGAAAATGCTGAAGTTATTATCAGCGATCGCCAGTTTTTAGGACGAGAATACCGTTATTGTCTGAGAACCCCCTCTGGTAGTCAACTTCATGCACGGACAACCTTAAGTACCCAACTCCCCATCGGAACCAGGGTTAAATTGGCGATCGCACCTCATGCACCCCAAATTTTCCCTTAACGTTCTTTTTGATCATGCTTGAAGTCCCCCGTTACCTGTCTTCTGACTTGGCGACTTCATTAACGCGATCGCTATTAGCATTAATTTTTATACTACTCCTATAGGACTTTCTTGAAGTGCGGAATATAGGATAATGGATGGCGTTTTATCATTAACCCCTATTTTATGATCCCCACTTGTCGTAAATCTTGGTCAAGTCCTCTTTTTTTAGCCATCGTCTCTTTGATTTTGGGACTTAAGACGTTACCCATGCAAGCACAGACACGGTTCTATTCTCCTATCCCTCTGGGAACCAATAATGATATATCAGATACCCTCACAGTCAATGATATTCCTACCGGAGAAGGAGGTTTTGCTCGTGATTATCAGGTACAACTTGAAGCAGGGGATCAAGTGGCCATTGATTTAGTCTCAGAGGAATTTGACAGTGTGTTGTTATTATTGGCCTCTGATGGTTCAACCGTAGCAGAAAATGATGACGGCCCCGATGGGTCTACTAATTCTCTGTTATTTGCTCGAATTAACGAAAATGGGAAGTATATTATTCGAGTTCGAGCTTTTGGAGAAACAGGTGGCGGTAAATTTACCTTAAAAGTGTCTCGTTTGCGTCCTGTTAAAAAGTAAGATCACGACTTAAACTACACAGAATCAAGGCTTCTGTCCATTCTACTACTGCACCGTATGTGTCCCCTGTATGTCCCCCTAAACGGCGATAAAACCAAAATCCTATCCCCAGGGCTAGAATACACCCCATAATCACACTTTCTAGGCCTAATCGCCATTTTTGCTGATGGAATGCTATCCAAACTCCCGTTATTACCAGTAAAGTGATTAAACCCCAGAGTAAATCTTCGGGTAATTTTATCTGTTGTTTGTGAAATGCTCCTTTTCCTGTTGGTTTAAGATAGGGATAAAAGGCGATCGCGCCTACCTGTCCCCATCTTCCCCAACCGGCCGCTATCATGATAATTAAGCCGCGATCGCTTGATATCTGACTCAAAGCTATGGTTTTTAAGCCTAAAACAACAATGGCGGCCATCACCCCAAAGGCCCCTGTAACACTATCTTGCATCACCGCTAATCTTCTAGTTGTATCTGTTACCCCTAACCCATCGGCCGTATCTACCACTCCATCGAGATGAAGTCCTCCTGTCAGTTTCAACCACAAAGCGACTATTAACCCACTCCTGACAGGAAGGGGAAATCCCAGATAATTGAGTATTTCATCAAATAAGCCTAATATTGCCCCTAAACCAACTCCTACCATTGGGGCCCAGCAAGCAATACGGTTAAATTCTAGGGGCCAGTGTGAAGGCAGAGGAATGATAGTATAAAATACGAGCGCACCTAGGAAAGAGTTAAACCAATGTTTCAATATGTTAAGAATTTTTCGGAACATTAAGATTTGAGTAAGTTATTGCTCAGTGAAACTTTAAGAAATTAGCTAAGGATATTAGGTTAAGATTATTTTATAGCCTTACTCACTCCTCTCCTAAATCAGCAACCAGCCATACCGCTACGCGCAAGGCAAAAGGCAATGGTTCGACTTCGCATTTATCGAGCGCAGTCGAGATGCACTAAACCGAAGGCAAAAAGCAAAAGTTGACTGCCAACTTGGGTTACTGCTTTTACTAATGTCCTAACCTTAATGCGTAGTTCTATATATATCCTAAGCTGAATTAATCGTCGCACTTAAAGGCAGTTTCTAATGAGTTACGACCCAACCTCACAGCCCTTACCTGCTCCTTGTATTATAGATCTTGGCCTTATTGTTAATAATGAGGACATTCGCAGAATCTTAAATGATTTAGGACGGGTTCATTATATCCATACCCTCGATGAACAGTTACAGACTGAAGGGGAGGGGTGGATTGTTGAAGTGTTTAGTGATCCCCATCAAGCAACGATTGTGGCAAATCGCTCTCTTTATTTGAATGTCCAAAGTTTCGATTACTTACAACTGTATCGCTCTCCCACTCAAGAAACCTATTTTGATTTAATTCAGGATAACCGTCGTCTAAGACTAATTCCTGTTACTCAATCTTCCCAAACTCAACCGAGTGAGAATAATTTGGATGCAGCAACTCTCGAAGCTATGGTTACTCAAGTTTTAGCCGCTAGATGGGATGTTCAGTTAGATAACGATGATGATTGTCCTTTCTAAATTTAGGGTTTGTTTGCCTATTTTTGTGAGGAATGATTCATTAATACAACTAACAATGGACAATTACATCTCACTAGAAGATAGAGGTTTTAAACCTGAATTGTCAATTATCAATCCCTTGGGAAGACCTATTTTTTTTTGTGTTATTTTTGATTAATCAAAATAGGTGTTTCCCCAATCATTTTTAAACACCAAGTCGTCTAAAGGTTGACGATTTCGGGGAGAGTTTTGTCTTTGTTGAAGCTCAGGGTCTAGGTCATTAATATTTCCTGGATACCCAATAGCGATCGCGGCAACTGGAGCAAATCCTTGGGGAATGTGATAAATTTCTTGAGTTTTTTCTACGAGAAACCCTCCCATTTGATGGACACATAATCCTAAAGATTGTGCTTGTAGGGTTAGATTTCCCATTGCTAATCCTACATCATGAAAAGCATGACGATTAGGTTTATCATTATGGCTAAAGTTTAATTTAGCTACAGAAATCAGCAAAATAGATGCATTTTTCGCCCAAACTTGGTTAGCTTCTACGATACAACTAAGGAGTTTTTCATAGTTTTTTACTTGATCTTTAGTAGCAATAATAAAACGCCAAGGTTGTTCATTATAACAAGAAGCGGCCCATCTTGCAGCTTCTAATAAACTGCCGATTTTTTCCGGTTCAACTAAACGAGAATCAAAAGCGACTGGACTCCAACGATATTTAATTAAATCGTGGATAGGATAGTTCGTATTAGCCGGTTTTTCCATGATAATTATTAATGGTTAATGGTTAATTGTGCTGAGGCCCATAATATCATAGGTAAGGTCAAAAAACTCAGTAAAGTGGTCACTAAAATGGTGCGAGCGACACGAGGAGTATCACCGCCGAATTCTGCCACCAATACTAGAGTATTGACGGCTGTTGGCATAGCACTTTGTATGATTAAGACTTGTAAATCTAAGCCTTGTAAATGAAGAAATTGACCAATAGTAAGTGCCACTAAAGGGCCAATTAATAAACGAAGAAAAGTGGAAATTAATTCATATTTAGCCAGACTTAAACTGGTATTAGCAAGTTCCATTCCTAAAATAATTAGGGCGACAGGAATAGCCGCTTGTCCTAACATTTGTAAAGAGTCTCCTAATTTAAAAGGCAATTCAATATTGTAAAAACGTAACAATAAACCGGCTAACATAGCCCAAATCAAAGGCAATTTAAAAATCAATTTTAAGCTATCTTTAAAACTATTACCAGATAAAAGAGCAGGAGCAATGCCAAACAAAATAATACTAGAACCAATCATATAAATAATAGCCCGTTCTAATCCTGCCGCACCGAGAGCAAAATTGATTAAAGGCAACCCCATATTACCGTTATTAGGATGAAGCGTAGTAGCGATGAGACTTTTACTGGTTAGGGTTGACAAATTGAAGCAGCGACTAAACCCCCAAACTAAAAGATATAAGACTAGAGCGATCAAGAAAACCCCTATTAATAAACCCGTCGCACTTTTAATAGAGATATTGGTACGATAAAGACTATCAGCCACCAAAGCAGGAGCTAAAATATAAACAGTTAATTGGGAGAGAGTTTGAGACTCAAGATTGAGAGTTCGCCCTGCAATAAAACCAATGATAATAATAAAAGCAACAGGAATAATAGCAGGTAAGAGTACACTCATGAGAAAATCAGGAAAATTTGCCACATAAATAAGAATTTTAGAATATAAACCTTAATCTTGTGGGTTTCGTGTCACGGTATAGTCACAATGGGGTACGAGTCCCGTATACTGGTAAAAGACAAGCAAAAAATACAGTTAAACGTAAAAACAAGAGACAATTAAGACAGGACAATCTCTTGAGAATTTAGAGAAACCCATTATGACCAACGAGCAACAGCAACTAGAAAAAACCCTGGAAATCCAAGAAGAGGAGCAAGTTAATAATGCTGCCTCAACAGCAGAAATGGAAGAAAATCTGCAAAATCAGATAGAGACGGGAGAATCTTCTTCAGACACGACTTCTGAACCCCAAGAGACTGAACTCACTCCTGAACAAATCATAACGGTATTAACGGAGGAGATAGTATCATTAAAACAAAAACTAGAAGAACAAAACCAACAATTTGAGCAGTTAAAAAGCAGTCATATCAGATTAACGGCTGAATTTGATAATTTTAGGAAACGTACTGCCAGAGAGAAAAGCGAACTGGAAACTCAAATTAAAGGTCGAACCATTAACGAATTATTATCAGTGGTAGATAACTTTGAACGGGCCCGGGGTCAGATTAAACCATCTAATGATGGAGAAATGGAGATTCACAAGAGTTATCAGAGCGTTTATAAGAATTTGGTAGATAGTCTCAAGCGTTTAGGGGTTTCTCCCATGCGTCCCGAAGGAGAAATCTTTGATCCCCTCTATCATGAAGCAATGTTACGGGAATATACGGACGAATACCCCGAAGGAACCATTATTGAACAATTGGTGAGGGGTTATTTTATCGGAGATCAAGTCTTACGTCATGCTATGGTCAAAGTTGCTGCACCCAAAACTCCAGAAACAATAGAAGCAGCAGAAGTTCAAAACACCGAAGAAGAAAATGCTTCACCGAGTTAGATGGGGAGATTACGCGCAAAACATTGGTTAAGCTTAACAGATAATATAATAATTAAGGAGAAGGATGACTTAGGCACACCTAGAAGCGTTAGCTTCCGCCGCGAGAAGCCTCGCGCTATACTCTTGGGTTAGCGTCGGGACGGCAGTCGCTCAACTTGGGGAGACCCCAAGACCGCGCTGCCTCATGAATCGCGGTCAGCACCTACGATTTGTATGCTAAAATTTTACCATGAGAATAGCATATCAGTACCGACTACGCCCAACTCCTGAACAAACTGCCAGATTTGACAGTTGGCTTCGCCTTTTAAGGTGGCAGTACAACTATCGCCTGGCAGAACGTTTTAATTGGTGGGAACGTAATCGCTGTGATGTTAATTCTTGTCCTGATTGTCAATTAACAATTGATCGGGATTTTAATGCAGCTATCAACATCAAATATAGAGCGGTAGGGCATTCCGTTCTTAAAGCGAACCCTCGTATCCGAATCGATAGATGGAGTTGGTAAGAAGCCCACGAATCAAGTCGGTACTCCGACTTAGCGATGGGAGTATGTCACCAACTTATCCTACTTCTTTGTTGTTAATGCATATGATTATAGTGAGATTACTATGGGTAAAGTCATTGGAATTGACCTAGGGACGACCAATAGTTGCGTCGCTGTCCTTGAAGGTGGGAAACCCATAGTGATTCCTAATTCAGAAGGGGGACGTACAACCCCTAGTATTGTTGGGTTTGGCAAGAATAATCAACGTCTGGTGGGTCAACTGGCTAAACGTCAGCTTGTGACTAATGCCGAAAATACGATCTATAGTATTAAAAGATTTATTGGACGACGGTGGGAAGAAACCCAAGAAGAGCGATCGCGGGTTCCTTATGAATGTCTCAAAAGTCGAGATGATACTGTCAGCGTGCAAATTCGGGGACAGCAGTTTAGTTCTCAAGAAATTTCCGCTATGATTCTACAAAAATTAAAATTAGATGCGGAGAACTATTTAGGAGAACCCGTCAGTGAAGCGGTTATTACCGTTCCGGCCTACTTTACAGATGCTCAACGTCAGGCAACCAAAGACGCAGGAACCATTGCCGGATTAGAGGTACTACGGATTATTAATGAACCGACGGCCGCTGCTTTAGCTTATGGGTTAGACAAACAAAATGAAGAACAGTTTATTCTGGTGTTTGATTTGGGAGGGGGAACCTTTGATGTCTCCATCCTGGAATTGGGTAATGGGGTCTTTGAAGTTAAAGCAACTTGTGGGAATAACCATTTAGGAGGGGATGATTTTGATAATGCGGTTGTTCGCTGGATGGTGGACACCTTTAAAACCAAAGAAAAAATTGATCTGAGTACGGATAAGATGGCCATGCAACGCCTCAGAGAAGCCGCAGAAAAGTCTAAAATTGAATTATCCTCCATGCTTACCACGTCTATTAATCTGCCCTTTATTACAGCCGATGAAAATGGCCCCAAACATCTCGAAACCGAACTAACTCGCGCTCAATTTGAAGATCTGACCAAACAGTTGACCCAAGCTACTATAGAACCACTCAATCAAGCATTACAAGATTGTGAAATTGAGCCTAAACAATTAGAACGGGTACTCTTAGTGGGGGGATCAACGCGAATGCCCGCCATTCATCGTATTATTCAACAAATATTTCCTAATAGTCAACTAGAACGCTCGATTAACCCGGATGAAGCGGTGGCCTTAGGGGCCGCTATTCAAGGAGGGGTATTAGGGGGCGAAGTAGAAGATATCTTATTACTGGATGTAACCCCCCTATCTTTAGGTATTGAAACCCTGGGAGAAGTTTTCACCAAAATTATTGAACGCAATACTACCATTCCCACCAGTAAATCTCAAGTATTTTCTACGGCCACAGATGGACAAACTTCCGTAGAAATTCATGTACTTCAGGGAGAACGGGCCATGGCCAAAGATAATCGCAGTTTGGGAAAATGTCTCTTGGCCGGTATTCCTCCTGCACCTAGGGGCATTCCTCAAATTGACGTTAGTTTTGATATTGATGTCAATGGCATTCTCAAAGTTTCGGCTCAAGATCAGGGAACCGGCCGAGAACAGACGATTGTTGTTAGTCATACTGGAGGACTTAAATCAAACGAAATTGACCGAATGCAGCAGGATGCTGAAAAATATGCGGAAAAAGATCGTCGTCGTGTTCAGATTATTGAATTGAGAAATCAAGCAGATAGTCTTTTCTATACTTACGAAACCACTGTCAGGGAAAACAGAGAAAATATTCGAGAAGAACTAATATTTCAGAGCAAACAAAAAAAAGAACAACTCGAAGCGGCCTTACAAAATTCGGGAGTCAGTCTAGAAACATTAAAATCTTATCTAGATGAGTTTCGACAAATGATTTTGAGTATTGGGGCAGAAGTTTATCAGAAAATTAGTCCAGGGACGAGTTATAATACTTTTAATACATTAGGAGAACTCCTCGAAACAGAACTTGATCCTAATCAAACTCAGTCTTTAGATCCGACAATGCGCTACACATCAAGTAATCCTCTAGAGAAGAAGGAAACAGAACTAGATGATCTTGAACTGACCTTTAGTTTTGATGATGATGAAACTATTGCTAATGATTATGAAGCCGTGGATTAACACAAAAAATGTTAGCTAATTATTCCCAAACTAAGCTTTATTTAGGCTTGTTTTTACTCTTATTAACTCCATCTTGTACGGCCCCTACTGAGTCGTCTGTCCCTTCTCCCGAAAATAGTTGGGAGTTTCAACCAGCACCTGACCAATACGATAAAAAAGCCTTACTTGATTTACGTTATCTCAATGAGAAAATGGCGGGAGAATCAGGATTTATTCGTCTTTCTGCTGATGGACGAGATTTCCTTAAAGGAGATGGCAAACCCATTCGATTTTGGGCTGTAAATTCAGATGTTTGGCACAAAGAAGGACAAGCAGAATTACAAGATAATGCCCGTTTTTTGGCTAAACGAGGGGTTAATATGGTGCGTTGGCATGGTCAAATTGCTGCTAAAATTAAGGATTCTCAATTAACAGATATTGACGAAAAAGCAAGAGAAAAATTATGGCAATATGTAGCTGCCATGAAACAACAGGGAATTTATCTAACCCTTTCTCCTTACTATGCTAACATTCTTAAACCTCAGTCTAATTGGGGAATACCCCGCGATAGTTCATCCCTTCACGGACTCCTATTTTTTGATCCTAAATTACAATCCGCATATAAAATTTGGTTACGGAAGTTATTAGAACCTGTTAATCCTTATACGGGTATTCCTCTTAAAGATGATCCCGCGATCGCTATTATTCAACTACAAAATGAAGATTCTTTATTATTTTGGACAATTAGTCAAGTAAAAGGGCGAGATCTAGATATTTTAAGTGGTCAATTTGCTCAATGGTTAAGCAAAAAATATGGTTCTTTAACTAATGCATCTATTGCTTGGGAAAAAGAATCCGTTAAAGGAGACAATTTTGCCGAAAAATTAGTAAGATTTTATCCAATTTCGGAGATGACTCAATCACAAAACCCTAATTCGGGTAAAGGAAAAAGACTCGCAGATCAAACCCAATTCTACACCGAAACTATGAGGAATTTTAACGGAGAGATGGCTCAATTTTTACGAAAAGATATCGGGGCCAAACAATTAATTAATGCAGGTAACTGGAAAACGGCTGATCCTGTTCGTCTTAATGATGCTGAACGCTATTCTTACACAACAACTGAAGTAATTGGGGTTAACCGCTACTATAACGGAGGTATACATCAAGGAGAATTCAGTGGTTGGGCCATTGTTAATGGGGATAAGTTTACAAATGAGTCAGTTTTGTTCAATCCTCTCGATTTTCCCCTCAATATCAAGCAGGTAGCTGGCCATCCTACCATTATTCCCGAAACTTCTTGGGTTCCTCCTTTGGGGTATCAGTCAGAAGGGCCATTTCTAGTCAGTGTCTTTCAGTCTTTGACAGGGATAGATGGGGTTTATTGGTTTTCTATGAAAGAACCCCAATGGCAAAAACCTTCATCAGCTAATGGATTTATGCCTTCTCTGGGTAAATGGATTATTAATACTCCAGAACTATTGGGCAATTTTCCTGCTGCTTCGTTAATGTATCGTCAGGGTTATATTCAAACTGGAAAGAGAGTAGTTGAAGAAAAACGTTCTTTTGAGGATTTGTGGCAACGTCAAATTCCTGCGATCGCGGAAACTCGAAGTTTTGATCCTAACCGAGATCAAGAGGTAACAAATCAAGATTCTGAGAATAAAATAGTTAATCCTTTGGCATTTTTAGTGGGGCCAACAGAGGTAACATATCAGAATCAAGCGTCTAAAAATGAAGTAGTAAATTTTCAATCTTATATTGATGAAAAAGCCCAAATTATTCGTTCTATTACGGGAGAAATTGTCTGGGATTATGGGAAAGGAATCTGTCAACTTGATACCCCAAAAGCACAAGGTGTCACAGGATTTTTAGACAAGGTTAAGGAGATTAAATTAAAAGATAGTGTCATCACTTCAAATAATAATTATGCTACGGTTTTAATAGTATCAATGGATAATAAACCCCTAACGAACTCCAAAAAAATTCTAGTGCAAGTGGGAACGATAGCACGTTCAACCGGATGGCAAGAAAAAGCTATATCTTGGAAAGATAAACAGGGAAACTCTGTCTCAGGGTTGCAGGTCATTAATTATGGTCAGGCCCCCTGGAGATTAATTAATAATGACCTAACTATCACAATTAATAATCCTAATCTAACTCAAGGAACTATTGTTGATTCCAATGGTTTAGCGGAAGGAAAAGTATCTTTACAAGGCAATATTAAACAAGTATCTTTTAAGTTTCCTGCCAATGCTAAATACTTAATTCTTGAATAAGTTGAGTTAAATTTTAAGGTTCTACCGGACTTGTTATGTTAAACTAATAATTAATAAAAGGCTAAAGCCTTATCCTATAGAAACAAAGTCCACCTTCGTGGACAGCCATTATAGTTTGCGTAGGTAACTGTTTGGTAGGGGTCAACGGCCGTCATTGGTGTCAACTTAAGGTGAAAGTCCTTTATTTGTAATAATAAAGCATAACTTTTCCGGTAGAACCGAATAAGTTGAGTTAAATTTTAATTATCTATCCGAACCATTGCCACAGTAAACCTACTACTCCCCCAGCCAAAATTAGCCAAACAGAATTAACCTGAAAATAGAATAATCCCAAGGCACTGAATACAGCTAAAATGATGGTTAAACTATCAATAAGTGTTGCGTATCCAAGGGTATAAGTAACAACGACCATTAATCCCAAAGAAGCAGGATTAACCCCATCTAAAAACCCACTTGTCCAAGGAGATTGACGCAATTTATTTACCCAAGGATTAATGATTCCTACTAAAATAAAAGCAGGTAGAAAAATACCAACAGTTCCCGCGATCGCCCCGGCATTTCCTGCTAATAAATAACCGATAAATGTAGCAGTTGTAAAAACAGGGCCAGGAGTTATTTGGCCAATAGCAATAGCATCTAGTAACTGTTGTTCTTGTAACCATCCTGTGCGTTCTACTAAGTCTTTTTGTAAAAACGCTAATAAAACATAACCACTGCCATATAAAACTGATCCTACTTTGAGAAAAAACAGGAAAATTCGCCACCAATTTGCAGAAAATTCTGGAGTATAATTAACTTTTGTGGCAAGATAAGAAAAAGGTAATAAAAAAGAACTAATTATTCCAGATTTTCCCCAATTTTTGATAATCATTACACCTAAACCAGCTAATATTAAAAGCAAAACTTCATTAATTCCTAACCCAAATGCCCCAATAATAATTATACAAGTAATCCCTGTTGAAATATCTTTAATTGCTTTACGTCCTAATTTCCATAAAGCTTGGAGAACAATCACAATAATGACAGGTTTAATTCCATAAAGTAACCCTTCAACTTGGGGGATACTCTGATAGCGTACATAGATAATTGCCAGTAACCAAACTAATAAAAATGCTGGTAAAATAAAGAAGAATCCCGCAATAATTAGACCTCGCCAACCCGCCCTTTCATAGCCAATATGAATAGCTAATTCTGTGGAATTTGGCCCAGGAATTAGGTGAGTTATTCCTAATAAGTCTAACATTTTTTCACGGGTTATCCACTGACGATTTTTAACGATTTCATCTTCCATCATTGCAATATGAGCAACCGGGCCTCCAAAAGCAATTAATCCTAATTGACTAAACACTAAAACAAGTTCTTTTAACCGTTGTTTTTTTTGTTGAGAATTTAGTTGAGCATAAGCAACATATTCAAGATTGGGAAAATTTTGTTCAGTTTCTTGAGGCATAATATTAATTCGACCAACTTAATAATTCCAATAAATGGTGTTCGTGTGTTTTAACGCGAACACCAATTCTTTAAGGTTCTTTGAGTAACCAAAACCCGGCAAAAGACTCTGTTTCAGGACTTGATTGAACGGCCAAAAAATGAACCTGTTGCGCCTTTTGTTTAGCGGTTTCAAACCCGTTGGCCTCCGCTAAAGTTTGTGCATCAGTAAAACTAGCTAAAATCCAACTATCACTCATACCTGTTTCTAGACGAAGGATAGGCCGGGGTTTATCTTCAACTTTAAGATAGCCGATTTCTAGCCCTGACAGCCAACCCGCTAAGGGAAGGGCCCGTTGGGAAAAAATAATAAACCCAGGAATTCGCATTTGTGGGTTGACATCTGCCAAAGATAAGGGGAAAGACTCACCAAAACCTATCTCCCACTCATTCATCTCGGAGAAAGCCTCAGCTTCGAGACTGACAAAAGCCCATTTATCCGCTTTATCCCCTCTCACAGCATCCGGTAGAGCAATGGCATTTAAAGGGGGATAGGCTACTGAACCTGACTGAGCCGCCTTTATATCATACCCTGGCTGAGTAGGATAAAATTCGGTCATCCGTTGAGCTAAACAATGGTTTAAGGTATAGGTGCGGCGACTAGGGGCAGCAGGAATTCCAGCATCTTCACAAGCTTTGACGATCATATTATTCATTTGACGACGGAAGAAGCGGATTTTTTGCGGGGTTTCTCCTGCTTGAGTGATCGCTTTTTCAATAGCTTGTTTTAACCAGAGAGAATTAACTGTCTGACTCGAACAAAATTCACTATATTTGAAGATAGTATCGAGCGATCGCCCTACGACTAAGGGGGACTCACAGATGACCACTTCCCAGAGTTTTTTTTGATTTTCATCCAAAATTGGCCGCGAATAAAAATCCAGTTCCCAGATTGTTCCCATGAGTAGATTTTAATCTTTAAATATTCATTAATTGTCAATTATTAATTGTCAATTGTCAATTCAGGAAACACCAGAAAAACTTAAAGGTCATAAATATGGCTAGAAATAAAGCTAATATCCAAACCAAAAACAAAAACCATACTATGTCGTCTAGCTGCGGGTTATTTTTAGCTTCTTGTTGAAACACAAATGGGAAAAAGCTAAACTTATTAAATTCTTCTAATGTCTTTTGATCTTTGGGATGATTAGCAATACATCGATTAGAGATGGATGAATTAAATTTACAAGCTATATTAGTGATTCTTTGAGATAAACGAAAATCAAGTCGAGAGCCAGGAAATCCTATTTGAGTTTGGTATATTTCTAAATTAAAAGGCATTGCAACTGAAGAAAAATTGACTAATAAAGCAATAATAATAATACCTTTCATTAACCATTTTTTAAGAGGTTTAGATAATAATAAATCTTGATAAAATATCCCTAATAAAGGAATCAGTAATAAATGAACAGAAGTGACATGATAGCGTGCGGCCCAAGCATGATCAGAATGCCAAAAGTAAAATTTGCTATAAGCAAATAAATGGAGTAATAAATTTAATCCTGCTGTTAGCAAATACCATTGCAGATAAAAAGATAATCTTTTCCAATAATTAATGGCTAACAGCAAACAAGGCAAGAGAAATGGATCATAAATAAAAATACTTTTAGCGGGAGAAATAAAGGGGCCAATTACACCCACATAAGGTTCATTAATCAAAGGATAATTAGCAGGAAGTTGAGGCATTCCTTTCCAGAGAGGGTCGGTTGCTAATTGAAGTTTTTCAACCTTTTTGCCACTCAAAAAAAACCCACCATATCGAAGATAATCAGAAATTCTGCCCACAAGAGTCAAAGGAATTAAACCAATAGTCCAAATAATCAGGGGTTTAACTAATTTTAATAATTCTTGACCTCTAGTTTGATAAATTAAAGATCCTACTAAAAACAAACCTACAGTAAAAACATGAATTGGAGAGGTAATTCTGATTAGTATACTACCTCCTAATACCAATCCACTTATAAAAAGCCAACGATAATTTTTCGATTGCACATAGGCAAAAGCGGCCGCATAACCCAGAGTAACACACAACAGAACTTGATTATTTTGTTGATGTACTTGAGCATAGTGTAAAATCGTCGTTCCCAGAAGACAAGTAAGACTAGCTAATCCTGAAATCTTGTCAGGAAACTCGAACAATTTTAAGAACCAATAAATTGATAAAACTAAAGCAATATTAAGGGGAATAAAAATCAAAAAACTAACAGCGAACTCTCGCCATTTTTCTTCTTCCATAATAGGAAATAAGTTATATAATTGAGTTCCTACCCAATCTCCAGGAAGCATAAGCATAGACTGTCCTTGTTCATAGGCAATATAACGTTTACCATCTATTCCTATTACTCCAAAGCGGATATCTCCTCTAATTTTTGCGGGTGTATCAAGAGGTATTTTTATTTCTTGTGTCCCTGTCCACCAAGCATGGGACATATCTAACCTTAGTTCCGTATCGAGTACCCCAAGGGTTCCAGAATTGATAACAATTAGCCACAATAAAGAAATTATAGCAATCTTAATCGAAGTTTTCATGGCTTAATTTTGGAGAATCAAATATCAGTTTAAGGATTGTCTAAATTCGGCGCAGGATGCAATAGATAAGTCATGCGTTTCATTTCTCGACGACCTCTAGCCACAGAATCTAAAATTAGTCCACAAGTTAGACTTAAAAAAGCTAATAACATAATTGAAGCAGCTAAAATAGCGGTAGGTTGTCTAGGAACTAATCCAGTAGCGACATATTCGCTAAAAATCGGTAATCCTAACCCCATTGAAATTAAGCCCAATACTAAAAATACCATACCAAAAAATAAAAAAGGACGGGCTTCTTTAAATAATAAAATAGCTGTTCCTAAGACTCGCCAACCATCAGTAAAGGTTTTTAATTTGCTTTCTGAACCTGGAGGTCTTGACCCATATAATATATATTCTTCAGCAAAAGGAAGCTTTAGTTCTAGGGCATGTACTGTAAATTCTGTTTCAATTTCAAACCCACTAGAAAGGGCAGGAAAAGATTTAACAAAACGACGGGAAAATATCCGATAACCGGACAACATATCTTTAAGTTGCGCGCCAAATAATAATTGAACCACACCCTTGAGAAAAATGTTACCCTCCCGATGCCCTAGACGATAAGCTTCTTTATCTTTCGCCTCAGAACGACGCGCCCCCACTACCATATCGAGATGACTGTCTAAAAGACGCTGTATGAGTCGTCCAATAGCAGAGACTTCATAGGTGTTATCTCCATCGACTAAGACATAAATATCCGCCTCAATATCAGCAAACATCCGTCTAATGACATTTCCCTTACCCGGTTGGGGTTCATAACGGACGATGGCATCAGTAGACTTAGCCTGATCTACGGTATCATCTGTAGAGCGATTATCATATACATAAATTTGAGCTTCTGGTAACTCTTGGCGAAACCCTTTAACCACTTGAGCAATAGTTAGGCCTTCATTACGACAAGGAATTAATACGGCAACCCGATGGCTAATACGAGCCATTGTAGCAGGTTCATCGCGATGATCTAGCATTTTTGTGTAAAAGTTTTTCTTATTGAGGTTTAGACTTTAGCTGTTGAACAAAGTTCCTTTCTAGCTTTTTCAATAACTTTACTTTATTTTTTCGTTTTTGGCTGCTACATAAAACTGTACTTTCGTTTAATTATAGTCTAATCTAATCGTTTACGTCTTTTAGTTGTGGGAGGACGGCGACGAGTGGTATTTCTGGGACTACCCCCCAACTCAGTACGAACCTCTTTAAATACATCTCGCCGTAAATAGGGATAATCTCCGACCCAAAGGTTATACTGAGGCAAATAAACATCTGTAATTTTATCAATTCGACTGAGATCAGGTTGCTTTGATAATATTAGCATTTCAGCGATTTGTCCGGGAACAATTCCTTTATAAATACGCTTTACTGGAGCTTGTACTGTTGCTCGAAATCCTTCTTGATCTCCTACTTCTATATTAATACGTCGCTCTCGATTTTCAATCACAACTAATTCTCCCCATTTATTGACATTTTGTTCCTCTCTTACTAATTCTTCGGTGATAAAAACGTCTAGGACTTCACCGCGCCAAAATCCACTATAAGGCAACCTTCGATAGGTTCCATTGCGAATACTGGCCCAAAAAACAGGCGACCATAACCAATAAAGTCCTGCAATAATATCAAAAATTAGTTTAACAGTTTGTCCTCCTGGCCCTAACAGTTTTCCTATGAGCCAAAAAACGGTTAAAGCGACAACAGAAATTAATAGTTTTCTTAAAACATCTCGCAATTTTCCCCAATAATGAGCATATTGAGGCCCTGTAGCAATAGGTGGGATAATTTGTTCAAATGCTTCACGAGTCAGAGGAACTAGCATTGATTTTTTAAGAATTTAGTGTCTTATATATTATTATTTTAATATAATTTAGGATTAAGGATAACATGATTTATCTATTAATGGGTGTTTCTGGGTCAGGTAAAACAACTATTGGCCAACAACTCAGGGATAAATTAGCTTGTAATTTCTATGAATTATGAATTATGAATTATGAATTATGAATTATGAATTATGAATTATGAATTATGAATTATGAATTATGAATTATGAATTATGAATTATGAATTATGAATTATGAATTATGAATTATGAATTATGAATTATGAATTATGAATTATGAATTATGAATTATGAATTATGAATTATGAATTATGAATTATGAATTATGAATTATGAATTATGAATTATGAATTATGAATTATGAATTATGAATTATGAATTATGAATTATGAATTATGAATTATGAATTATGAATTATGAATTATGAATTATGAATTATGAATTATGAATTATGAATTATGAATTATGAATTATGAATTATGAATTATGAATTATGAATTATGAATTATGAATTATGAATTATAAATTATGAATTATAAATTATGAATTATGAATTATAAATTATGAACTGTTTAATTCTTAAACTCCTATTTTCAGGAAGATTATTATTATACTTAAAAATTGTAAGTTAAGCTATCCCAACTCAACATAAATTAATCAACTTTATGTTCAATGACATGAGTGGAAGCAGTCCAAGCACCTGTAGCATCATAATGACGAATTAAACGCTGACGTTCTTTCGTATTAACTAACCAACCTACTTCTAAAAAAAAAGGTTGTCTCAATTTTAATTTTAAAGGAACATTAGTAGATGCACCATCAGCTAATAATAAGATTTGTCTAGGAATTTCTCCTTGTTCAAAGTGCAGTTTATTATCTTCAATTCGTGCTATGGACGTAATAGTTTGATTCTCAAATGTTAATTGTTGTTGTATATGTGTATCGTCAATTTTTTTGACTTCTAAGGAAGTTTGACAACTCTGTAATGGTCGAAAGTCTGGGGAAGCAGTACAAGCAATTCCTTCCCATTTTCCTAATAATTGATCTAATGTTAACTGGGGACGTTCCTGAGCATCGGTTCCACTGCGAAATTCCCGAATTAGGGTAATACTTGAAAATTCTCCTTGAGTATCAAAGAGAAGCACAGAACGCAAACGGCGATCATCTTTTATAAAGCCAAATTCTGCCCCAAAATCAGAAAAAGGAGCTAATTGTAAAGACCCTTTAGAAAAGGTTCCGGTTTCAAAGAAAATAAGCTGTTTTCCCATTGTACGATATTCTTGTTGATAGTCTTGAGCAGGGGTTTGATCATAACCACCTGGGCCAAAACGACGAACACGAAACCGCACTAATTTATTATCTTCTAACCCTTCTAAATTAATAATTGATGGGGTAGAACTAATAATATTTCCTTGAGTAGAAATTACCGTAAATGACCCTTTCCATTCTCCTAGATTTTTGAGAAAATTTTTCCAGTTATTTTCAATCATATTTAGACACCTACTTACATTGATAATAATATATGTTTTGCGGTAAATTGTCTATCATAAAATATTGCTAAAAAAGGTATCTCGGAGTTACAATACTTAAGATGAAGGGTTACGACGCACTTTGAAAATTATTAGTTTTGTTATTAAAATTATAACCGCGTGTAACCCACCCTACTAGGATAAGATCTCTGTTAAATAACCCTTTCATTTCCTCCATCTAACGGAATTTGGGCTGCTGTTGTTTTGGCAAACAAACTATCACACATAAAAGCAGCTAATTCTGCTACATCTTGACTGGTTACTTCCACTTTTAAAACATTATTAGTTTTATATTCTTGCACTGTTAAACCATAATGTTTAGCCCTTGCTTCTAATACTTCTTCTGTCCAAATTCCTGTATCAAATACCCCGTTAGGATGAATAGAATTAAGACGAATATTGTCTTTACCCCATTCTAAGGCGGCTACACGAGTTAATTGATTTAAGGCTGCTTTGGAGGCAGAATAAGCTGCCACCCCTGGGCCGGGGGCCGGAACGTTTTTCGAGCCAATAACGACGATTCTACCACCTTTAGGAGCTAATTTCAGGAAGGGGTGAACCTCTCGCATTAACACTAAATTAGCATCCAGATTAATGCTCATAATACGTCGCCATTGCTCACTAGAAAGGGTTTCGATGGGACAAGCAGCAGGGAAAATACCCGCATTAAGAATCACCATATCTAAACCACCAAACCTTTGTACAGTGGTTTCTATGGCGTTTTTAATAGCGGTTTCATCGGTGATATCGCAGGGAATACCATAAAAGTCAGGGCGTTTATACAAATCGGTGATAGCCTCATTAATATCGAGGCCCACCACTGCGGCCCCCCGTTGCAATAAAGCGTTAACACAAGCTTTACCAATACCGGATGCTGCACCCGTTACTAAGGCAATTTCTCCCGAAAAAACGGACGGTTTGCCCCCTTTTGCCAATTTTGCCTGTTCTAATTCCCAATATTCCACATCAAAGAGATCTGGAGCTGATAAGGCTTGATATCCGCCTAAAAATGTAGATCTTTCGATAATTTCGATGGTATGCTCGTAAATATCGGCAACTATGGCGGCATCTTTAGCATTACGTCCGATCGCTCCTAATCCTAATTCGGGATCTAAAATTATTCTGGGGGCAGGATCAAGCATGGTTTTAGGGTCTTTAGCTTGAGTTATATGGGTCTTAAAGTAGGTTTCATAGGCGTTTACATATCCCTGTACGTCCTGTCCTAATAAGGGCAAAATTTTAGTGCGAATGACATGATCTGGGGTTGCGGGGCCTTGTTGAGAAATGGTTTGAATATCTTCTCTTTGAACAAATCTTAAGTATTTTTCTTGACGATGAAAGGTTAAAATAACAGGAAATCCGGCTGCTTGGGAAACTTCATAACGTAACTTAGCAATGGGATGAGTTAAACTTTTTTGAGGTGGAATAATTGAAGAATAAGAAATATTCCAAGCTTGATTTTTTTGTAAATATTCTTCTGCTTGACTAACTAATTCAATCATCTTTTCATAAGCGTCTTGGGCAGTTTCTCCAAAGGAAAAAATGCCATGATTCATTAATACCATGCCTATGGTTTTTTCCTGAGCTTGAATTGTCCATTCTTGAGCGCATAAACGGGCTAAATCAAAGCCTGGCATAATATAGGGAATAATGACTACTTTATCCCCATATAGTTCTTCAATTCTTTTTCTTCCTTCTGCTGTATTGGTGATAGTAACTACTGCATCTGCATGGGTATGATCAACATATTTATGAGGTAGAATAGCATGAAGTATGGTTTCTACTGAAGGAGATGGGGCAGTTGATTTGATCATCTGGGTTTTGAGTTCATTCACCATCTGAGAATCAGATAAACTTGGCAGTTTTGCTAATTTTAATAGATGGGGTATTTTGACTCCTGAAAATCCAGCTTCTTCTATGGTGGCTAAGTCCCAACCACTTCCTTTAACATAGAGAATATCTTCTGTTTCACCAACTAAGTTTTCTTGACGAATCTTAACGGAAGTATTGCCACCTCCATGTAACACTAAAGACGGATTTTGTCCTAATAATCGGGATGTATAGACTCGTAATCCTAATTCGCCGCGATATTTAGCCGCTTCTTGGTCATTCCACAAACTTTTCATCGACTTCCTAGTAGATTGGTTTGAGATGTTAAATTCTCTACCATCATACCTTAAAAACAGAGTTGGTATTAAATCGGTATATGAAATTAATTACATAAAATTTGTCAGGGCCGGTTTTTGTAGGGGCGGGTTTTTTACTGGATTTATGATTATCACAAAAAAATTGAATAAACCCGCCCCTCTTTTATGATTATCACAAAAAAATTGAATAAACCCTCCCCGATTACATGATGCTGACAAAAAAGTCAAATAAATTCGTCCCTTATTACAATTATTACAATTAGTATTTGTTGGGTTTCGTTCCTCAACCCAACCTACTATTTATTAAGGGGATTGTCTAAGTAAAAAATTATTATCTAATAAGGCATCTTCCCAGTCAAGTAATGGGTCGGCAATGAATTCATTTTCTTCTAGTAATTGGAATATGAATTGTTCATAGCTTGCTAATGTCGCAAATTCCCATTTATTCTGAGTTATTTCCATTTTTATGTCCTGGGCTTTTAAGCTTTTGAATTATTACTTATATGATTGAAATTGACTTAAGTAATATTCAGTCTAGATTGTTCGCTAAAATTAGTCATCAGAAAAATCTCTGATTATTATTTATTTATTTATTACTTATTACTTAGATAAGGGGGAATCATTAGCAGTAAGCTTAGTAAGTACCGTGCGCAAAATTAATTGCACAGCCAGGGCGGGTTTTGATATAGTCGTAATGGTTAAGTAACAAAGGTAGTAGGGGCGGGTTTATTTAACTTTTTTGTGAGAATCATTAATTTATGTAAAAAACCAGCCCCTACAAAAACCAGCCCCTACAAAATTTGTCTAATTAATTTTGTCTACCTACTTATTGGCATTTCTAATGATCTAACATATGGCAACTATCAACGACAATTATCTCAAACTCAAAGCAGGATACCTTTTCCCTGAAATAGCAAGACGGGTAAACGCCTTCGCTGAAGCTAACTCCGATGCTAAAATCATTAAACTGGGTATTGGTGACGTAACTGAACCTCTGCCCGAAGCGTGTCGCACCGCTATGATTAAAGCAGTTGAAGATATGGGCGATCGCAGCAGTTTCAAAGGTTATGGCCCCGAACAGGGTTACGGATGGTTGCGGGAAACTATCGCTGCCCATGATTTCCAAGCTAGAGGATGTGATATAGATGCTTCTGAAATCTTCATCTCCGACGGTTCTAAATGCGATACAGGCAACATTCTCGATATTTTTGGCAAAAATAACAAAATTGCGGTAACAGACCCCGTATATCCCGTTTATGTGGATACTAATGTTATGGCTGGTAATACGGGAAATATCAACGAAAAAGGAGAATATGACGGGTTAGTTTATTTACCTATCACTACCGAAAACAAATTTATTGCAGAGATACCGACTCAAAAAGTTGACCTCATTTATCTGTGTTTCCCTAATAACCCGACCGGGGCCACTGCAACAAAAGAGTACCTTAAAGCTTGGGTAGACTATGCTTTGGGTCATGGATCAATTATCTTGTTTGATGCGGCCTTACGAAGCATTTATCACCGATCCTAGCTTACCCCATTCTATCTATGAAATTGAAGGGGCCAGAGACTGCGCTATTGAGTTTCGGTCTTTTTCCAAAAATGCCGGGTTTACGGGGACTCGTTGCGCTTTAACTGTTGTTCCCAAAACCTTAAAAGCTAAAGCTTTAGACGCTTCTGAGGTAGAATTATGGAAGTTGTGGAACCGTCGCCAATCTACCAAATTTAACGGGGTTTCCTATATTGTGCAACGGGGGGCCGAGGCGGTTTATTCTGAGGCAGGAAAGGCGCAAGTTAACGCCTTAGTTAGCTTTTATTTAGAAAATGCTAAAATTATCTGTGAGCAACTTACTGGCGCAGGGTTTGAGGTATATGGAGGAGTCAATGCCCCTTATATTTGGCTAAAAACCCCCAATAATCTGTCAAGTTGGGATTTCTTTGATAAATTATTACAGACTGTCCATGTAGTGGGAACTCCAGGATCAGGTTTTGGGGCAGCAGGAGAGGGTTATTTCCGCATTTCTGCCTTTAATAGTCGGGAAAATGTGCAAGAAGCGATGAAACGCATTACAGCTAAGTAATGGACAATTGAGAATTATAGCATCTTGACTGTTAGAGCGAAAAATGGGTAGGGGCATAATATATTATGTCCCTACGAAACTAAAATAACAATTAATAACAGACCTTATGCCTGATCCTATAAAAACGATCCTCCGACGAACGCGGACTAAATTCTAGGTTGCGTAGGCAACCTTTGTTTGTATAGCTTAACTCTTTAGAGTTAAAGTCTATTATTTTTAATAATTTAGCATAACTTGTCCGGTAGAACCGCAATGCCAATCTTTTTTATCTTTCTTTTTCTTCCGTTGGCAATAACGGTTCAATCATTGCCAAAAATTCAGGAATTCTATTGTTCATCACATCCCCAACAATTTCTAAATTAATTTGATCATATTTATGGGTTAAAATATCGCGCATTCCTGCTATCCTTTTCCAAGGAACATGAGGATGCTGTTGACGAAATTCAGGGGAAAGACGTTTAACTGCTTCTTCTAAAATAGCTATTTGATACAAAATAGCTGACTGTTTAATTATATCATTTTCTAAGTCATTTTGAGTAATATCTTGAGAAATTGTTATAATATTACGAGCAAAACGAGCAATATCCAATAAAGTTGCTAAATCTCTTGACATAGATTTTTGTGAGTTTAATTTATCATTAACATTGATATCTAATGCTGTCAATTTGTCTGGATTATTATCTGAAATAAAGATATTTTTTGCTGTGCCTAAAATTTCTTGACGACGTAACCAATTAGGACTTTTTTCGATAGTTTCTTTGTCAATCAAATCTATTTTTCTCTGAAAAATTTCCTCTAATTCTTCTTGCATCTTGAGAATATCAAAAATATTATAATTAGTTTGAGTCGCAAAGCTAACTAAAATATCAACATCACTATCATCCCCAAAATCCGAACGTAAAATAGACCCGAATAATGATAATTCTCTAATTTGCCAATGTTGACAAAAATCGATTATTTGTTCTTGGGGTAAAAGAATTTTAACAGTAGAATAAGCCATAATTTTAATTATTACAGACAAAAGCTACTAAATCAGCTTCACCGATGGTTAATTCCTGACGGACTCGTGACCCTGTAGATAATGGGCAAGCTTCTCAACTTTATATCTGTTTTATCTGGTGTGCATTGTATCATAGAGTTTACGCAAAATTCATCCCCTTAATCAATCGGGGGACTTTTTGGGGAAGAAAGTTAAACTTTAAAAAACTGTTAAAGGAAATTACCCTATGCCTTCCTCGTCGAAACGAGTTTTATTTATTAGTAATGGTCATGGAGAGGACAACCATTCCTCTTATGTCATAGAAACCCTATTAGAATTGTGTCCTACCTTGGATGTAGCCGCTATGCCCATTGTAGGCGAAGGTAACGCCTATCGTCGGTTAAACGTTCCTATTATTGGCCCCACGCAAAATATGCCTTCTGGGGGATTTTCCTATATTAACCGTTTTCGTCTGCTAACGGATCTCAAAGCGGGTCTAGTAGGACTCACCTGGGAACAATTAAAAGCTGTTTGGCAATATGCCCCCACCTGTGACCTAATTATGGCTACAGGAGACACCATATCTCAAGGATTTGCTTATTCTACCGGATATCGTTATGTTTCCTTCATTTCTTGTCTGTCTGCCCTTTATGAAGGCAATTTATATATTGGCCCCTTTATTGGTCAATTCTTGCGATCGCCAAAATGTTTAGCAGTTATTACCAGAGATCCTTACACAGCCCAAGATTTAAAGCAACAAGGATTCTCTAAAGCCAAATTTGGCGGTATTCCTTCTCTAGATAAACTTAATCCGACAGGAATTGATTTACAACTAAATCCCAATCATCCTATGATAGCCCTGCTTCCAGGTTCTCGTCTACCTGAAGCCATTCGTAACTTTACTTTACAACTCAAACTGGTCTTAGAAATTGTCAAAGTCATGGGGGTCGAGAATATCCAATTTAGGGCCGCCTTAGTGCCAAAAATAATGACAGAATTGCCCGAAATTGCCACTTCTGAAGGCTGGGAATATACAGAGGGCAAATTGACCTATAAAACCGATCAAGGGACGGCTGAGGTCTTATTTTATGCAGATGCTTTCAGTGACATTTTACATAATTGTACCCTAATGTTAGGCATGGCGGGATTAGCGGTAGATCAAGGCATTGCTTTAGGCAAACCTGTTATTCAAGTACCTGGAGAAGGACCTCAATTTACCTATCAATTTGCCGAGGCCCAAACCCGACTTATTGGCAGTTGCGCCCAAACTATTGGAACGGGGGCCGCAACTGCCCAAACCTTACGGGAGGCAGCCCAATGTGTGGCCAAAACCGTTGCTGATAAAGATTATTTGGCCGCTTGTGTGGAACAGGGAAAAAATCGTTTTGGCCCTCCAGGGGCCTCTATCAGAATTGCCAATCTTCTGTTAAATTATCTGGGAGTGAATCATGAAGATTTAGCAGTGAGTAGTGATCGGTTAATATGAAAACTCGTTCTAGTTGGTGGCAAATATTGCCTTATTTGTGGCCACAATGGCCCTTATTAGTTAAAGGATTTATCTGTATTTTAGGATTTGTCCTGGTAACATTATGTTTGCCTTTTTTAGCGGGTCAAGTCTCTTTATATATGGGACAAGGAAAGGTTGAACAAGTAGCCTATTGGTTAGGGTTAGGAACCCTCGCTTTTTTTCTTCGGGGCATTTTTCAATACGGTCAAAATATTTTTATGATCAATGCTTCTTTAGAGATGGTTTTAAATGTGCGTAACGCTGTTTATGCCCATCTTCATAGATTAGGATTAGATTATTTTGAAACTACAAAAACTGGAGATTTGACCTATCGTTTAACGGAAGATATTGACAAGGTTGGGGAAGTTGTGGATAAATTATCTCATCAATTTGTCTCTAATGCTTTGCAATTAATTGTTATTCCAGCTTATATGTTTTATCTGAACTGGCAGTTGACTATTGCTAGTTTAATTTTAGCTCCTTTAATGGCAACTTTGGTCAGTCAGTTTGGAGAAAAATTATTAATTTTATCCCGTCGCAGTCAAAATCAAATTTCTAATCTTTCTGCTTTACTAACAGAAATTTTTAGCGGTATTCGAGTTGTTAAAGCTTTCGCTGCCCAAGATTATGAGGTGAAACGGTTTAATCAAGAAGCTAAACAAAATCGTAATGCTAGATATCGGGCAGAAAAATTAAAAGCTACTCAATATCCGGTGGTGGGATTTTTAGAAGCAATTAGTATTATGTCCCTATTTTTGATTGGGGGTTGGCAAATTTCTCAAGGTAATTTAAGGTCAGAAGAATTTGTGAGTTATTTAGCCGCAGTTGCTATATTACTTCATCCTATTGATTTAATGACTAGCAATTATAATGAGTTTAAACAAGCAGAAGCATCGGTTGATCGCATTTTCGAATTAATGGCTGAACAACCCACAGTTATAGAAAAAGATAATGCTTTAACGTTGCCTCATGTTACGGGAAAAGTAGAATATTCTCAGGTTAGTTTTGCTTATAAACCAGATCAACCTGTATTAAGAAATCTTAGTTTATTAGCAGAACCTGGACAAATTATCGCTTTAGTTGGGTCTTCTGGTGCAGGAAAAACGACTTTAGTTAATTTATTACCCCGTTTTTATGATCCTCAAGATGGAGAAATATTAATTGATGGAATTGATATTAAAGATGTTAGTTTAACCAGTCTTCGTCGTCAAATTGGTATCGTTCCTCAAGAAACTACTTTATTTTCAGGAACTATTGCTCAAAATATTGCTTATGGACAAGAGGAATTAGATTATCCTGCTATTGAAAAAGCGGCAAAAATTGCTAATGCTCATTCTTTTATTATGGGCTTTTCTCAAGGTTATCATACTTGGGTCGGAGAACGGGGTGTTAACTTATCTGGAGGACAAAAACAAAGAATTGCGATCGCAAGGGCCGTGTTATTAAATCCTCGTATTATGATACTAGATGAAGCTACATCTGCTTTAGATTCTGAGTCGGAAGCTTTGGTACAAGAAGCGTTAGAAAGGGTAATGGAAAATCGGACGGTTTTTGTTATTGCTCATCGGTTAAGTACAGTACGTCGTGCTGATTGTATTTTAGTGTTAGAAAAAGGACAAGTAGTAGAGTCAGGAACTCATCATGAATTATTAGAAAAAGAAGGGCGTTATGCTCAGTTTTATAAGCAACAATACACCAAAGGTTCAGAGGAATTTTAGATTAATTTTTAATAAATAGGACTTAAGTAGTAATATACCGTGTAGGGGCTTAATGGCATTAAGCCCTGACATTTAAGGTAATCTTTAGGGTATTAGCTTAATCTATATTTGGATAAAATAACTTTTTATGATATAATAAATCACTAAAGGATTTACTATTGACTATGGCTCAGTTGTATCTAAAATGAATACGATCACGTTTAACAAGTTACCAATATTTGAGATTATTTTTGGGGTAGAATTTGAGACAATCAGTTTTTCTTCAGCTTATCTTGGGTTATATTGGGAAACCATTAAAGATAGATTTCCTGAAACGGAAGATCAATCTGGTAATTTTGAAGATGAAACTTCTTTATTTGGCAATAGTGTCAGTGTAGTTTCGTTTGCTAATTTTGAATCTGATCGGTTAATTAAATTTAGTAATAGTAGCTTTCTTTATAGTTACATTAGACCAAATGATGACAATAATATTGACTTTAAGGATATTTTACAAGAATTTATTGATGAATGGCATAATTTTAAATCTTGGTATTCAAAATTATATTTAGATGACGAACCATTACTATTGAACTTAAAAAGTTACAATTTTAATTTTGTGTGTTTAATTGATAAAGATTTAGAATGGTCTACTCCTAAAGATAATCCTAAGATTTTTAAATTCATTAATAATATTGAAGAATTAGATAATGAATTAGAATTATTTGATTTTAAATTAATGTTGAGATTGCCGAATTCTTTAGGAGTTGTCCATATATCTTCTGAGCAAAGAATAAGATTAGAAGATGAATCTATGGTAAAATTTTTAATTTTATCATCTAAGAGTATGGAAGAATTTATTTATGATGATGATGATTTTAATCTCAGTGATTGGTTAACCTCTATTTATGAGTATAACCTTGAATATTTGATGAAATTAACCACAGAAAAATTACAGGAGAAATGGAGGTAAGATTATGATTAAAACTCCCATGCGTCCAGAATATAAAACATTGAGTAAGGGTGATAACTTATCTGAAAGTTATACTCTCAAGGGATATGGAGGAGTATGTTTAGGTTCTATATCAGAAAATGTTAAGAAAACGCAGCAAATCAGAATTTTAACATCTGATGAAATGCGACAAACTGTACATAACACAAGAGAAGGAGTTGTTAAAAGTAAAAGAATTTTCATTTTGGTAAACATTTCTTCTGGTTTTCAGAAACCTGTAGACTTTTATTCAAACCTAGCTAAAATCAAAGAATATTTTAATGCTTCTCCTCAAGAAAGAGTTAGCATCAAAAAATCTTGTGCTAAACATATACAAACGACAGAAGACGTATTAACCGTATTATATTTAGGTAATTCACCTGATTTTAAGGATGCTTATGATGGTGCAGTTGCGCTTCTTGCAGAATGTAAACAACTGGTTTTAAGTCAAAGTATTCAAGTATTTCGTCAGAAATTAATTCACAAATATCTAGTTTTTACTGAAGAATATAAACTAGAGATTTTAATTAAAAGTGTTTCTTGTGCTTCTTTAATTTCCTCAGCAAGAAAGTTAGAATTAATTACGAGTCTATTTGTTAGAAACTTAGGGAGATTAACTAAACTAACGTTAATTGATGCTCTTATTATCCTAGAAGATGAAGTGAATAAAAAACTAATTGAGGTTTACTTAGAACACTTCACTTCTGATAAAGAATCAGATGAATATGTTCGAGTTGCTGCTCAAAAAGCAATATCTGAGAATAAAAATAACCAACAAGAAAAAACACTATATGATAAATTTGAGGAAAGTGGATTAATAGGGTTTTGTTCTGTTGAAGAAGATTTATCAACAACCTATAAACAAGTTTTATCAGACACATTAAACGCTAAATATGATCATTGTTGATACAGGATTTTGGTTAGCATTGATTGATCAAAAAGACAATTATCACCAAATTGCCACACAAGCGTTAAAACAATACAATGAACCTTTAATTACAACCTGGCCTGTTATCACAGAAACTTGTCATCTTTTATTGAAACGTAAAGGAAGTAATTCTCAAATTCTTTTTATTAATAATCTTGATCAAGGATTATTTACAATTTTCGACTTAACAACTAATTCTACATCTCGTATTGCGCAACTGATGAAACAATATGAAAACCTTCCAATGGATTTAGCTGATGCTTCCTTAGTTATTTTAGCTGAACATTTAGGACATGGCCGCATTTTTTCGGTAGATCAACGAGATTTTAATACTTATCGCTGGAAACAAAACTTGCCTTTTGAGAATCTGCTAAGTACAATATAAATTTAAGAGACGGACTAACCTAATAATAGATTAAAATCCGCCTCTTTAGTACAATTTATAACCGTACTCATCAACTGCATTAAAGATTTTTTTATATAATTTTGCCTTGAGTTGATGATATTGGTTTAACTAAGACGTAAATAATTAGCCTCAACTTCAAGTTGATGTACTAATTTCTCGTTACCCGATGCTCTAGCGACTTCTAGACGGTGTTTTAAGCTTTTTCGTAAGCTTTCTCGATGAATTTGGGCAGCGTGAGCAATATTTTCTGAGTTAATTATGTTCATAATGGACATCTCCTTTTTCACTTTTGTGCCTTATCTTCATCTCTAACATAACATCTGACTAATCTTTTGTAGCTATTGTTACCAAATCTTTATAATTGTGTCAACTTTGCTCCCTGATAGGAAAATGTCTAAAATCAGTGTGATCGTCTTCCTGACTGATTTTGGCTTAAAAGACGGTTACGTGGAAATGATGAAAGGGGCGATCGCCAAAATTAACCTCCACTTAAGTATTAATGAATGCCTATCCTTACTTTCCCATAGGAACCGTATAAGCTGTCACGCATTTAATTGACCTGTTGTGACTGCATGGGAGCAGGGAGCTTCGGAGCTTCGGAGAGGGGGTTTTAACGTCTGTACCAAAGTTCAAAATAAGCGGTTTAAATGCACAACAGCTTAGGTCGCAGTAGTTGATCCAGGAGTAGGCAATCCAATTTGTCCAAGGGTATTTAGTAAGCTGTTGTGCATTTAAACTGCTTATTGGTTAAATGCAAGAAAAAAGCTACAATCCTCTTCCATGAAAGCCTTTTGCTTTTTGCCTTTTGCCTTGCTAAAACGCATTGTAAATGCGTTTTAGCTTAGGGCCCGATAATGGATTACTCACTCTTTATTGAGGGAAATTTTATTATCTCATTTCTCCGTAATTTCTAGCAAGAATCATTAACAGGTTTCAGATATTTTCCGAATTTTTACTGATAAAAAAAAGCTTTTTTTTAAAGATTTAATAAAGACATTAAGTATTTTGTTGAAGATTTTATAACTCTAATTATTTTTTCAAATATGCTGGACAATTATTATTTTTTTGCGTATAATTAAGGAGAACCACAAAGCTTATTTCTTAGTTAATCCGTATTTCTCCGGATCAACCTTTAACGAGCTTTTAAATTCGTCAAATACGAGGTTCAGTTTTTTTGTCACTCCCTAATTAACGAAGGAAAATAGACAAATAACTGTTGGTTTCATTGACAACTTAACCCTAAAGGTTTTTAATATGAAACAGTATCTAGACAATTGTGCAAGAATCCATGTTAATATCATGGAAATTCTCGTTAAGGAGGAGATTGAGAAACAACTCAAATGTTATCCTAAAGCGTTGAAAGCTTACTTTAATACTATTGAGATAGAAACTCATGCTCTTAATCGTTTGCCTGCTCTTTATGCCTCTAGTAAAATAGGAGAAGAACAGCAAAAAAGATTAGGAAAAAAGAGATATCAAGAACAAATTAAATCTGCTGTACGTCGTGCTATAGCAGCAATTGAACGAGATCCATTAAGAAAATCAACTCCGTTGATTTCAGAAGAAAATACTCAGTATCAAATTGCTAATAATGCTTTAAAAAGATTAGAAAAATTACTCAAAGATTATCAATTAATTAATGAAAATGAGGATCTTTGTTGGCATAATTTAACTTCATTAGTACGACAAGGTCTTAATAAAATTATTCACAAAGAAAATTTACAATCTCAACCATTTGTATCTGTTTCAGAAAGTTTTAATAGGGGCTATTTTCAGAGTTCAGAAGATCCTCATTAGTCTTTGTCTTCCAATATTTGTGCTAGGGTAAGCTAACTGATATTAGTTAGCTTTTTTTCTTTGATTCAGTTTAATAAATAAGATTTTAGAGAAACAAAAAAAATCTTATCTAAAGTTAAATTATTAATATAGCAATAAGTTATGATAGGAGGATATAGAGTTGGGTTTCGTTCCTCAACCCAACCTACGAAAGCAACAGGGAAACTTCTTTAGCTGCTCGATGTAATAAAGAATGACGATAAACTAGGCTATTGATATCTTTAGTATAACCTCCACCTATGACACTAGCAACGGGATAACCAGCAGCAAGACAAACACTTAAGACCTGCATTTCTCGACGATATAAACCTCTATCAGTTAAAGACAATTTTCCTAACTTATCCTTGACATGAGTATCAACTCCTGCATCATATAATACTAAATCTGGTTTAAATTGAGATAATACATCAGGTAAATTTTGAGCTAAAATTTGTAAATAACTTTCATCGTCTAAACCTTCAGGTAAAGGAATATCTAAATCACTTTTTTGTTTAATTGCTGGAAAATTTATATCACAGTGCATGGAAAAAGTAAACACAGTGGGATCATCTTGAAAAATGTAAGCAGTACCATCTCCTTGATGCACATCAAGATCCACAATTAACACTTTTTTAACTAAATTTAACTGTTGTAAAAAACGAGCAGCGATCGCTAAATCATTAAAAATACAAAACCCTGAACCATAACTAGGAAAAGCGTGATGAGTTCCCCCTGCTGTATTACAAGCTAACCCATACTTTAGAGCTAATTTAGCCGTTAAAATAGTCCCTCCGACAGCGATCAAAGTCCGTTTAACTAATAAGTCACTCCAAGGTAAACCGATACGTCGTTGTGCTTTAGCATCGAGAGTTCCTTGACAATAAGCTGTTATATAATCAGAAGTATGAATTAATTCTAGGACTTGTTGTAGAGGGAATTCTGGTGTATAAACATTTTCAGGTTTAATAATTTCATCTGCCAATAATAATTCATACAACAGGCGAAATTTAGACATGGGAAAACGATGTCCATCAGGAAGAGGGACAACATATTGAGGATGATAAACAATGGGTAAATTCATTAAAGATAGGCTTAATAATATTAAGCCCCTACAGTCAAGATCTTATGATTGAGAACCTCGATAAATACGTTGTGCTTGTTCAGTTGAAATATGTTCATATCCTGGTATAGAAGATGAACTTTTACCATTAC